>JANNLG010000190.1:0-85330 GCA_031396695.1 Deltaproteobacteria bacterium
CGCGGCGAGACGGGCGCGCAGAGCGGGATCGTACCGGCGCTCGACGCCGCGCTCGGCGTCGTACACGCGGACGATCCGCTGCGCGCGTACCTGCTCGAGATGCGCGACTACATGCCGCCGCGCCACAAGGCGTTCATCGCCGCGGTCGAGACCGCTCCGTCGCTGCGCGAGGCGGTGCTGGCCTGCGGCGGCACCGAGCTGCGCGAAGCCTACAACGAGTGCCTGCGCTGGCTCGAGGCGTTCCGCTCGACGCACCTCGACTACGCGGCGCGCTACATCCACCGCCAGAGTCAGGCGTCGGCGTCGAATCCCACGGCCGTGGGCACGGGCGGCACGCCGTTCATGCCGTACCTGCGCAAGCACCGCGACGAGACGCCGCGGGTTCGCATCACGTAGCGAGCGCGCTCGCAGCGAGCGCTTCGCAGCGCGCCTGGTTCGCGCGCAGACCGCGCAAGCAGCGCGCGTCGAGCAGCGTCAGCGCGTGGGACGCGAGCTCGAGCGCTTCGAACAGGTTCGCGGCCGCCAGACCGTCGAACACGTGCAAGTGCAGCTCCGCGCGTTCGACGGCGGCCTGCACCGTGCGGTCGAGGCCGAGCACCTGCAGCGCGCACGCGATCGCGGTCTCGGGCACGACCGGATTCGCCTTGCCCGCGAAGAAGCTCGAGCCCGCTTGCACGTGCGGCAGATCGAGCTCCGCGAAGCCGCCCTCGGGCCCGGAAAACAGGAGGCGCAGATCCTGGCCGATTTTCGCGAGCGCGTTCGCGACCGCGACCGTCGCGCGCGACACGGTGGCCAGGTCGTCGCCGTTCTGCAGCGCGTCGGGAAGATTTGCGCGGGACGTGAGCGCGCGGCCCTCGAGCTCGGAGAGGATCGGAACGACGCACTCGCGGTAGCGCGGCGGCGCGCCCGCACCGGTGCCGACAACCGTCCCGCCGAGCGCGACCGCGTCGAGTGGCGCGAGCGAGCGTTCGAGCTCGACGCGCGCGCGTGCGAGCAGACGCGCCCAGCCGAGCACGAGCACGGCCGCCGAGACCGGCAGCGCGTCGCGCAGGCAGGTGCGCGCGAGCGTCGCGATCGGTTCGAGTTCCGCGGCCTTCGCCTGAAGGCCCGCCAGCGCGCTCTCGAGCGCGGCATCGAGGCGCTGCGCGTGCGCGCGGATCGCGAGCCGCGCGGCGGTGTGGCAGACGTCGGCCGTCGACTGCGAGGCCGAGACGTGCTCGAGCACACGCACCGGCGCGTAGTCGCCGCGGCGCGCGCCGAGCGCCTCGTTGGCGAGATTCGCGAGCACCTCGTTCAAGTTCATGTGCACGCCGATCGAGCCGCCGCCGCCGAGCAGATCGACGGGAAACTGGTCGACGTGCGCGCCGTGCTCGAGCGCGAACGTGGCTGCTTCGATGGCCGAGGCCACGCGCGGCTCGAGCACACCCGCGCGCAGGTTCGCTCTCGACGCCGCGCGCTTCACGCGCGCGAGCGCGCGCAGGTAGGTCGGAGCCTCGCCGAGCGTGCGGCGCGAGAAGCGCAGGTTCGCGAGCGAGCGCGCCGTGTGGATGCCCCACAGCGCATCGGCCGGGATCGCGAGTTCGCCGAGCGCGTCGCGCTCGCTGCGCGCGCTCGGACTAGCCGGCACGGCCGTAGCGCGCCATGCGCAGGAGCGGCGAGCTCACCGTACCGGGCTTGGTGTCGTAGGCGAGCAGCGCGACCAGGCGATCGGTCGGCCCGCGCAGGGGGCTCACGCGGTGCACGGAGTTGCGGCCCTCGAAGATGAGCAGCGTGCCCGGGTGCATCGGCAGCCGCACGACCAGATCCGACTCCCCGCGCAGGACCCGACTCACTTGCGTGTAGTGCTCGTCGCCGCGCGAGCGAATCTTGGGCGCGACCTCGAAGTCGCCGCCCTCCTCGCAGTCTTCGAGCGCGAGCGAGATCACGAAGTCGGTTTGATCGAAGTGCCACTGAAGCTGATCGCCGTCGCGCATGACGGCGAGGTTCAGCGCACCGAACGGGTCGGCGTAGCGGAACAGCTTTCCGAAATCGAGCACCACGCCCACGAAGTTCATCAGCGCGTCCGTTTCGTAGAGGCGGCGGATCGGCGACTCGTGCGGGAACTGGTCGTACGCGACCACGCCCACGTCGTAGCGCGCGAAGTGCTTGCGCGGATGCTCGGCCGGCCACGACGCGTCCGGCAGCTCGAGGTAGGCGGTGCCCATTCCCCCGCTGCGGTAGGCGAGCTTCGCAAGCGTTCGCGCGTCGGCGAGCGCGAGCGCGAGGCCGCGCGGCGTGAGGAAGCCGGGCAGCTCCGCCGCGCCCATGCGCGCGACGTCGGCGCGCGCGGCCGCGATCACGGCCCTGCCGCGAGCTGAGTCGAGATCGTGCAGCGGGTAGCGATCGAGGTCGACGAGCTGCTCGAGCATGCGCGCTCCTTCGCTAGCCGTAGCGGCGAATCACGGTACCACGTCCACTCGCCTTCCCTCGACCGATTCGTTCGCGGTAGAGTCGTGCGATGAGCGGAATCGCGGACGTCTCGCAGATCGACCTCTCGCTCGACTCGCGCGCGGTCACGTTCGAGAACCCGACCGGCGCGCGGGGCGCCGGTGGCAGCGCGTTCGGCGGCCGCAAAGGCGCTCCCATGCGAGAGCTCGCGCCCGGCGAGCGCGTCGTGCTCGCCGACCTCGAGGGGCCCGGCACGATCCGCCACGTGTGGATGACGTTCCCGCCCGCGCGCCCGGAGTGGATGCGCGCGCTCGTGCTCGAAGTCTTCTACGACGGCGCGGCGGAGCCGTCGATCTCCGTGCCCTGCCTGGATTTCTTCGGGCTGCCGCACGGCCGGCCCGCGCCCTACGTCTCGGCACTGTTCGCTGCGCAGGAGGGGCGCGGCTTCAATGCCTACCTGCCGATCCCATTCCGGCGCCGGATCCGCGTGGAGGTCACGAACGGCGCGAGCCGCCCGATGTTCCTCTACTACCAGCTCGACTACACACTCGAGCCGAAGCTGTCGGCCGACACCGGATTGTTGCACGTGTCGTTCCGGCGCGAGAATCCCACGCGACTCGCACAGGACTTCACGATCGCCGAAGGGCTGCGCGGACCTGGCCGCTTTCTCGGCTGCAACGTCGGCATCCGGCCGTTGCCCGCAGCGAACTTCGTCTGGTACGGCGAGGGCGAGCTGAAGATCTTCCGCGACGGCGACACCACGCACCCGACGATTTGCGGCACCGGACTCGAGGACTACGTCGGCACCGCCTGGGGCATGGGCACGCACTTCGCGCTATACGGCGGCGTGCCGCACGAGGTGCGGCCGCCAGAGGGGGCGGCGATGCCAGAGTTCACCAGCTTCTACCGCTGGCACGTCCTCGATCCGGTGGTGTTCGCGCGCGACCTGCGCGTGACCATTCAGCAGATCGGCTACGCCGTCGTGCCGAAGGGCGCCGAGGCGGAGCTGGCGCGCTTCGAGCGCACGAACCCCGCCGCCGGCGCCGGTTGGCTGCGCAACAACCCGGCCGTCGCCGTGCACGGCCTGGCAGAGCGCGTCGACGACTACTGCGCGACCGCCTACGTGTACTGTCGCGACGCGCAGCCCGTGCCGCGGCTCGACCTGGCGGTCGCCACCGCCGACATCGAGCGCCGCCCGTACGAAGCGAGGTCGCAGACGGAACAGATGCTCGGCGTGGTGTGATGGAGAAACTCGAGTTTTTCGCAGAGGCGCGCTCGGATCTCACCGGCCCTCTCGCTGGCCTGCGGGTGCTCGAGGCCGCCACCACCTGGGCGGGGCCGTTCTGCGCCGCGTTGCTCGGCGATTTCGGCGCGGACGTGATCAAGGTCGAGCTTCCCGGCGGAGAGGTCGCACGCCGCCTGCCGCCCTTCCTGCCCGGTCACGATCGTCCGATCTCGGCGTTCAACGCGACGGTGAACCGGAACAAGCGCAGCTTGACGCTCGACCTGCGTCAGGCGGCGGGCCGCGACGTGTTCCTGCGCGTGGCCGCGACTTGCGACTTCGTGGTCGAGAATTTCCGCCCGGGAACGCTCGCGGGCTGGGGGATCGGCTACACCGACGTGCGTCGCGTCCGACCGGACGTCATCTACGTCTCGGTCTCGGGCTTCGGCCAGTTCGGCCCCGATCACGACCGCGCCGGCTACGACCCGATCGCGCAGGCGCGCTCCGGCTACATGTCGTTGAACGGAAGTCCGGACGGCGACCCGATGAAGTCCGGGACCTGGCTCGCCGACGACCTCGGGGGAATGCACGCGGCGCTCGCCGCGCTCGCGGCGCACGCGCACCGTGCCAGAACGGGCGAGGGGCAGCACATCGACGTCGCGCTGCTCGACGGGCTGCTCGCCACCTCGAACGCGAACCCGACGCTCGGGGCGCTCGACGTTCCGCTCGAGCGCTGGGGCAACGAGTTCAGCTTCTGCGGTCCCGCGAGCGCATTCCGCTGCCGCGACGGTTGGATCTATCTGGGTGTTCTGCTCGACTCGCACTGGAAGGTGCTCGCGCGCTTGATGGGCCGGCCCGAGCTCGCCGACGATCCCGAGTTCGCGGTCACCGCGAAGCGCGTCGCCAATCGCGCCGAGGCGAACCGCCTGGTTTCGGAGTTCTGCGCCGGGCGTTCCGCGGCCGAGGTCGAGCGCGAGTGCGCGGCCGCCGGCCTGACCGCGGGCGCGGTGCGCAGCTACGCGGAGTCCGCGCGCGACCCTCAGGTGCAAGCGCGCGACATGCTGCAGAACGTCGTGCAGGAGGACGGCAAGCTCGCGCCGATCATCGGGCCCGCCGCGAAGTTCTCGCGCACGCCGGTGAAGGTGCGACGCGGTGCGCCCGCGCTCGGCGCGCACACCGACGAGATCCTGGCCGAGGTCGGGATCGACGCCGATGCGCGCGCGAAGCTGCGGGACGCGGGGATCGTCTAGACGGCGCGCGCCTGGGTCGGCCGCGCCGCGCTCCGGGCCTGCGATCGCGAAGCGAGCTCGCGGTGGATCAGGTAGGCGAGCGGTGCGATCGAGCCGACCAACAACGTGGCGACCGCGTAGGGCAGCCACGGGAGCCCGCGCTCGCGCGCGTCGCGCCACACGAAACCCAACACGATCGTCAGCGCGATCACGAGATCGGCGAAGACCTGAATCGTGGCGAGGTTCGCGGAGTGCGCCGCGAAGAAGGCAACGGGCCCCATCTGCGCAAGCGCCGCCACCGAGAAGAGCGTGAATACGGCAAGTAGCGTTCCGAGAGCGATGACTTTGGCGTTCATGATTGAACCTCCTTGTGCGGAACGCATGAGCAAGGCGCGTGCCCGCTTCGCGCGCGAAGCGGAGCGGTCCGCGTCAAAGCGAGTGTCGCGCAGCCGCCACGGGTGTTGCGGCGCTGCAACGCTTCGTCCCGCGCCGCGCGCCGCCGGCGCACGCGCGTCGGGCACGGGCCTTGCGACGTGCGCTGCTAAGATCGCGCGTGCGGCTGGAGAAACGGATGGTGACTCGGCGCTGGGATGTGGTTGGCGGGCTCGCGGGCCTGGCGCTCGGCGCGCTCGACACCGCGTTCCTGCTGGCTTCCGGTGTCGAGATGACCGTGGGCGGGCGCAGCGCGACGCTCGCGGTGATCGTGACCTTCGCTTCGAGCTCCGGACTGCTGGGCTTCCTGATCGGGCGCCTGGTCCGTGCGCGCGCGCAGGCGCGCGCGGACGCCGACACCATCGCGCGTCAGCTCGCCGAGCTCGAAGCGACCCACGCAGCGCGGCTGCAGAACGAGAAGCTCGCCTCGCTCGGCCGGCTCGCGGCGGGCATCGCGCACGAGGTGCGCAACCCGCTCGGCGTGATCCGCGCCTCCGCGACGATGGTGCAGGAGAGCTTCGACCCCGCCGACGAGGCCTACCGCGCCTGCCAGTTCATTCGCGAGGAGACCGATCGGCTCGACGGATTGGTGAAGTCGCTGCTCGGTTTTGCACGGCCGACCGAGCTGCGCGCCTCGAGCTGCTCGGTCGAGAAGCTCTTCGACCGCGTGCTGCACCTCGCCGACGCCTCCCTGCGCGAGCGCGGCATCGAGGCGCGGCGCGAGGTCGACGTCAACCTGGGCGAGCTGCGCGGCGATCCGGATCTGCTCGCGCAGATGCTGCTCGACCTGGTCACCAACGCGATCGAGGCCATGGAGCAGGTGGGGCCGATCGAGCTGCGCGCGCACGCCGCGGGCGACGAGGCGCTGCTCGAAGTCGCGGACGCGGGGCCCGGCATCGCGCGAGCGGATGCGCAGCGGATCTTCGAGCCGTTCCACACCACCAAGCCGCGCGGCACGGGGCTCGGGCTGGCGATGGCGCGGCGCATCGCGGTCGCGCACGGGGGCTCGCTCGAGGCGGTCGAGCGGCGCGGCGCGGGCCCGGACTTCGCGGGCGCCTGTCTGCGCGCGCGCTTGCCGCTCGCGGGGCCAGCCGCGCGCGAGCGGATCCTGGTGTGAACGCGCGCGTCGCCGTGCTCGACGACGAGGCGCGCATGGCCGAGGTGGTGGCGATGCTGTTGCGCCGCGAGGGCCTGGACGCGCGCGCTTTCACCGACTCATCTGCGCTGCTGGAGGCGCTCGAGCGCGATCCCGTCGACTGCCTCGTCACCGATCTGCGTATGCCGGGCGCCGACGGACTCGAGGTGCTGCGCCGCGCGCGCGCGCACGATCCGGAGCTGCCGGTGATCCTGATGACGGCGTACGCGACCGTGCCCACCGCGCTCGCGGCCATGCGCGAAGGCGCCTTCGACTACGTGCAGAAGCCGTTCGAGAACGAGGAGCTGATCGCGCTCGTGCGCCGGGCGCTGGACGTGACGCGCCTGTCGCGCGAGAACCGCTTCCTGCGCGCGGAGCTGCGCCAGCGTTTCGCGCTCGACGGCGTGGTGGCGGAGAGCGCGGGCATGCGAGCCGTGCTCGAACTGGTGCGGCGCGCCGCGCGCGGACGCGCGACGGTGCTCGTGACCGGCGAGTCCGGCACGGGCAAGGAGTTGGTCGCGCGCGCGCTGCACTACCACTCCGAGCGCGTCGGCGGTCCGTTCGTGGCCGCGAACTGCCGCGCCTTCGCCGCGGGCGTGCTCGAGTCGGAGCTGTTCGGTCACGAGCGCGGCGCGTTCACCGGCGCCGAGCGCGCGCGCCCCGGCCTGTTCGAGCGCGCGCAGGGCGGCACCGTGTTCCTCGACGAGATCGGCGACGTCGATCTCGATTTCCAGGCCAAGCTTCTGCGCGTGTTGCAGGAGCGGCGCGTGCGCCGCGTGGGCGGCGACGACGAGCGCGAGCTCGACGTGCGCGTCGTGGCCGCAACCAATCGCGAGCTGCGCGCGGAGGTCGAAGCCGGGCGCTTCCGCGAGGATCTCTACTTCCGGCTCGCGGTCGTGCCGATCGCGATTCCGCCGCTGCGCGAGCGGCGCGAGGACGTGCTGCCGCTCGCGCGCCGGTTCCTGGCGCTCGCGAACGCGGAGCTCGGTCGCACGATTCGCGGCTTCAAGCCCGAGGTCGAGCGCTGGCTGACCGCGCACGCCTGGCCGGGCAACGTGCGCGAGCTCGAGAACGCGATCGAGCGGGGGGTGGTGCTGGCGCGGGGCGAAGAGCTCGAGATTGCGGACATTGCGCTGGAAGTGGGCGCCATCGGCGTTGGCCAGCCGCTCTCCGAGGGGGGAGCAGGCGAGAGTCTGCAGGGCTTCCTCGAGCAGGCTGCGGCCGAGCGCATTCGCCGGGCGCTCAGCGACGCGAACGGCGTGAAGGCCGAAGCCGCGCGCCGGCTCGCGATCGACCGCACGACGCTGTACCGGCTGATGCGCCGCTACGGCGTGGAGTGACGCGGCGCGCGCTCAGCCGGCGTCGGCTCTGCGCTCGGCGAGCGTCTTCTGGATCTCCGCGACACGTTCGCGTGTCAGCGAGTAGCGAACCAGATACACGAACGCGACGATGCCCATGAAGAAGATGCCCGGCCCGTACAGCACGCCGAGGTGGCGCACGACTTCGGGCGAGACTTGACCGGGAACGGCGTTCTCGGGAAAGCGGATCAGATCGATCGCGACGCCGGCGATCAGATGCCCGAGTCCCGACGACGCCTTGCCGGAAAATGCGATCGCGCCGAAGAAGATGCCCTCCTGGCGCCGGCCGGTGTCGAACTCGTGCTCGTCGACCAGGTCCGCCATCATCGAGCCCGCCGCCACCAGACCCGCGCCGCCGCCGAACGCCGCCAGGAAGCCGCACACCGACAGCAGACCCAGGTAGAGACCGGTCTGCTCTTTTGCCGGCCAGAAACCGACCAGCTTCAGCAAGAGCGGCAGCATCGCGAAGATCGCGAACACGAGCGTGCCCCACAGGAACGTGGGTTTCTTGTCGATGCGCCGCGACGCGATCGTCCAGAACGGAACGCCGATCACGATGCCCGATACGCCGAGCAAGCCGACGATTCCGATCTGCTGTGTGGTGAGCTCCCAGAAGTGGGTCGAGACGTGCAGGCCGAGCTCCGACTGGATTCCGCGCATCACGAAGAAGATCAGCACGCCGACGAACAGCGAGCGGAACGACGGGCTCGCGAGCGCA
Organism: Deltaproteobacteria bacterium; assembly: GCA_031396695.1. Classification (GTDB taxonomy): domain Bacteria; phylum Myxococcota_A; class UBA9160; order SZUA-336; family SZUA-336; genus VGRW01. The sequence continues at coordinate 8,522 of JANNLG010000190.1, forward strand.
TCGCGCAGCTCCGTCGTCAGCCGCTTGATGCTGAACGAGGCGTGCACGTGCAGCGGTTCGAGCAGCACGGGAATGCGCGAGTGCGTGCCGAGCGCGGACAACAGCACCACCACGATCGATGCGCAGGCGAAGAAGAACGCGTAGTGCGGGTAGGCGAGCGGATTCAACTGCCCGACCGGAAACTCGGGCGTCGCGCGCAAGAAGACGAACAGACCGAGCACGAGCGTCGCGACGCCGCCGAGCACGCCGAACAGCGTGCGATAGCCGACGATTCCGGTGCGCTCGTGGTAGTCGGCCGTGAGCTCCGCTCCGAGCGCGTTGTGCGGCACCAGGTAGAGCGCCATGGTCGTGCGGACCGAGATCGCCATCATCGTGAGCCAGACGAACAGACCCGTCTCGCCGAGCCCTTCGGGCGGCACGAACAGGAAGTAGAAGCTGATTCCGAACGGGATCGCCGCCGCGTACATGAACGGGTGACGGCGTCCCCACTTGCCTTTGTGCGCGTCGGAGAACGAGCCGATCATCGGGTCGATCACGGCGTCGAAGACGAGCGCGATCGCGGTCGCGAGACCGGCGAGCGTGCCCGACAGACCGAGCACCTGGTTGTAGTAGAAGAACAGGAAGGTCTCGAAGGAGCTGTTCTTGAAGCCCTCGCCGAGCTGTCCGATTCCGTACGCGATCTTGGTGTAGAGACGAAGCGGTGGCACGCGCGGATCGTACGCGAATCGCCGGGCGCGTGTCCTACTCCTGCGGGATGAACTGCTTGAAGAGCGGCACCAGGTTCGGACCCTTGCGGATGGTGTGTCCGCCATCGACCGGGATCAGCTGACCGGTGATCCAGCTCGACTCGTCCGAGAGCAGGAACGCGACCAGCTTCGCCACGTCCGCGGGCTCGCCGATGCGCGAGATCGGCATCAGCGACAGGTATTCGTCGCGCGAGACCGGCACCGTCGCGAGCGCGGCCGCGAGCGGCGTGTGCACGACCCCCGGCAGCACCGAGTTCACGCGGATGTTCTGCTCGCCGAGCTCATCGGCCGCGCAGCGGGTCAGCATGTCGAGCCCGGCCTTCGAGACGCAGTAGGCGCTCATCCACGGGTGCGTCAGCGCGCCCGCGATCGAGCTCACGTTCACGATGCTGCCGCCGCCCGCGTCGAGCATCGCGCGCGCCTCGGCGCGCACGCAGCGGAAGGCTCCCGTCAGGTTGGTCGCGAGCACGCGTTCGAACTCCGCGGTCGTCGTGCGCAAGAGCGGCCCCGCGCTGCCCGTGCCGGCCGAGTTCACCGCCAGGTCGAGCCGGCCGAATCGACTCACGGTCGCGGCCACCGCGTCGTCGACGGACTTGTCGTCGGTCACGTCGCAGGCGACCCAGGCGGCGTTGGGTCCGAGCTTGTCGACCGCCTCGCGGAGCGTGTCCTCGCGGCGCGCGCAGATCATCACTCGGCCCCCGGATGCGACGATCGTCTGCGCGCAGCCGAAGCCGATCCCCGTCGCGCCCGCGGTCACGAACGCGACCTTTCCCGAAAGATCCGGCATCAGTTCCCCCTCGGCGTGAAGCGCACCGGCATGCGCTCGATGCCCACGATGAAATTCGACGGCCGCAGCTCGAGCTTCTCGCTCGTCGCGAGCTCCATGTCGGGCAGGTGCGCGAGCAGCTCCTCGAACATCACGCGCAGCTCGAGCCGCGCCAGGCTCGAGCCCAGGCACGAGTGCGCGCCGTAGCCGCCGAATGCGACGTGGTCGTTCGGGTCGCGATCGACGTGCAGCTCGTCCGCGTGCTCGAACACGCGCTCGTCTCGGTTCCCGGACGGGTACAAGAGCAGCAGCTTGTCGCCCTCGCGGATCCTCTGGCCACGCAGCTCGGTGTCGCGCGTCGCGGTGCGGTTCATGTTCACGATCGGCGTCACCCAGCGCAGCAGCTCCTCGACCGCGGTCGGAATCAGGCTCGGCTCCGCGACGAGCTTCGCACGCTCGGCCGGGTTCTGGATCAGCGCCTGCATGCCGCCGGTGATGACGTGGCGCGTGGTCTCGTCGCCGCCGACCAGGATCAACAGGCTCTCCTGCACGAGCTCTTCGTCGGCGAGCCCCTCGCCGTCGATCTCCGCATGCACGAGCACGCTCATCAAGTCGTCCTGCGGCGGCTTCGCGCGCCGATCGGCGATCACGCGCAGCGCGTACTGCACGTACTCGCCCGCGGAGTGCGCCGCGCGGGTCATGACCTCGACCGACGCGGTGCCGTTGGTGGCGGCGATCAGCTCGTCCGACCAGCGCAGCAGCATGTCGTGGTCCTCGGCCGCCACGCCGAGCAGATCTCCGATCACGATCATCGGCAGCGGCGCCGCGACCTCGCGCACGAATTCGCACTCGCCGCGCGCAGCCACCTTCGCGATCAGACTGCGGCAGATCTCGCGGATGCGCGGCTCGTGGTCGGCCACGCGCCGCGGCGTGAAGCCCTTGTTGACCAGGTTCCGCCGGCGCCGGTGCTGCGGATCGTCGAGATTGATCATCGACGGGATCGGCGGCGAGTCCGGCCGCGAGCTCATGCGCGAGCAGAAGACCTCCGGGTTCTTCGAGATCGCCATGATGTCTTCGTGCAGGCTGACGCCCCAGAGCTTGCCCGTCTCGTCCCAGTACACCGGTGCGTGTCGGCGCATCCAGCGGTAGTGGTCGAAGGGCCGGTCGAGGTAGAACTGCCCGTCGAGCAGGCGGATCTCCGGGTTCGAGGGCGTCGTGGCCATGCGCCATTCTAGCCCGAGGGCATAGAATGCTGCGCCAGGAGACGTGATGGGCAGACTCGAAGGCAAGGTGGCGATCGTGACGGGCGGTGCGTCGGGGATCGGCGCGGCGACGCTCGCGCGGCTCGCCTCCGAGGGTGCGCGCGTGGTCTGCGCGGACGTGAACGACGAGGCCGGCGAGCGCGTCGCGAAGGAGATCGTCGCGCGCGGAGGCGTGGCGCTGCACCAGCACTGCGACGTGTCGGAACTCGCGCAGGTCGAAGCCGCAGTTTCGCGCGCCTGCAAGGAGTTCGGCGGGCTCGACGTCATGTTCAACAACGCCGCCTGGTCCGGCGGCGGCTACGTGCACACGATCGATCCCGCGATCTGGGACAAAAGCCTGCGCGTGATGCTGTCGGCGGTCTTCTACGGAATTCGCGCGGCCGTGCCGGCGATGCTCGAACGCGGCGGAGGCTCGATCGTGAACACCGCCTCGGTCGAGGGAATGTTCGGCGAGATCCTGGCTTCGCCCTACGCGACCGCGAAGGCGGGCGTGATCAACCTGACGCGAAACGCGGCGATCGAGTACGGCCGCGTCGGCATTCGCGTGAACTCGATCTCGCCCGGCGTGGTCGAAACGCCGATGCTGGAGCTGATGCTGCGCGCGGGACGCCGCACGCGCGAGGAGCTCGCCGACATGCACGCGCTCGGCCGGCTGCTGCGTCCGGAGGAGATCGCGAATCTCGTGTTGTTCCTGGCCTCGAGTGAGTCGTCCGCGATCACCGGCGCGAACCTCGTGATCGACGGTGGGCTCACGGCCGGTCTGCATCTCACGGGGTTTCCGCCGCTCGCGAGGTCGTAGGCGCGCGTGAAGCACGGATTGTACCTGCCGAACTTCGGTCCGTTCGGCGACGCGCGGCTGCTCGCGGAGCTCGCGCGCGAGGCCGAACGCGCGGGCTGGGACGGCTTCTTCTTGTGGGATCACATCGCGCGTCCCGGCGCGCCAGCGGTCGTGGATCCGTGGATCGCACTCGCGGCGATCGCGGTCGCGACCGAGCGCATCCGCATCGGCGCGCTCGTCACGCCGATCGCGCGCCGTCGCCCGTGGAAGCTCGCGCGCGAGACCGTCTCGCTCGATCGACTCTCGAACGGGCGGCTCGTCTTCGGCGCGGGACTCGGCAGCGCCGGCGGCGCCGACGTGGAGTGGGCAGCGCTTGGTGAAGAGACCGGTCTGGTGCGCCGGGCGCGGCTGCTCGACGAGGGGCTCGCGATCCTGAACGGACTGTGGAGCGGCGAGCCGTTCGATTTCTCGGGCCGCGAGCACGCCGTGCGCGGCGCGCAGTTCCTGCCCAAGCCGCTGCAGACGCCGCGCATCCCGATCTGGATCGCGGCGTACTGGCCGCACCGTGCGCCCATCCTTCGGGCCGCACGCTGGGACGGACTCTTCGCGCTCTTTCGCGACGGCCCGCCGCACGACGTGGCCCAGCTCGCGGAGGCCGTCGCACTGCTGCGCGCGTCGCGCATGGGCGATGCGCCGTTCGACGTCGTGTACTGCGCCGATCGCGAGACGCCGGTCGAGCCCTACGCGCGCGCGGGCGCGACCTGGTGGCTCGCGCACATCAAGCCCGAAGCCTTCGGCGCGAGCTGGACGGAGCCGTGGCCGCTCGAGCGCATGCGCGCGCGCATCGCGAGCGGTCCGCCGCGCTCCTAGCGACGACGCGCTACGCGCGAGCCCTGCGGCTCGAGACGACCAGCAGCGCCAGGCCGATCGGCTGCACGGCGAGGGTCGCGAGCGCGACGCCGAGGCCGAAGCGGTCCGCCAGGAATCCGATCGCGATCGGCAGCGGCAGCTCGATCACGCCGAACAGCGTCAGCACCGCGTTCACCGCGCCGGAGCGCTCGGGCAGCGCGCGGTACGCCTGCGCCTTCGCGATCGGGTACTGCAGCGCGACCAGCGCGCCGGTCACGAACAGCCAGAACGACGCCGACGTGGCGCTCTGCGCCGACAGGAACGCGAACCACGAGACTGCGCAGCCGATCGCGCTCGCGAGCAGCAGGCGCAGCGGCGCGACTCGGCGCAACAGAGCCTCGCCGGCGAGCAGCCCGACGATCGCGCCGACGATCTCGGCCGAGAGCGCGCTCGTGCGTTCCGCGAGCGAGAGCTCGAGCACGTCGCGCAGGTACAGGCTCGCGAACGCGACCATGATCTCGTCGAGCAGCGCGCACAGCGACACGCCGATCGCCCAGCGCAGCAGGAGCGGCTCGCGCAGCGCCGAGACGAGCGCTGCGCGCAGCGACGCGCGGGGCTCGGCGTCGTCGCGGCTCGCGCTCGGCTCGGGAAACTCGCGCGTCCAGAGCAACGCGGCGTATCCGACCATGACCGCGCCGACCGCCACGAAGCTCGTGCGCCAGCCCGAGGCGAACATCGCCGTGACCGCGATCAGAATCGGTGTCGCGAGATCGCCGAGCGCACCCGCGAACGTCCAGCGCAGGAGCGCGCGCTCGAGCCCGCTTCGCGACGCGTCCGCGAGCGTCGCCTGCGCGAGCGCGACGCCGCAGCCCGAGAGCGGACCGTACAGGAGCAGCGCGACGACCAGGAACCCGTAGCCCGGCGCGAGCCCCGCAGCGACGCAGACGAGTCCGAGCAATGCGAGCCCGCCGCACACGAACCAGCGTCGCGGCAGCCGATCTGCGAGCAGGAACAGCGGCGGCTCGAGCACGAAGCCGAGCGCCGTGATCGCGAACAGCAGCCAGCCGGCCGCCTCGGCGTACGACACGCCGAACTCGCTCTTGATCTCCGGCGAGCCGACGAATGGAATCCCCGACGCCAGCTCGTCGAGGAACGCGACACCAATCAGCAGCGGCGCGAGCCTCAGCATCCCGCGCACTCCAGGCCCGCTATCCCGCGATCGCGTCGAGCCCCGTCAGTTCCTTGCCGATGATCAGCGTGTGGATGTCGTGCGTGCCTTCGTAGGTGCGCACGGTTTCCAGATTCACCATGTGGCGCATGGAGCAGTAGTCGTCGACGATGCCGTTCGCGCCGAGCATGTCGCGCGCGAGCCGCGCGATCTGCAGCGCCACGTCGACGTTGTTCATCTTGGCCATCGACACCATCGCGTGGTGCAGCTTGCCCGCGTCCTTCAAACGTCCGAGCTGCAGCGCGAGCAACTGCGCCTTGGTGATCTCGGTGGCCATGAAGGTGAGCTTCTGCTGCGGAATCTGCAGCGAGCCGAGTGGCCGATCGAACACGATCCGCTCGCGCGAGTAGCGCAGCGCTTCGGAGTAGCAGGCCTGCGCGGCGCCGATCGCCCCCCAGGCGATTCCGTAGCGCGCCTGCGTGAGACAACCGAGCGGGCCCTTCAAGCCCTTCACACCCGGCAGGCGATTCGCTTCCGGCACGTGCACGTCGGAGAGAAAGAGCTCGCTGGTGATCGAGCCGCGCAAGCTGAACTTGCCCTTCATGTCGCGCGCTTCGAAGCCGCGCGTGCCGGCCTCGACCAGGAAGCCCTGGATCTCGTCGTCGGTCTGCGCCCACACGATCGCGAGCTGAGCGGCGGTGCCGTTGGTGATCCAGCGCTTGGTGCCGTTCAGCACCCAGCCGTCGCCCTTGCGCACCGCGCGCGTGAGCATGCCGCCGGGGTTCGAGCCGTAGTCGGGCTCGGTCAGGCCGAAGCAGCCGACCACGCGACCCGACGCCATCGGCGGCAGCCAGCGCTCCTTCTGCGCGTCGCTGCCGTAGGCGTAGATCGGGTACATGCACAGGCCGCCCTGCACCGAGGCGAAGCTGCGCAAGCCCGAGTCGCCGCGCTCGAGCTCCTGCATCACCAGCCCGTACGCGACGTTGTTCATGCCCGCGCAGCCGTAGCCGTGCAGGTTGGCGCCGAACAGGCCGAGCTCGGCCATCTTCGGCACGAGATCCATCGGGAAGGAGCCGTCCTGGCGGACGTGCTTCACGACGACCGGCAGGAATTCCTTGTCCACGAACTCGCGCACCGTGTCGCGCACGATGCGCTCCTCGGGCTCGAGTGAATCCTCGATCCGGTAGAAATCGAGCGGCTCGAAAGACATCTACGCCTCCGGAAGCGATGAGCTTCCGGAGGCGCGGAAATCAGACGGCCTCGGAGTGTGCCTGCGAGGCGGACCGGCCTTCGGAGAGCTCGGTGAGCTGCTTCGAGATCTTGTTCATCCGCTTGTTCAGCTTCTCGATCTCGTGCTTCGAGGCAATACCAAAGACGTCGTAGATCTGCGAGCGGGTCACGTCGACGCGCTCCTCGAGATCCTTGCGGGCGCCCTCGGCGCGCTTGTACAGGTCGGTCTCCTGGACGCGCTCGGTCAGCTTCTCGGCGCGCTTGCGAACTTCGCGTTCGACCTTGCGGCGCTGGTGATCGAAGCGCTCGCGCAGGTCCTGGAGCTGCTCGTCGAGACTCTTGAGCGCGTCGTTGAACCGGTCGAACCCACTGGATCGGGTCTGTGCCATTTCGAATTCCTCCTTCGCATTCTGCGAACGCCGCGCAAACTAACACGATGCGTCAGAGCGTCAAGGGGAATTCTTTTTCGTTTGTTCTTCGATAGTTGCGTGAGATTTTCGCGTTCGGGCCTCGGCCGGTTGCGACGCGCTGAGTCGTAAACCCGCGGACTACCAGCGGATCAGCGCCACTACCAGCGGATCAGCGCCGAGCCCCAGGTGAAGCCCGAGCCGAAGCCGGCCATGGCGATCAGGTCGCCCTCGCGGATCCGGCCAGCCTCGACGCACTCGTGCAGGAGCATGGGGATCGAGGCCGCCGAGCAGTTCCCGTATTTCTGGATGTTGTTGTAGGTGCGCTCGGGCGGAATACCGAGCTTCTGCGCGACGAACTCGTTGATGCGCAGGTTCGCCTGGTGGAACAAGAACAAGCTCACGTCGGAGAGCTGGCACTTGTTGTGGGCCAGCGCCTCTTCGATCACCTCGGGCATGCGCTGGACCGCGTGCTTGAACACGAAGCGGCCCTCCATCTGCGGAAAATGGCGCGCCTCGTCGATCATTTCGTGGGTGATGCGCTGAGGCCAGAACGACGAGCCGGGCGCCTCGACCCAGAGCTTCTTGGCGTGCTTGCCCTCGGCATGAGTGTGGACGGAGAGGATGCCTCGGTTGGCGTCGGGCGACGCCTCGAGCACCACTGCGCCTGCGCCGTCGCCGAAGATCACCGCCACGTCGCGGCCGCGGGTCGTCAGGTCGATGCCGGTCGAGTGCACTTCGGCGCCGACCACGAGCACGCGGTCGTACTGGCCCGAGGCGACGTACAGCTCGCCGACCTGCAGCGCGTACAGGAAGCCCGTGCACTGGCAGCGCACGTCCATGGCGGGGCAGCCCGCGAGGCCGAGATGGTCCTGCAGGAAGCAGGAGATGCCCGGGAAATCGTGCTGCGGCGAGAGCGAGGCCACCAGGATCGCGTCGATCTGCGCGGGCTCGATGCCGGCGTTCGCGATCGCTTGCACGGCGGCCCGGTGGGCGAGCTCGGCCGGGCCCATGCCCGCGTCGACGTGATGGCGCTCGGCGATGCCGGTGCGCTGCTGGATCCACTCGTCGCTCGTATCCATGAGCTTGCAGAGATCCGCGTTCGTCACCACGCGCGGCGGCACGTACATGCCCGTGCCCGCGACCCGAACGCTGCGCATCACCCTCATCGCTTCCCTCCCTCGAAGACCACTCGCTCCACGGCCTGCAGCATCTCCTCGATCCCTTCGCCGTTCAAGGCGGAAATCGGCAGACCCGCGAACCGCTTCGCCAGATTTTCGCGCTCGTCGGGCGCGACGCGATCGGATTTGTTCAGGATCAGAACTTCCGGTTTGTCGTCGAGCTCGAGCTCCGCGAGGATGCCGCGCACCGCCTCGACCTGCTGCGGGAGCTGCGGGCTCGACGCGTCGACCACGTGCAGGAGCACGGTCGCGTCGCGGATCTCCTCGAGCGTGGATTTGAAGCCCGCCACCAGCTCGGTCGGCAGATCGCGAATGAAGCCGACGGTGTCGGTGATGATCACGTCGCGCTCGCGCGGGAAGCGCAGGCGCCGCGCCGAGGTGTCGACGGTGGCGAACAGCTTGTCGGCAGCAATCACGTCGCTCTTGGTGAGCCGGTTCAGCAGCGTCGACTTGCCCGCGTTGGTGTAGCCGACGATCGAGAGCACCGGCAGGCCCTCACTTTTGCGCCGCGCCCGACGTGTCTCGCGCTGGCGCGTGACCTCTTTCAAGTTGCGTTCGAGCAGCGTGATGCGATCGCGCACGCGCCGGCGATCGGTCTCGAGCTTCGTCTCGCCGGGTCCGCGCCCGCCGATTCCGCCCTGCAGCCGGCTCATGCCTTCGCTCTGGCCGGCCAGCCGCGGCAAGCGGTACTTCTGCTGCGCGAGCTCGACCTGCAGCTTCGCTTCCTTGGTGCGCGCGTTCTGCGCGAAGATGTCGAGGATCAGCTGCGTGCGGTCGACGATGCGCGCCTCGACGATGTCGGTGATCGCGCGCAGCTGACCGGGCGTGAGATCGCGGTCGAACAGCACCAGCGTCGCGCCTTGCTGCCACGCGCGCGTGACCAGGTCCTTGATCTTGCCGGGACCGACCAGGTAGCGCGGATCGGCCCGCGGCCGACGCTGGCGCACGGTGTCGACGATCTGCAGTCCGGCGGTGCGCGCGAGCTCGCGCATCTCGCTGCAGCGCTCGTCGGCCCAGGTGTCGTTGCCGAGCTCCACGCAGACGAGCACCGCACGCTCGCCCTTGCCTTCGACGGCGATGCCCTTCTGCGCTTCGCCGAAGCTCGCCTCCAGCTCGTCGATCCACTCCAGGAAGTCGAAGTCGATCAGGCTCGGCGACATCAAATCGTGTCGCGTGACGGACTCGCCTTCCGAGTCGGGCGGCTGCAGCGATGCGTAGTCGACCTTGTCGGGCAGGCCGTGGGAGTCGACCAGCACGGCGACCATCGCGTCCAGTCTTAGCAGCGCGAGATCGGTGAGATCGTCCTGCGTGAGCCGCTCGCCGCGCAGGTGCGTGTGGATGCAGCGCAAGCCGCGAAAACGCCCCGCGCCCGCGCGCACGCGCTTGAAGTCGGGCAGCGTGATCGAGAACGCGTCGCCGACCATCACGTACTCGACGCGTCCGCCGCGCCCGAGCAGCACCCCCACCTGCCGCCCGCACTCGAACGACAGCTCCGCGATCTGGCGCGCGAACTCCTGCGTGACCAGGCGCTCGCGCGGGAGCTTGCGCTTGTACAGGTTCTCGAGGCGACGGAGCTGGCTGGCTTTCAGTCCGTAGGTCTGACCGTAGAGCTCGGAGATCGCGGTTCCCTTCAGCCGAGCTTGCGCGCGAGTTCGGCGTAGCGGTCGAGCAGGGGTAGCGTTTTTTCCGCCGGCTCGGGTGGGAGCCCGAACACCACGCGCGTGACGCCAGCCTCGCGCGCCTTCGCGAGCTCCGCGGGGATCGGGCCCATGCCGAAGATCGAGACCTCGAAGGTCGCCGGATCGCGACCCGCGGCGAGCAGCAGTTCGCGCAGCTCCGGCAGGCGCGTCACGATCTCGTCGCGGCCGAAGATCGGCATCCAGCCGTCGCCGTACTCGACCGCGCGCTTCGCGCCCTTCGGGAAACCGCCGCCGACGTGGATCGGCGGGTGCGGCAACTGCCGTGGCTTGGGCCAGGTCAGGATCGGATCGAAGTCGACCAGCTTGCCGTGGAATTCCGCCTTCGACTTCGTCCAGATCTCCTTCATCGCGAGCACACGCTCGCGCATCAGCGAGATGCGCGTTCTGAAATCGGTGCCGTGGTTGCGCATCTCCTCGGCGTTCCAGCCCGCGCCGATGCCGAACAGGAAGCGGCCGTTCGACACGCGGTCGAGCGTCGCGACGCACTTCGCGAGCTGGATCGGATCGCGCTGCACGACCAGGCAGATGCCCGTCGCGAGCTTGATCGTGGTCGTGACCGCGGCCGCCGCCGCGAGCGCGGCGAACGGCTCCAGCACGTCGTAGTACATTTTGGGAAGCTCGGGTCCGCCGGGCCACGGCGACTCGCGTTTCGCCGGAATGTGCGAGTGCTCGGGGAACCAGAGCGACTCGAAGCCGCGCGCCTCCGCCTCGCGCGCGAGCTGCGCGGGCTGGATCGAGTAGTCCGTCGGGAAGATCGTGAGCCCGTACTTCATGGCGGCATTCTACGCCGCGAGGCGCGCGCGGTTCACGGAAACACCCGGTACCAGAACCAGCGCGTGCCCGGCTCGAACTCGAGCCGCACGTCGCGCAGCTCGACGCCGTCGAGCGAGAGACCGTCGAGCTCGAGCGTGCGCGGCGTCTCGGGCCAGTCGAGCGTCGGGAAGCGCAGCCAGAGCTCGGCTTTGCCGAAGGCCGCGAGCTCGGCGTTCTCGATCGAGGCGCGCGGATCCACGTCGGCGGCGCACGGCTCGGGCGAGAGATCGACGGTCTTGGTCACGAGCTCGTAGCGCTCCGGCGCCGCGCGCCGCCCCGCGTCGCCGACCAGCGCCAGCGACGCGAGCCTCGCGCGCCAGGTGCCCGGGCCGTCGAGCGTGAGCCGCACCAGCGTCGTGCCCGGTCGGCCGCTCGAGTCGCCGGGCGAGAGCAGCGGCACGGGCAGCGGCGGGAACACGATGAACCACATGCCCGCGTCCCAGTCGCAGACCGCGGCGGTGACGCTCGCGGTCGGCGAGAAGCTCGCGCGCGCGAGCGACGCGTCGTGCGAGAGCGCGTGACCGATGCGACCGGGCGCGACTTCGAAGTCCTCGCCGGGTTCCACGGGCGTCGTGTCCGCCCCACGCAAGGACGTGTAGGTCTCGCGCGCGACGGCGATGCAGCCCGCGCTCGAGACGCCGAGTGCGAGCGAGAGCAGAAGCGCGTTTCTTGGGACTCTCATGCCGGCGATCGGCAGCGATTCTCGGCCACGATCGCGCGCATGTCACTTCCGCGACAGGCTCGACGCCCTCGCCCGACCTCGCTGGCCCCGTCGACTCCCGGGCTCGAGTTCGGGATGCTTCTCAAGCACCGGATGATCCGTGGCCGATCATCGCGGAATCAGGAGTGAATCCATGGCTCGGGGCGATCTGGCGCTGGTCTTGATGGCGGCGGGAAAGGGCACGCGAATGCGTTCGCGTCTACCCAAGGTTCTGCACCCCGTCTGCGGCCGGCCGATCCTGATGCACGCGCTCGAGCTCGGGCGCGAGCTCGGCGCCACGCGCCGGATCGTGATCGTGGGCACGGGCGAGGCAGAGGTCCGCGCGGCCGTCGCGGGCCAGGACGTGGAACTCGTGCGCCAGACCGAGCAGCTCGGCACCGCGCACGCGGCGCTGCAGACGCGCGCGGCGCTGGCGGATCACGACGGTCCCGTGATCGTGATGAACGGCGACCACCCGCTCTACCGCGCACGCACGCTCGCGGGACTGCGCGACGCCTGGCAGGCGCACAAGGCGGGGCTCGCCATCCTGGTCACGGAGCTGCCCGACCCGGCCGGCTACGGGCGCGTGTTGCGGGACTCGTCGGGCCGCGTCGCCCGCGTGGTCGAAGAGAACGAGTGCTCCGCCACCCTGCGGCGCGTGCGCGAGGTGAACCTGGGCGCGTACTGCGCGGACGCGCGCACGCTGTTCGAGCTGCTCGCGCGTGTGCGCAACGACAACGCCAAATCCGAGTACTACATCACCGATCTGATCGAGATCGCGCTGGCGAGCGGACACTCCGTCGAGAGCGCCGCGGCCGAAGACTGGCGCGAGTCGCTCGGCATCAACACGCGCGCCGAGCTGGCACAGGCCGAGTCACTGCTGCGCGAGCGGATCGCGCTCAAGCTCATGCACGACGGCGTCACGCTCACGCACCCGCAGACGGCGTTCATCGACGTCGACGTCGAGATCGGCGAGGACACGGTGATCGGAGCGGGCGTCACGATCCGCGCCGGCTCGCGGATCGGCTCGGGCTGCCGGATCGATCCGGGCGCGGTGATCGAGGCGTCGCTGATCGGCGACGACTGCTGGATCAAACCGGGCTGCTTCTTCGAGAGCGCGCGCGTCGGCAGCCGCTGCGAGGTCGGTCCCAACGCGCACCTGCGGCCCGGCGCGGATCTGCGCGACGACGTGCGCGTGGGCAACTACGTCGAGATCAAGAACTCCGTGCTCGGCGCGGGCACCAAGGCCGACCACCTGTCCTACATCGGCGACGCGGACGTGGGCGAGGGCGTGACGATCGGCTGTGGCGCCATCACGGTGAACTACGACGGGGCGAAGAAGACGCGAACCACGATCGGCGACCGCGCCTTCATCGGCTGCAATTCGAATCTGATCGCGCCGCTGGCCATCGAATCCGAAGCGTACGTCGCCGCGGGCTCGACGATCACGAAGGCCGTTCCTGGCGGAGCACTCGCGGTGGCGCGCGCGCAGCAGCGGGTGATCGAGGGTTGGCGCAAGAAGCGGTTCGGCGACGGCGGACACGAGTAGAAAGCGCGGAGGGAGAATTCGGTGTGTGGAATCGTCGGCTACGTCGGACACAGTGACCGCGCGCAGGACGTGATCCTCGACGGCCTGCGGCGGCTCGAGTATCGCGGCTACGACTCGGCGGGCATCGCGGTGCTGGTCGACGGAAAGCTGCGCGTGATCCGCGCGCAGGGCAAGCTCCTGAACCTCGAGAGCGCGCTGCGCGACGTTCCGCTGGCCGGCTCGATCGGCATCGGTCACACGCGCTGGGCCACGCACGGCAAGCCGAGCGAACGCAACGCCCATCCGCACGTGGCCGGCACCGTGGCGGTGATCGGGAACGGCATCGTCGAGAACTTCCGCGAGCTGCGCGACGAATTGGAGCGCACCGGTTGCGTGTTCAAGAGCGACACCGACACGGAGATCATCTCGCACCTCGTGTACGAAGCGCGCAAGCGCGGCGCGTCGCTGCTCGAAGCGGTTCGCGAATCGGTCCAGCGGCTCGAGGGCTCGTGCGCGATCGCGGTGATCGACGAGTCGTCGCCCGACGAGATCCTGATCGCGAAGAACGGCGGCAATCCGATCGTGGTCGGTCACGGCAAGGGCGAGAACTTCGTCGCGAGCGACATCCCCACGCTGATCCCGTACACGCGCGAGATCCAGATCCTGCACGATCGCGAGCTCGCGCACGTGACGCGCGAGGGCATCCAGATCACGACCTTCGCCGGCACCGCGGTCGAGCGCGAGCGCAAGCAGATCCAGTGGGATCCCGTTCAAGCAGAGAAAGGCGGCTACGACCGCTTCATGCAGAAGGAAATCTTCGAGCAGCCGCGCGCGATCGGCGACACGATCGGCGCGCGCGTGCTCGAGGTCGAGGGCGACATCGACCTCGACGGCATCGCGCTCGACCCCGCCTGGGTGCGCGATCTCCTGGGCGTGCACCTGGTCGCCTGCGGCGGCGCCTGGCACGCGAGTCTGATCGGCCGCGCGATGATCGAGCGGCTGGCGCGCATCCCGTGCGACGTCGACCTGGCCAGCGAGTATCGCTACCGCGAGCCGATCGTCACGAACCGCCACCTGGTCGTGCCCGTGTCCCAGTCCGGCGAGACCGCCGACACGATCGCGGCGCTGCGCGAGGCGACCGAGCGAGGCGCGAAGTCACTCGCGATCTGCAACGTGCACGAGAGCACGATCGCGCGCGCAGCGGACTGGGTGCTCTACACGCACGCCGGGCCCGAGATCGGCGTCGCCTCCACCAAGTGCTTCGTGGCGCAGATCGTCGCGCTCTACCTACTCGCGCTGAAGCTCGGCATCATGCGCGGCACGCTCACGCGCGAAGAGGTGCGCCGCCACGGCAAGGAGCTGCGCCGCCTGCCGCGCCTGGTCGAGCAGACGCTGGGACTGTGGGCGCACACCGAGACGATCGCGCGCCGCCACCAGCACGCGCGCGACTTCCTGTACCTGGGCAAGGGCTACGGCTTCCCGATCGCGCTCGAGGGCGCGCTGAAGCTGAAGGAGATCGCGTACATCCACGCCGAGGGCTACGCCTCGGGCGAGATGAAGCACGGCCCGATCGCGCTGATCGACGAGAACATGCCGGTGGTGCTGGTCGCGAATCAGCCGTCCGTCTACGCGAAGGTGGTGTCGAACGCCGAGGAGGCGCGCGCGCGCGGCGCGATCGTGATCGCGGTGGTCGACGAGGCCAACAAGGACGTCGATCGCTTCGCCGACGACGTGATCCGCGTGCCGACCACCTGGAGCGAGCCGATGTCCGCACTGCTCGCGACCATTCCGCTGCAGATGCTCGCGTACCACGTCGCGACCCTGAAGGGCACCGACGTGGATCAACCCCGCAATCTCGCGAAGTCCGTCACCGTCGAGTAGGACCTGCGGGACCCGGCGCGGCATAGCCGCGCCACCCGCTCTACGCTCGCTCGCTACGCGCACGGCCTTCGGCCGGGCTCGCTGCGCGCTTCGCTTGCAGCGATCTGGCCCATCGGCGACCCTCGACCGCGGATGTCGAGACTCGAACAGATCGTCTCGGGACTGAATCCCGAGCAGCGCGAAGCGGTGCAGCACGTCGATGGGCCGATGCTCGTGCTGGCCGGTGCGGGCAGCGGCAAGACGCGCATGCTCACGCACCGCATCGCGCACCTGATCGAGAGCGGCGCCGCGCGGCCGTGGGAGATCCTGGCCGTCACGTTCACCAACAAGGCCGCGCGCGAGATGCGCGAGCGCGTCGAGCGCCTGATCGGCTCTGGCTCCGGCGACACGCGCGGCGTGTGGGTCTCCACCTTCCACTCCACCTGCGTGCGCATTTTGCGGCGCGACGGATCGCAGCTCGGCTACGAGCCGAACTTCGCGATCTACGATCAGGACGATTCGCTCGCGCTCGTGAAGCGCGTGCTGAAGGCGATCGGCGCGGACGAGAAGGCCTGGCCGCCGCGCGGCATTCGCGGCTCGATCGACCGCATGAAGAACCGCGGCCTCTTGCCGGCCGACCTGGCGCACGAGGGCACGCTCGAAGCCAAGCGCCTGACCGACATCTACCAGCGCTACCAGAAGGAGCTGCGGCGCGCGAACGCGCTCGACTTCGGCGATCTGATCCTGCTGACCGCGCGCCTGTTCGAGCACCACCCGCGCGTGCTCGAGAGCTACCAGCGCCGCTGGCGCTACGTGCTGGTCGACGAGTACCAGGACACGAACCCGATCCAGTACCGGCTGCTGCGCTTGCTGGCCGCATCGCACCACAACCTGTGCGTAGTCGGTGACGAGGACCAGTCGATCTACAAGTTCCGCGAGGCGGACATCCGCAACATCCTGGACTTCGAGAAGGACTTCCCGGGCGCCAAGGTCGTGCGCCTGGAGCAAAACTACCGCTCGACGCAGCCGATCCTGTCCGCGGCGAGCGCCGTGGTCGCGAACAACGTCGAGCGCAAGGGCAAGCGGCTGTTCACCGAGCGCAGCGGCGGCGAGCCGGTGCGCTTCTACGAGGCCGCCGACGAACGCGGCGAGGCCGGCTACGTCGTGAACGAGCTGCTGAAGCTGCGCTGCCAGGGCACGCCGCTTGGCGACGCCGCGATCTTCTACCGCACACACGCGCAGTCGCGGCCGCTCGAAGAGGAGCTGCTCAAGTACAACCTGCCGTACGTGGTGGTGGGCGGCACTCGCTTCTACGACCGCGCGGAAGTGAAGGACGCACTCGCCTACCTGCGCGCGCTGCGAAATCCGGCCGACACCGAGAGCCTGCTGCGGATCGTGAACACGCCCGCGCGCGGGATCGGCCGCACGACCCTCGAACGCGTGTTGCTCGCCGCCGAGCAAGCCGACACCACGCTCTGGGACGCGCTGGTGCGCGGGCTCGGCGGACTGCCGAACGCGGCCGCGAAGAAGATCGCCGACTTCGTCGCGCTGATGCACGGCTTCGCGCCTCTGTTCTCGGGCGAGGCGATCGCGCAGCCGCTCGCGACCGTGCTCGAACGCACCGGCTACCTGCGCGCGCTCGAGCTCGAGAACACCGTCGAAGCCGAGGCGCGGCTCGAGAATCTGAAGGAGCTGCTGGCCGCGGTCGACGAGTTCGAGCGCCAGAACCGCGACGAGCCCGCGCTCGACGACGAGGCGCCGCGCGATCTGGTCGATCTGTTCCTCGAACAAGTCACGCTGCTTTCCGACGCCGACCGCGCCGAGCAAGCCAGCGACCGCATCCCGATGATGACCGTGCACGTCGCGAAGGGGCTGGAGTTCAAGCACGTGTTCGTGGTCGGACTCGAAGAGGGCATCTTTCCGCACTTCGCGTCGCTCGACGATCCGTCCTCGATCGAAGAGGAGCGGCGGCTCTGCTACGTGGCGATGACGCGCGCGATGGAGCGGCTCACGCTGACCAACGCCACCATGCGCCGCATCCACGGCTCCACGCGCTACAACGCGCCGAGCCGTTTCCTGGCCGAGATTCCCGAGGAGCTGCTGACCGGCCGGCGCCAGCGCCCGACGCGCGCGTCGGAGCCGACCTTCGAACCGGGGCCGCGCGTCGACTTCAGCGACGCGCAGTGGGGAGCGGACGATCTGCCGGTGATTCGACAGGGCATGCACGTCGAGCACCCGATCTTCGGCGTCGGACGCATCACGGAAGTCGCGGGCGCGGGTGAGTCCGCCAAGCTCACCATCCGCTTCGAGCGCGCGGGCGTGAAGATGATCAAGCTCAAGTACGCGCAGCTCAGGATCCTGGCGTGATCGAGCTCGCACCCACGGAGCTCCACACCGAGCGGCTGCGCCTGCGCGGTCCGCGCCGCGGCGACTCGGGTCCGCTGCACGCCGCGATCGAGGAGACACTCGATCAGCTCGTGCCCTGGCTGCCGTGGGCACGCCCCGGTCACTCGCGCGCCGAGACACGGCGCTACCTGCGCGCTGCGCGCGCGGCCTGGGCGCGGCGCACGTCGTTCGAGTTCGTGATCGAGCTCGCGGCCGGCGGAACCGTGCTCGGTGTCACCAGCCTGCACCGAATCGACTGGATGCGGCGCAGCGCGGGCATCGGCTACTGGATCCGGCGCAGTCGCGAGGGCCTGGGCTTCGCCACCGAGGCCTGCGACGCGGTGCTCGCGCACGCATTCGACGCGCTGCGCATCAATCGCGTCGAGGCGCTGATCGCGCTCGCCAACAAGCCGAGCCAGCGCGTGGTCGAGAAGCTCGGCTTCACCCGCGAGGGCGTCGCGCGCGAGGCGGAGCTGATCGACGGGGAGTTCCTCGACCACTACCAGTACAGCCTGCTCGACGGGGACCGCGCGCGCGTCGATCGAGCCGAGCCTTGAGCCTCCGCTACGCGCTGGTCTCGGACATGGGGCTCGAGCGCACGAACAACGAGGACTCGGCCGGCGCCGACCTCGAGCTCGGCCTGTTCGTGGTCGCCGACGGAATGGGCGGCCACGCCGCGGGCGAAGTCGCGAGCCGAGTGGCGGTCGACACGCTGTTCGCGGCCATGCGCGCACGCGGCCGCCCGGAGCGCACGCGCGACGAAGCCGAAGTCCTGCTGCAGGCCGTGCACGACGCCAACGCCGCGGTGCTGCGCGAGGCCGGCGAGCGCGGCACGCACGGAATGGGCACGACGCTCTCGGCTGTGATGGTGCGCAAGCGCGCGGCGGTGATCGCGAACGTGGGCGACTCGCGCGTGTACCTGATCTCGCGCAAGGGACTCGCGCAACTCAGCACCGATCACACGCTGGTGATGCAGATGGTCGAGCGCGGCCTGCTCACGCTCGAGCAGGCGCGCACGCATTCCGACAAGCACGTGCTGACGATGGCGATCGGCACGCCCGGCGTGCTCGAGCCGCAGGTCCTGCACGCCAAGGTTCCGCCGAAGGGTCGACTGCTCCTGTGCAGCGACGGCCTGCACGACCTGCTGCCCGAGGAAGAGATCGAGGAGCTCGCAAAAACGCCCGACCTCGACGCAGCCGCGAACGCCCTGGTCGCGCGCGCGAACTCGCGCGGCGGCTTCGACAACGTGACGGTGTTGCTCATCGAACCGTGACTTAGGGGCCCGGCGCGCGGGCGGCCGCGCGCCACCCTCCTACGCTCGGCTTCGCCTCGCTGCGCGCTTCGCTTGCGGCACTCGCAACGCGCGTCGGCTCGGACTTACTCCGCCGCTCTACTCCGTGCCCTCGATCACGCCGAGCCAGTCGAGCTCGCGGAAGGCGCCGTCGAGATCCATGCCGTAGCCGACCACCCAGCCCGGACCCACCTCGAAGCCGACGTGGTCGAGCGCAACGGGCGAGCGGCGGCGAGCGGGCTTGCTGACCAGCACGGCGATGCGCACCGAGCGCGGCGCGCCGCTGTTCACCAACGCGAGTACGGCTTCGAGCGTGCGGCCTTCGTCGGCGATGTCGTCGCTGATGACCACGTCGCGCGCGCGGAAGGCGCTGGCGTCGCAGCCGTCGAGCACGACCTCGCGCAGCTCCGTGCCCTCGCTTCTGCGCGCGCGAACCTCGAGCGATTCCGGGCTGAGACCGCGCGCCTCGAGTCCGCGCGCGAGCGAGCTCGCGAAGCGGCGCGCGCCTTCCGCGATCACGACCAAGAGCGGCGTGCGGCCGGTGAGTGCGCGCACGAGCTCGTCCGCGAGCGCGTCGATGCGTTCGCTCACCGCACGCGCCGAGCGCAGCTCCAGCACGCGGCGCCCCATCCCGTCCTCGAGCGGCACGGCCGCGATCCTATCGCCCGCCGTGGCTCGCGCGCAAAGGCCCGGAGCGCCTTGCGCGCAAAGGGTCCGCGCGTCGTTTATGGTGGCGCCGTGCCCGTCGTGCCCGCCCCCGCCGCCACCGTGATCCTGCTGCGCGACTCCACAGAGGGGCCCGAAGTGCTCATGCTCGCGCGTCACGCGCGCAGCGAGTTTCTGCCCGACATGTACGTGTTTCCGGGCGGACGCGTCGAGGACGAAGACCACGCGCTGGCCGAGCGGGTCGCGGGCTTGTCGCGCTCCGAAGCGAGCCGGCGGCTCGTGACCGTGCCCGCCGAGCAGGCGCTCGGCTTCTTCGTCGCCGGCGTGCGCGAAACCTACGAGGAGTCCGGCATCCTGCTCGCGCGCAGGCGCGGTGACTCCGACCTGCTGGACGCATCGAGCGCCGCGGCGCTCGCGCAACATCGCCTCGCCGTGCAGAAGGGCGACGCCTCGTTCCGCGAGCTGGTGCTCGGCGAGGATCTCGTGCTCGCGGCCGAGCTGCTCTCGGTCCACGCGCACTGGATCACGCCCGAGGACTCGCCGCGGCGCTTCGACACGATTTTCTTCGCGGCCGCGACGCCCCCCGGTCAGAAGGCGCTGCACGACGGGGTCGAGCTGACCGACCATGTCTGGCTCCGGCCCGAGCAAGGCCTGGCCGATTTCCGCGCCGGCCGGCGGCAGATGATCATCCCGACCTGGGCGAACCTCGAGACGCTCTCGGGCTTCGCGACGACCCACGCGATTCTCGCGGCCTCGCGGCTGCGCCCGATCGTGCCGATCCTGCCGGTGGTGGTCGAACGCGACGGCGGCCGCGCCGTGGTGATCCCCGAAGACGCCGGCTACCCGACCACCGAGGAGCGGATCGGCGATCTGCGCGGCTAGACTCGGCTCGATGCGCGGCGTCGTCGTTCTGGGGGGATACGGCCGACTCGGGCGGCTCTGCGTGCACGAGCTCGCGGGCCGGACGCGCGCACCGCTGTGCGTGGCCGGCCGCAGCCTGCAGCGCGCGGAGTCACTCGCGCTCTCGTTCGGCGAGCGCGCGCGCGGCATGTACGTGAACGCGCACGATCCGCGCACGCTCGCGCGCGCGCTCGAGGGCGCGGGCGCGGTGGTGTCGTGCTGCGGCGGCGATCAACTGGTCGCGCTGCAGACAGCGCTCGAGCTGCGCGTGCCGTTCGTCGGGCTCTCTCCTGCGAGCCTCGAGCCGCGCAGCCGCGCGCGTCTGGCCGAGCTCGCCTGGCGCGCGCAGGTGCCGGTCGTACTGTGGGCGGGCGCGCTTCCGGGACTTCCCGGCGTGCTCGCCGAAGCGCTCGTGCGCAAGCTGCCCGCGATCCGCCGCCTGCGCATCGCTTCGACCGGCGGCTACTTCGAGACCGAGACCGCGCGCAGCGAGAAGCGGCTCCCGACACCGCCTGGTGACGTCTCGCGACGCGCGGCGCTGCGCCGGCTGGTGCCGGAGCTGTGGCGCTTCGCGGAGCCGGTCGGCGCCTGTCCGGTGATGCCGTCGTGGAGTCCCGACCTGGACGGCTTCGCCGAGAGCCACTGCGTCGAGACGCTCGACTACCTCGAGCCGCCGCGCGGCGCGATCGGCCGCTCGCTGCGGCTGCTGGTCGCGGGCCAGCCGAAACCCGGCTTCGCGCTCGCTGCCAGCGCCTGCTGCGATCCCGATCCCGCGGCGCCAGCCAGCGCGGAGATCGCGCTGTTCGCGCACAACGTGTTGATTCCCGCGGCCGCGCTCGCCTCCGCGATCACCGGCGCGATCCTGGAGGGCACGGTGCCGGCAGGCCTCTCGACGCCACGCGAAGCGCTTCACCCGGCGCTGCTGTTGGGCGAGCTGGAGAAGCGCGGCGTGCGGATCAGCGGAGCTTCGCGTTGAGCCGTTCGCGCAGCGGGCGCATGCCGCTGGTGCGGATGCCGCGGCGCTCGAACTCCTTCGCCATCGAGCCGTCGCTGTAGATGCGGTGCTCCTCGTCGCGTTGGCGCCAGTCGCGCGTGATCGCTTCGAGTTCGGCTCCGCCCTCGGCGCAGTGCGTGATCAGGTAGCACAGGCCGGGACCGAGTCGGTCGACGCGCGCGGTGTTGTGCGCGAGACCCGTGCCCGGCGTGAACGAGAGTGAGTCGGCTTCGAACTGATCGAAGATCGGGAAGCCCGCCGCTTCGGCCGCGTCGATGCGGCGCTCGAACTCGACGAGCTTGCCGCCCAGTCCGAGCACGCGCGCCTCGCGCTTGCGCAGGCGCGGGATGAACGCGGGCAGCCTGAACTCGTGCGCGAGCCGGAAGTAGATGTCGACGAATTTCAGGTCGAAGACCGCGCCCATGTGGGAGTCGATGTGGGTCACGTCGACGCCGGCTTCGAGCGCGCGGTAGATCTGCGCGCGCAGCTCGCGGTCGACCTCCTCGGGGATCGCGTGCGCGACGGTCTCGGCCACCGTGCGCCACATGCCGCCGTCGGGCGCGACCAGGCTCGGCACGTCGCCGCGCACCGGACCCCAGCGGTGACCGTCGTATTCACAGTTCAGTGTCAGGTGCACGCCCAGGTCGAGCTCCGGCCGTGTGCGCGCGATCTCGGCCATCTCGGCGAAACCAGGGCACGGGACCATGATGCTGCCGCAGGTGGCGGTGGCCTCCAGCGCGCGCAGCCCGCCCGCGTTCGCCGCGTGCGACATGCCGAGATCGTCCACGTGGACGACCACCACGCGTTGGTCGGGTGCGTAGCCGAGCTCTGCGAGTAGCGACACTCCGGTCTCCTCCTGCGCAGCAGCATAGCCGCGCGCGAAGATGAGAACATCGCCGCCATGGATCCGGAACGCAGCCTCGAGGTCGGTGCCGCCGAGGCCGGACAGCGTCTCGATGCGGTGCTGGCGCGCGCGCTCGGGCTGTCGCGCGGGTGGGTGCGCAAGCTGCTCGACTCGGGGCGCGTGCGGCTGGGTGGCCGGCCCGCCGCGAAGGGCGCGATCCTGCGCGCGGGTGACCGGATCGACGTGTGGCCGTTCGCCCGGCCCGACTCGGGGCCGATCGCGAATCCGCGGCTGGCGCTGCCGATCCTGCGCGAGAGCGCGGGGCTGGTCGCGGTCGACAAGCCCGCCGGGCTGCCGGTCCATCCGCTCGCACCCGACGAGACCGAGACCGCGCTGAACGCGCTGGTCGCGCTCCATCCCGAGCTGGTCGGGGTCGGCGAGGGGGGACTGCGCTCGGGCGTGGTGCACCGCCTCGACACCGGCACTTCGGGCGTGCTCGTGTTCGCCCTGCGCGACGACGTCTGGCGCGAGGCGCGCGCGGCCTTCGCCGAGAAGCGCGTCGAGAAGCGCTACCTGGCGCGCGTGCACGGCGCGTTCGCGGGCGAGCAGGAGCTTGCGCTTCGGCTCGAGAATCGCGGCGGCCACGTGCGCGTGGTCGAGAGCGGCGGGCGGCTCGCCGTGTCGCGCATCCGCGCGCTCGAGACGGGCGAGGAGACGAGCCTGCTCGAAGTCATCATGCGCACCGGCGTGCGCCATCAGATCCGCGCGAGCCTGGCCGAGCTCGGACATCCGATCGTCGGCGATCGCCTGTACGGCTCGACGGCGCAGCTCGCGCGGCACTGGCTGCACGCAGCGTCCGTGACCTGGGACGCGTTCGCGGCCGAATCGGAGCCGCCGGCCGAGCTCAGGCCTCGGGCGACGGACGCGCGCTGAGGTAGACGGGCAGCGCCAACGCGAGCAGCAGCAGCGCGCCGAGCGCGGGCGTGAGCAGATGACCGAGCGCGTGGTGGAGCTCGTCGGGATAGCCGCAGCCGAGAACACCGGGCGGCGTGAGCAGCGCGAGCGAAGCGGCGCCTCCGAGCAGCAGCACCGGCAGCGCGCGGCGCGGCGCGCCGTGTGCGGCGAAGCGCGCGAGCAGCAGCAGCGGCAAAGCCGCGGGCAGGATGCTGCCGAGCGAGCATGCGAGCGTCGCGCCGAGCCAGCCCGGTTCGAGCGCTTCCGCGCCGGGCCAGCTCGCCAGCCGCGCGGTCGCAATTCCCGCGATCGCGAAGAGCGCGAGCCCGAGCATGCGCACGCCGTTTCGAGTCAGCCGCTCGCGGCCGGGCACGCAGGCACCGAGCGCGAACGTGAGCGCGCCGACGGCGAGCAACGCGTGCGCCGCCAGCGTCCAGCCGTCGACCGCCGCGAAGCTCGGCTTCGGAAACGCCTGCTTCGCGACCAGCGCCCACGCGACGTGCAGTGCTGCGAGTCCGAGTCCGACTGCGACGACCTGCGTCGCCACGCTGCGCAGCGCCGGCAGCCGCCGCACCGGCCGCAAGCCGTGCGCGAGCGAGGCGATCAACGCGTCGGTGCGCTCAGTCATCGCGTCCCTCACCGGCGAGCAGCTTGCGCAGCGCCTTGTAGCCGCGATGCGCGCGCACCTTGAGCGCGCTCACCGACACGCCCGCCTGCTCGGCCGCTTCCGCCACGGATAGCTCGCGCACGTGGATCAGCTCGACCGCTTCGCGCTGCGCGGGCGGAAGGTCCGCGAGCGCGCGCGACATGCGTGCCGAGAGCGGAGCGTCCGCGCGCGACGGCTCGCGCTCGTCGGCGACCCGCTCGACGTCGGGCAGCGCCGTCTCGCGTTCGGCGCGCCGGCCGCGCGCGCGCAGCGCATCGAGCGTCGCGTTGCGCGCGATCGCGCGCAGCCACGGCCCGAAGGGCCGCGACGGCTGGTAGGTGTGTCGCGCGCGGTGAAGCGAGAGCAGCACGTTCTGCACCACGTCCTCGGCGGCTCCCGTGTCCCGGAGACGCGCGCTCACGAACACGCGCAGGCCGGGCGAGATCTCGCGCAGCAGCGTCTCGTACGCCGCCGCGTCGCCGCCCTGCGCCGCGGCCATCAAGCCGCCCCAAGCGAGCTCGCGTTCGTTGGCGAAGCCTCCGTGCCCGCTCATACGGCGCGGGAGGCCGGGCAGTTACTCACGGAGCGATGATCACCTTCCCGTAGCTGCCACGCGAGCCGAGCGCCTCGAGCGCCTTGGGTACGTCGTCCAGCGAATAGGTGCCGAAGATCAGCGGCCGCACGTGGCCGGTTTCGTAGAGCTTGGCGAGGCCCGCAAAGACCTCCGGCACGCGCTCGGGCTCGTGGGTCGCGTAGGCGCCCCAGTGCAGGCCGACGACGGAGATGTTCTTCAACAGGATCCGGTTCGCCTTCACTTCGGGGATCGTGCCGCCCGCGAAGCCGATCACGAGCAAGCGCCCGTTCCAGGCGATGCACTTCATCGAGCCCTCGAAGATCTCTCCGCCGACCGGATCGTAGATCACGTCGGCGCCGCGCCCGCCGGTGGCCTGCTTCACGGCCTCGACCCAGTCGCCGCTCGAGTAGTCGATCGCGAGATCCGCACCCGCGCGGCGCGCGACCTCGAGCTTGTCGGCGCCGCCGGCGGTGGCGATCACTCGCGCGCCGAGCGCCTTTCCGATCTGCACCGCCGCCACGCCCACCCCGCCGGCCGCCGCGTGCACGAGCAGCGTTTCGCCCGCACGTAGGTTCGCGCGCAGCAGCAGCGCCGCGTACGAGGTCGGATACACCACCGGGAACGCGGCGGCCTCCGGAAAGCTCATGCCCGCGGGCATCGGGTGCAGCGCCGCGACCGGCACTGCCACGCGCTCCGCGAACGCGCCCAGCGCTAGACCGGCGAACACGCGGTCGCCGATCGCGACGCCGTTCGCGCCCGGGCCGAGCTCGCGCACCACGCCCGCCACTTCGGCGCCCGGCGTGAACGGGAAGGCCGGCTTCATCTGGTACTTGCCCTGCACCAGCAGGATGTCGAAGAAGTTGCAGCCCGCGGCTTCGACGTCGATCACGACCTGGTTCGCGCGCGCCACCGGTTCGGGCAGCTCGCGCACGACCAGTTCCTTCGGCTCCATCCAGCGGTCGACGACGACGGCGCGCATCCACTTCTCCTGCGCCCGCGATGGCGCGGGCCTCGAGTCTACCACCGCGACGTGCGGGTTAAATGCGAACGCCGACCGGAGTGAACCGGCCGGCGCTCGAGCGAAACCGGGCTTGCGCCCGTTCAGACGTCGTAGGGTCGCAGCGTCTTGCGACCGTTCGAGGCGGCGCGGGCTTCGGCCTGCGCGATCACCGAACGAACATGCGCCTCGAGAGCGCCGTAGAACTCGCTCCCGACGTTGCACTTCTTCGCCGCCGCCTTGACGCGCGACTTCGAGATGATCATCGAGTCGCCCTTCTTGGCGGCGCCCTTCGCGGCGCCCGCCTTCTTCTTCGCTGCCATTTCAAGCACTCCGTTTTCGCGACCGCCGACCATGCGCGATCGCGGATTCGCGTCTGGGCCGATCATTCGGCACAGGGCGCAAATAGCACGCGCGACCTCGAATGCAAGGGGATAGGCCGTTTCGCGCTAAACTTCGCACGTGCCGCTCGCGCGCTTCGTCACGCTGTTCACGATCGCTCTCGCGTTCGCCGCGAACGCGCGCGACCAGGGCGCGGACGGAAAGTGGAGCAGTCGGCGCTCCAGCCACTTCGAGCTCCACCAGGACGTCGCGCTCGAGCGCTACTCGGGTCCCGACGGCTCGCGCGCGTTCGAGATCGCGGTGCTCGGCGCGCTCGAGTCGGCGCACGAGCGCGTGCGTGAAGGGATCGGCATCGACCCGCGCACGCGCGTGCAGGTGTTCGTGTACGACCCGGCGGTGTTCGACGCCTCGTACTCGGCGCGCTTCGGCTTTCGCGCCGCGGGCTTCTGGGACGGCGCGATCCACGTGCGCGGCGGCACGCAGGTCGACGCGCGGCTGGTCGGCACGCTCGTGCACGAGTACACGCACGCCGCGCTCGCGACGCTCGCGCCCGTCGGTGTCTGGCCGGCTTGGTTCAACGAGGGACTCGCGGAGCTGTTCGAACGCGAGGCGCTGGGTCAGAGCCAGCCGAGCGTGTCGGAGCTGGCGGAGCTGCAAGCGGCGGCCGCCAACGGCGCCTGGCTGCCTCTCGCGTCGCTCAGTGGACCGTCGTTCGCGGGCCTGGACGAGCCGAGCGCGCGGCTCGCGTATCTCGAGTCCTACGTGTGCGTCGAGCAGATGCTCCACCGCTTCGGGCGCGATCGCGTGGAGCGGCTGGTCGAGGAGCTGGCGAAGACGCGCCGGCTCGAGCGCGCGCTGCAGCGCGCGCTGCGCGTCGATCTCGCCGAGCTCGAGAGTCAGCTGCTGGTGCGGCTGCGCTGACGCGCTGCGCTAGATGTGCAGGTCTTCCTGGACGTAGGCTTGCGGCCCCCTCAAGAATCGCTCGGCCGCGAGCTGCGACAGATCGAGCGTGCGGAAACCACCGTCGCAGATCAGCTCTGCCACCGCTCGGCCGACCGCGTACGACTGCATCACGCCGCGGCCGGTGAAGCTGTGCGCCTCGAGCGCGTTCGAGAAGCCGGCCACGCGCCCGAGCACGCCGCTGCAATCGGGCGTCACGGAGTAGAGCCCCGACCAGCCGCGCACGTGGTGACAGCGCTCGAAAGCCGACGCGCGGTGCGCGAGCCGCGGCCAGATCTCACGCTCGAAGAAGGCGTCGCCGTCGTAGCGGAAGTCGTAGCCCGAGGGCTCTTCGGGGTTCGAGAAGCCGGCCAGCGTGAACGGGCCCTCCGGGTGGAAGTAGAGCCCGGACGCGTCGACGATCATGCCCGCGCCGCGCAGGTCGACGCCGGGCGGAAGATCGCGCGCGCGCACGTCGACCATCGAGATCTGGCGGCGCACCGGCACCGAGAAGTCGCGCACGCCGAGCTTGGCCGAGAGCAGCGGGCTCCAGGCGCCGAGCGCGTTGACGAAGACTTCGGGGCGCAAGCTCGGATGGTCGCGGCTCGACTCGGGCTCGACACGGTGCTGTGTCAGGATGCGGTGCACGAGGCCGCTCTCGTCGGCGGGCTCGCCCTTCTCGACCTCGACCACGTGCACGCGCTCGACGCGGCGCCGGCCGGGCTCCTGCTCGACCACCTCGATGCCCTCGACGTAGTGGCGGTTCAGGAAGCGCGCGCCGCCGCGGATCGCGCGTTCGCGGTACAGGCGGCGTACGGCGTTCGGGTTGATCAGGCCGTCGCGCGGCGAGAAGGTGGCGCCGACGATCGCGTCGAGGTTGCGATCGAGCAGCGGGAAGCGCCGCGCGACTTCGCGCGGCTCGAGCAGGTCGACGCGCAGGCCGAGCCGCTCCTGCAGCGTGCGCCGCTCGCGCGCGCGGGCGAAGCGCGCCGCGTCGTCGTACAGCCACAGGTAGCCGCGCTGGCGCAGCGAGACCTCCTCGGCGTGCGCCTCGAAGAACGCGATCGTGTCGCGACACGAGGCGATGTTCGGCTCCTGCCACCAGGTCGCGCGCGCGCCGCCCGCGTTGAGCTCGGACGAGGCGTAGGTGCCGGCGAGGTCGAGGTCGACCACGCACACGTCGTGCACGCCCCGTTCGACCAGCGCACAGGCGATCGCCGAGCCGATGATCCCGCCGCCAGCGACGAGTACACCGATCCGTTCCGCGCTCCTGCTTCCCGGCGATGGCTCGTGGATCGACATGACGAGGCTCGGCGCAGAGCGTAGGGGCTACAATGTCGGCGCGAAAGATGAAGTCACTCGACGCACCGGTAGAGCTCGGCAGCGGCGCCTCGGCGCGTCGTGCGCGGCGCGTGTTCGTGGAGCGACGCGAGATCCCCGGGCTCGTGCTCGGCACCGCAGGTGGCGACGCCGTCGCCTGCCGTCGCGTGCTCGGCGCGCGGCGCGGCGGACGGATCGGTTTCGCGCTGGCGCTGACCGGCCTGGCGCTGGCCGCGCCGAGCCCGCGCGTGGCGCTGCTGGCGGCCCTGGTCCACGTCGTGCTCGGTCTGTTGATGGGCGTGCGCGCCCGCGCGAAGAGCTTTCAGACCACTCGGGAGGTGCAGCGGCTGGCGCTCTGGACCGTGCTGACACCGCTCGGCGTCGCCGTGCTCGCGCGTTTTGCGGGCTTCGCTGCGCCCTGGACGGTGGTGGCGGCGGCGTGCGCCGGTCAGGTGCTGCTGCTGCGCGCCCTGCGAGCGACGCGCGCGCGCTGAGGCGCTACTTCGCCTCGGGCGCGGCGGGGGGCGTGGCAGGCGCGGCGTCCTGCGGGTTCGGCAGCACACCGTTTGGAACGTCCACGGGCTTCGCGGTCGGATTCGGCCGCCACTCGCCGTCGAGCGGGTAGTTGTAGCCGCTCGTGTTCAGCATGATCGACTTGTTGTGCGGCGCGTCCTTGAGCACGCGCAGCGGCGTGGGGGCGGTGCGCCGGAAGCCGGACCCCGGCTCGCACGTGCCCTGCTCCGTCGGCACGGCCGGCGCGGCCTGCTGCGCTTCCGGGGCGGTCGAGCCCGCCTGACCGACGATGGCCACGCCGCCGGTCGAGAAGACCAGCGAGAGAACCAGGAGCGATGGACCGATCCAGCGCATCACGCCTGCTGATCGGGTCGGCTCGCTTGCGACTTGAGCGCCACGGCCGGTGCGCGTAGGTTGCGCGCGCGATGCCTGTCGGGGAGAACGCGCTCGAGCGTCTGGAAGGCGAGATTCCCGCGTGCTCGGAGTGCCCGCGTCTGGCGGGGTTCCTCGAGAACCTGCGCGCGCGTCATCCCTCGTATTGGAACCGGCCCGTGCCCGGCTTCGGCGACCGCGCGGGCTGGCTCGTGATCGTCGGCCTCGCGCCCGGCATGCACGGCGCGAATCGCTCCGGCCGGCCGTTCTTCATGGACGCCTCGGGTGAGTGGCTGTACGGCGAGCTCGAGCGCCGCAAGCTGTGGGACGGCGAGCGACTCGACGGTGTGTACATCGCGAACGCGGTGAAGTGCGTGCCGCCCGGCAACAAGCCGACCGGCGACGAGCAGGCGCGCTGTCAGCCGTGGCTCGAGCGCGAGCTGGCGGCGCTCGAGGGCGCGCGCGTGGTGCTCGCGCTCGGACGCATCGCACACGGCGCGGTGTTGCGCTGCTGGGGCGTGCGCCCGCTCGCGCGTCACCCGTTCGCGCACGCGCGCATGGAGCGATTGCCCGGCCGGCCGGCACTGCTGGCCAGCTACCACCCCTCGCGGCAGAACACGAACACGGGTGTGCTCACGCGGTCTATGTGGCGGGACGTGTTCGCGCGCGCCTTGCGGCTCGCGAAGCCGCGAAGAACGTCCACAGGATCAGCGGCAGAAGTCCGGCGGCCGCGGTCCGGTGCAGTCCCTCGATGAAGCCGAGCGAGATCGGAAACGGACCCGGCGCTGCGGGATAGCCGGCGGCCGCGAGCGCCTCGCGCTCCCACAGCTCGAGATCGCTCATCAGCATCGCCACGCAGAGCAGGAACACCACCGCTCCGCCGGCAAAGACGGCGACGGCGAGCTCGCGCGCACCAAGTCGGGGCGTGGCGAAAACCAGCGCGAGGTACAGCACGAGCACGAACGCGTGCTTGTGGAACGGGCGCTCGATGGTCTGCGCGATCGCGCCCACGCGCAGATCGTAGACGTAGACGAAGGCGTCGCCGCGCCGCTCGAGCGCGAGCGAGCGCGATTCCAGCGCGCGTTCGCGCAAGCCCGCGGCCGCCACGCGCGTCGCGGCCGACTCGATCCACGCGTACACCGGCAGGACCGCGCACAGTGCGACCAGCAGCCCGTACACGAGCGCAAAGCGCGCGACCAGCACGAGCGCCTGTCTAGGCATCGCGGGCCGGAACGAGCTGGATCCAGACGAGCAGCGTCGCCAGACACACGGCCGAGATGAGGGCCGGCCAGACGTAGACGTGAACCAGCTCGAAGGCACTCGGCGAGTCCGCGTTCAGCCAGCACAGCGTGAGCACGCGCAGGAAGTTCACCGCGAACACGATCGCGAACGCGGCGAGCACGCCGAGCGCGCGCGCACGCCAGGGCGCGGGGAAGACGAGCATCGCGGACGCCAGGAACACGCCGACGTCGATGCCGGTGCAGGAGTTCACGATCTCGACGGCGCTGCCGCCGACGAACACGCGCTGGCCCACGACGCGCACGTTGTCGAACACGAGCGCGAGCACGTGGCCGGCCGCGGACGCGATTCCGAGCCGTACCGGTTCGAGCAAGCCGCGGTCGACGACGTCGAGCAGGAGCAGGTTCGAGAGCACGACGACCAGCGCGACATACACCGCAGAGCGGAGCCAGAGCGCGCCTCGTGCCATGGCGATCCCGTCCACGCGAGCACTTATAGCACCGGCCTGCGGTCTGTACCGTGGATCGGCGCCGGGCTAGCATCGGCCGAGTGACCGGACAGGAGTTGCCCCGCATCGTCGGCGCCGTGCCGGGACCGCGCGCGCGCGCGCTCGCGCAGCGCCTGGCGGTGGTCGAGAACCCGGAGGTCACCTGTCTCGCCGAGCCGCCGCCGATCTTCTGGAGTCGGGGCGCGGGTGTGAACGTGCTCGATGCCGACGGCAACCGCTACGTCGATCTGCTGGCCGGCTTCGGCGCCGCGGTGCTCGGCTACGCCCATCCGGAGATCAGCGCCGCGCTGGCCGCTCAGGCCAGCGAGCTGCAACACGCGATGGGCGACGTGTACCCGTCCGTGCGCAAGGTCGAGCTGCTCGAGGCGCTGGTACACGTGCTGCCCGGCGGACTCGGCAGCGTGATCCTCTCGGGCTCGGGCTCCGATGCGGTCGAATCCGCGCTGAAGACGGCGCTGATCGCGACCGGCCGGCCGGGCGTCGTCGCGTTCGAGGGCGCGTATCACGGACTCGGGCTCGGCGCGCTCGACACCACGCACCGCGCGGATTTCCGCGCGCCCTTCGCGAGCCGGCTCGCGGGCCGCACGCGCTTCGTACCGTACGGCGACGCGGACGCGGCGCGCGCGGCGGTGCGCGAGATCGACGCGGGCGCGATCCTGTTCGAGCCGATCCAGGGCCGGGGCGGATTGGTGTTCCCGCCTGCGGGCTTCGTGTCCGCGCTGCGCGAGGTCGCGGATGAGACCGGCGCGCTCTTGATCGCGGACGAGGTCTACACCGGAATGGGTCGCACCGGCCGCTGGCTCGCCTGCGAGCACGAGGGCGTGGTGCCGGACGTGGTCGCGCTCGGCAAGGCGCTCGGCGGCGGACTGCCGCTGTCGGCGTGCGCGGGCCGGCCCGAAATCATGCGACGCTGGCCGGCGTCGCGCGGCGAGGCGCTGCACACCAGCACGCACCTGGGCAACCCCGTGCTGTGCGCCGCGGGGCTCGCCGTGCTGCGCGTGTTGGAGCGCGACTCGCTCCTGAAGTCGGCCGAAGAGGTCGGCGCGCGCTGGCTCACGCGCCTGCGCGGGCTGTTGGCGCGCAGCCCGCACGTGCGCGAGCTGCGCGGACGCGGACTGCTGCTCGCGATCGAGCTCGACGACGCCCGCTTCGCGCGCGCGGCGGTCCTGCGACTCCTGCACGCCGGCTGGATCACGCTCGGCGAGGGACCGGAGGGGCGGACGCTCGCGCTCACGCCTCCGCTGCTGATCGCCGAGCCGCTGCTCGACGCGGCGGCCGAGCAGATCGCGCAGGTGCTCGCGTGACGCGCGCAGAGATCGAGCGCGAAGTGCTGGCCTGGATCGCCGAGGGCGTGGACGCGCCCGCCGACGACGCGCGCTTCGAGCGACTCGCGCTCGCTCTGTTCCGAATTCAGCACACCGGCAACGCGCCCTATCGGCGTTTGTGTGCCGCGTTCGGAGTCGAGCCCGAGCGCGTGCGCAGCTGGCGGCAGATCCCGTCGGTTCCCGCGGGCGCGTTCAAGGAAGCACGGCTCGCGATCTTTCCGCCCGAGGCGACGCTGCGCACGTTCCGCACCAGCGGCAGCTCGACCGATGCGCGCGGGGCCCTGCACCTCGACACGCTCGCGCTGTACGACGCATCGCTCGTCGCGACCTTCGCTGCGTTCCTGTGTCCCGACGTCGAGCGCATCCGCTTTTTGGTGCTCGCGCCGTCGGCGGCCGAGGCGCCGGATTCGTCGCTCTCGTACATGTTCGAGCGCGCGATGCGCGAGCTGGGAACGCCCGACAGTCGCTCGTTCGTGCACGCCGAGGGCTGGGACGTCGACATCTTGGTCGCCGAGCTCGCTTCGCTCGAAGCAAAAGTGCTGCTGGCCGGCACGGCCTTCGCGTTCGTGCACCTGCTCGACGCGCTCGAGGCGCGGCGAATGACGCTGACCCTCCCGGCCGGCACGCGCGTGATGGAGACCGGCGGCTTCAAGGGCCGCGCGCGCGAGCTCACGCGCGACGAGCTGCACGGCGGAATCGCCCAAAGGCTCGGCGTGCCGCGCGCGCGAATCGTGAACCAGTACGGCATGTGCGAGCTCGGCAGTCAGTTCTACGAAGCGAGCCTGCGCACCGGCGTGGCGTCTGACTGCAAAGTCGTGCCACCGTGGGTGCGCACGCGCGTGCTCGACCCGGCGACACTGTTCGACGTAGCCCCGGGCGATACGGGTGTGCTGGTGCACTACGACCTGGCCAACACGGGCTCGGTGCTCGCGGTCATGACATCCGATCTCGGGCTCGCCGTCGACGGCGGCTTCCGCGTGCTCGGCCGTCTGCGCGGAGCCGAGGCGCGCGGCTGCTCGCTGGCGGCCGACGCGCTGCTCGACGCATCGGGAGCGATGCGATGACCGAGCTCGCGCAGCTCGCCGACGCGCGCCGCGCGCTCGAGCCGGAGCGCACGATCACGGCGCTCGCGCGCGCTTTCGAGCTGTGGCGCGCGCCCGGCTCGCCTTGGCGCGAGCGGCTCGCGCGCGAGCACCGCGTGTACTCGCCGGCGATGATCGAGCGCGGCGTTACGTCCGCGCTCGCCGGCTGGACCGCCGACACGCTCGCGAACCTGCGTGCGCGCGAGCTGCCCGAAGTGTTCGCCGCGCCGCGCGTCACCGCGGTCTGGCTGGCGGGCTCGATCCCGCCCTCAGCGTTCTCTGCGATCGCACTGCCGCTGCTCGCCGGCTCCGCGGTGTACGCGAAGACGCCGGCCGCGGACCCCGTCTCGGCACGCCTGTTCGCCGAATCGCTGCGCTCGGTCGATCCCGCCGTTGGCGCGGCAGTCGCGATCGGCGCCGACGAGAAGGCGCTCGAAGAGTGCGACGCGGTGGTCGCGCAGGGCAGCGACGAGACGATCGCCGCGATCCGCGCGCGCGTGCGACCCGCGCGCCCGTTTCTCGGCTACGGCCACAAGCTCTCGCTCGCGGCGATCGGCCCCGGCATCGATCCCGTGAGCGCCGCGCAGCAGCTCGCGCAGGACGTCGCGCTCTGGGACGGTCGCGGCTGCCTGTCGCCCGCGTGGGCGCTGGTCAGTGACTCGCCGCGCGGCCGCGCAGCGGAGCTCGCGCACGCGCTCGCGGGTGCGCTCGAAGAGCTCGACGAGACGCTGCCGCGCGGAGAGCTGAGCGTCGCCGAGTCCGCCGACCTGCTCGAGCTGCGCGCGCGCGCCGCCGTGCGCGAAGGCACGCGGCTCGAGCTCGCGGCGGGCGCATCGACCTGGACGGTGGTGCTCGAGAGCGGCGAAGTCCGGCCGCCCGCCGGCACGCTGCGCTTCATTTCCGTCGTGCCGTTTACCGAGCTCGACGGACTCGCGCGCTTCTGGGGCCCGCTCGCGCCGCACCTCTCGTGCGTCGGGCACGCGGGCTTCGGCGGCGGACTCGCTCGGCTCGGGACGTTCGCGGTCGAGGCCGGCGCGTCGCGCTTGTGTCCGCTCGGGCGCATGCAGCTGCCGCCGCTCGACTGGAACCACGACGGGCAGGGGCCGCTGCGGCCGCTCGTACGCAGGCTCGACGTCGAGGGCTGAGCCCGGCCGCGCTCCTACCCTTCCCAGGGAAAGATGCTGGCGAAGGCGGTGCCTGTGAACGCGGCCTGGAACAGCGCCGCGAGCCACGGGTTCGGCATCCAGCGCGCGAGCCGCAGCGCGACGAGCTCGAAGAACACGAAGAAGCCCGTGATCGCGAAGATCCCGAGCAGGATCACGAACGGGAGCAGCCCCGCGAGCGCGCCGGCGATGACAGCGAAAAGTGTCAGCGCCTTGCCCGCGGCCGGCAGCCACAGGCCCGTGCGACGCGAGCCGCGCAGCAGCCACTCGCTCGCGCCGAAGTACGGCAGCAAGAGCAGCGTCGCGCCGAGACACCAGCCCAGCCGATGCGGCGCGGGGAAGATGTCCCAGAACGGGCCGGCGAGCGTGCCGATCGCGAGGTAGGCGAGGCCGAACAGAAGCCCCGCGCACAGCCAGGTGCCCGCCTCGCCGAGCCCCTCGGCGCGCACTGCCCCAGTGCGGGCGCCGAGCGCGAGCAGAAGCGCGCCGGCGAGCGCGAAGAAACCGAACAGGTCGCGACCCGCCGTGAGCGGGATGAAGCTGAACGGACCGCGCAGCGCGGCGGAGTCGTTGCCGGAGAGAAGCAGCACCGCGCCCGCGAGCGCGGCCGCCACCAGCGCCAGATGAAGCAGCGGCGACTCGATGCGCTGCAGTCCGACGCGCGGTGCGATCTGCGCGAGCGCGCGCGGCGCGCCGAACGCCAGCACGAGTACCGCGAGCAGGCCGAGCCCCGACCACAGGAAGCGCGGATCCGCGCCCGGTGTTTCGGGCGCGCCGTTGCCGGGGCCGAGCGCGGTCGCGATCCAGTCGACGACCCGACGCGCCGCTTCCGCGGAGTAGAGGATCGTGATGTGATCCACGCCGGGGACTTCGCTCATGCGCACGCCCGAGCCGCGCTCGATCTCGCCGTAGGTCTTGTCCTCGACCAGCTGCTCCTTGCCGGCGAGCTTCGCCGCCAGCTCGCGGCCGCGCTTGCGCGTGCGATCGGGATCGCCGGACGCCCAGATGAAGAACGTGTTCGGCGGCGCGAACGGACCCGTGAGCTCGCGACCGCCCGAGATCGCGACCACCGCGCCGATGCCCGGGTCGCGCTGCGCGTGGCCGAGCACCGCGAACGCGCCCATCGAGTGACCGACGAGCGCGACGCGCTGTCCGTCGAAGCGCGGCTGCGTGCGCGCGTAGAGCAGCGCCGCGTCGATGTCCTGCTTCAGGCCGAGACCGTCGGCAGTGGGACCGAGCGGGTTGCGATTCCCGCCGTGGCCGCGGAAGTCGAGCGCGATCACCGCGTAGCCGGCCTTCGCGATCCGGCGCGCGAGGGCGCTCGTCATGGCGTTGTCGGCGGCGAAGCCGTGACAGAGCACGACCACGGGCGCGGGCGGATCGAAGCTCGGCGAGGTTCCGAACGGCAGCGGCGGGGACGGCTCCCACACCACGACCGGAACGCCGCCCGGCAGCTCGAGCGAGCTGTGCGCGATGTCGTTCGACGCGCGCCGCAGACCGATCAGCGAGACGGCGAGCAGGATACAGCTGAGTGTGTAAACGCTCTTCGCGATCACTTTGCGCATGCTAGCATGCGCCCATGCGAGTGGCCGAGATCGACACGCCCGCGCTGGTCGTCGACCTCGAGCGCATGGAGCGGAACATCGCGGCCATGGCGCGCTTCTTCGCGTCGCGACCCGCGAAGCTGCGCCCGCACTGGAAGACGCCGAAGTGCGCCGAGGTCGTGCGGCGCCAGCTCGCGGCCGGCGCGATCGGCGTCACCTGCGCGAAGCTCGGCGAAGCCGAAGCGCTCGCCGCCACGGGCGTGCGAACGTCCGTGCTGATCGCGAATCAGCTCGTGGGCCCGGCCAAACTCGCGCGCTTGGTAACGCTCGCGAAGGATCTGCCCGAGCTGATCGTCGCCGTGGACAGCGCGGCGCAGGTCGACGCGCTCGACGCGGCGCTCGCGGGCTCGAGCGCGCGCGTGGGCGTGCTGATCGAGGCCGACATCGGCATGCACCGCTGCGGCACCGACACGCCCGAGGAATCGGTCGCGCTCGCGCGCCGGATCGCCGCGAGCCGCGCCGCGTATCGCGGCGTGATGGGCTACGAGGGTCACGCGGTGTTGGTGCCCGACGCGGGCAAGCGCAAGGAGCTCGCCGAGGCCGCGATCGGGCAGCTCGTCGCGCACGTCGCGGCGCTGCGTCAGGCGGGGCTCGCGCCCGAGATCGTGTCGGCGGGCGGAACCGGAACCTTCGAGCTCACCGGCTCGACGTCCGGCGTGACGGAGATCCAGGCCGGCAGCTACGTGTTCATGGACGGGCGCTACTCGACCGTGCGCTCCGATTTCGAAACCGCGCTCACGCTACACACGACGGTGCTGCGCCGCCGCGGACGTCTGGTGATCACGGACGCCGGGGTGAAGTCGCTCTCGAACGACTTCGGCCTGCCGCGCGGCGCGGATCTGCCGCTGGGCGTGGTGGGTCTCTCCGAGGAGCACGGGCACCTGCTGATCGACGAGGGCGCGGACCTGCCGCTCGCGCCGGGCGATCGCATCCGCCTCGTGCCGAGCCACGGCGACACCACGATCAACCTGCACGACCGCTACTACGCCGCGCGCGGCGAGCAGGTCGAAGAGGTCTGGCCGATCGTGGGCCGCGGGCGCTTCGTCTAGCATGGCCGCGAAGCTGGTCGTGAGCGCGGCCAACAGCGCGCTCGGGCGCGTGGTGCTGGAGCGCGCCCTTCTGCGACCCGAGCTCGAGATCGTGGCGCTGGTGCGCTCGGCGCGCGCCGAGGCCGAGCTGCCGCCGCTGCCGCGCGAGCGCGCCCGCGCGCTGCGCATCGACTACGCCGAGTCGGCAGCGCTGCGCGAAGCGTGCGCAGGCGCTTCGGGCGTGATCCACCTGGCGGGAATCCTGATCGAGTCGCAGTCCACGCGCTATCGCGAGGCCAACGTCGAAACCTGTCGGGCGCTGCTCGAGGCCGCGCGCGGGGCCGGCGTCGCGAAGTTCGTGTTGGTCTCGGCGGTCGGTGCGGATCCGACTTCGTCGAACCCCTTCTGGCGCAGCAAGGGCGAAGCCGAGACGCTCGTTCGCGCGTCGCACCTGGCCTACACGATTCTGCGTCTACCGCTCGTGCTCGGCTGCAAGAACGCGGGTGTGCAGGCGGTCGTGCGCGAGATCAAGACGCCGATCCTGCCGCTGCCGGGCGGGGGAGTGAACGTCGAGCAGCCGGTCGACGCACGCGACGCGGCCGACGGCGCGCTGAACGCAGCACTCGAGGTCGGCTGCGCGCGCGACGCGACGCTCGACCTGGTCGGTCCCGAGTCGATCGCGCTGCGTGAGCTGGTGAAGCGCGCCGCGCGCCTGATCGGGCGCAGTCCGTACGTGGTGCCGGTGCCGGTCGCGTTGCTGCGCGTGCTGCTGAAGCTGCGCACCGCCCTGCTCGGCCCCGGCTTCTCGCCCGACGTGATCGAGGTGATGCTCACCGACTCCCGCTTCGACCCCGCGCCCGCTGCCAAGGCGCTCGGCATCGAGCTGCGTCCGCTCGACGAGACGCTCGCACACAGCCTCGCGCTGATGGGCTGCGCGTGAGCGAAGCCTCGGCGCGACCCGCGACACCGCTCTGGCAGAAGGCGCTGCCGTGGCTGATCACGCTGATCTGCTTCGGCTTCCTGTGGACGCGCGTGCAGGGCGCCGCCGCGCGCGCCGGCATGGACGTCGCCGCTTACATGGAGCAGGTGCTCGCGTCGGTGCGCTGGGGCCCGTGGCTCGCGCTGATGATTCCGTACTCGCTCTTGTTCCTGCTGATCGACACGGTCGTGATCTGGCGCGTGATCAACTGGTTCAACGCGCCGGTACGGATCCGCGACGTGCTGCCGATTCGCGCGTCGAGCTACATCCTGTCGATCGTCAACGAGCAAGTGGGCAAGGGCGCGATCGCGGTCTACCTGAACCGGCGCAACGGCATTCCCGGCTTCGAAGTCGGCTCGAGCATGCTGTTCATCATGTTCTGCGAGTTCTACTACCTGCTCGCCTGGGCGACCTTCGGCTTCCTGCTCTCGGGTCCGACGCTGCCGCCGATGTTCCGCGTGATCCCGATCGTGGCCGCGTTCGCGCTGGCGTTCTTCGCGCTCTGGTGCGCGTTCTTCGGCGGGCGACTCGGCAAAGGCGTCGCGCTGCGCGACCGCGCGATCCTGCGCGCGTTCCGGCTCGCGCGCCCCTGGCAATACCTCGCGGTGATGCTGCTGCGCTCGCCCGCGATGATCGCCGCCGTGCTCGTCTACACGATCGCGGCGGGACTGTTCGGCATCTCCGTCGATCTGCACACGATGGCGGGCATCCTGCCGGTGATCTTCTTCGGCGCGGCCGTGCCCGGTCCGATGCGCACGGTCGCGATCACCATGTGGGTCGTGCTCTTTCCCAACCAAGTGGGCGAGGTAACGACCTTCGCGTTCCTGCAACACAACTTCTTCGTGTTCTTCAACGCGAGCATCGGTCTGTTGTTCCTGCGCCGCGCCTACCGCGAGCTGTTCGAGGGCTCGGCCGCGAGCGCCGATCCCGCCGTCTAGCGCTCAGACGCCCGCCATCATCACGATGCCCTCGAGGAATTCCGAGAAGCTCTTCGTGATGGGCGCGACCGAGGCCGCGCTCGGGGTCTTGGCCGAGACCGCGCAGACCGCCGCGCCGTCGTCCTTGCGCAGGTCGAACAGGAACAGCTCCTCCGCGCCGTCGCCGCCGAAGGCGAAGAAGCCCGGCAGGCTGCGCGCGACGCCGTGCTCGCGGTTCTTGTCGAGCGCGCGCTCGAGCGACCACAGCTCCAGGTAGCCGGTCGCATACGGGATCTTGCCGCGTGCGCCGTTGCAGGCGTGCACGAAGCGCAGGTAGGTGCGGGGGAGGTTCGCGGGTGCCGCCTCTTCGAACTGCTTCACCGCCTCCGGTTGCGCTGGGCCGCCTTGCTCGAGTCGGAATCGCGGGTTGCGAAGCAGCTTCTGCACATCCATCCGATTCACCTCCTCGGGTTCGGTGGGATTCTGCCCGCATTATACAT
The DNA here is from genome assembly GCA_031396695.1 of Deltaproteobacteria bacterium. GTDB lineage: Bacteria > Myxococcota_A > UBA9160 > SZUA-336 > SZUA-336 > VGRW01. The sequence goes on from JANNLG010000190.1 coordinate 47,592, forward strand.
TTCCTCAGGACCGGAACATGAAGTAGACGGCGCCGACCATGCACAGCCCCGCCCACAGGAAATCGAGCTTCACGGGGTTCTGCATGTAGAGCACCGAGAACGGCACGAACACGACCAGCGTGATCACTTCCTGCAGGATCTTGAGCCGAGGCAGCGTGAGCACCGTGTAGCCGATCCGGTTCGCCGGCACTTGCAGCAGGTACTCGAACAGCGCGATTCCCCAGCTCGCGAGCGCCGCGACCAGCCACGTGCGGTTCGAGAAGTGCCGCAGGTGACCGTACCAGGCGACGGTCATGAACAGGTTCGAGAGCGACAGAGGGCCCGTGGTCCGCGCCAGGACGGAGGTCATCGCGGCGCAGAATAGCGGAGGCGCGCGAGCTAGTTCGGGTTGTTGCCCTTGGCCTTCTTGGACTTTCCGTTCTTCTTCGACGCGCCCGCCTGCAGACCCTTGGGCAGGCTGTCGAACGGGCACGACGCCCACGGTCCCTCGACGTTCGCGCTCACCACCCAGCCCGAATCACCCTTGCGGTAGTAGCGATCGTCGAGCCAGTAGTTGCCGGGAAGGCTGACGACGACGTAGGCGCCGATCTGGGTGTCGAACACGACGTCGACACCTTGTGGTGTCTTCGCGCGATAGCCGTGCGCGGGCGCGTGCGGTGGCGGACCGTGGCCTTGCGACTTCGCCGGGCCCTGCGCGCGCGCGGGCGTGGGTGTCGGGTCCGAGCCGACGGCGACGCAGGCCGCGAGCGACGCGGCCACCAGGACGATTGCGAGCTTTGGCATCATTCGCCTCCCGAGGTCCGCATCGTCCGGGCTAGGGCTCCGCTTGACGTGGAGTGCTGCGCGCGGCGAGCGCGCGGTCGGCGATCGAGGCCAGCGTCGAGGCGACCAGCGCCCAAGCGACCCAGACGGTGGGTACGGCCAGGAACCCGAGCCCGAGCTCGACCAGGATCGCGCCGCCCAGCGGCACGAAGTAGAGGATCCCGTTCCAGCGCCCGAGCGCGCTCATGCGCAGCTCGCGCGAGCGGTGCAGCCAGGTCGAGTCGATCACGTACTGCGCGAATGCGAGCGCGACCAGGATCGGCAGCAGCCAAGGAACGAAGCCTTGTGTGGCCGCCGCGGCCAGGCCCGAGTTCACGAACAGGAAGTCGGCGCCGTGGTCGAGCGCGCGGCCGAGCGCGCTCTCGGTACCGCGCGCACGCGCGAGCGGCCCGTCGGCGAGGTCGGTCGCGATCGCGAATGCGAACAGCGCCGCGGCCCAAGCGGCGTTCGAGGTGCCGCCCTGCGCGATCAGGAGCGCGAAGGGAACCACCACCAGGAGTCGCAGCAGCGAGAGTGCGTTCGCCATCAGTCCCGGAACCGCGGCACGCGGTCGACCAGGCCCTTCACGCCGAGCCGCGCGCAGAACGGCTCGAGCAGTCCGCGGTCGGCGCCTTGCCAGCGCAGCTCGTCGACGCGCGCGGTGATGGGCAGATCCTCGCGCATGCGCACGAGCTGGCGCGCGAGTGCGATCGCTGCACCACCCTCGGCCAGCGCCTTTGCGACGCGCGCGGCGCCGCGCAGCTCGAGGCCCGCCCACTCGCGGGGATCGGCGGGGATGTCCTCGATCCGGCCGAAGCGGCGCAGCAGCGCGGCGGCGGTCTTGGCGCCGATTCCCTTCACACCGGGGATGTTGTCGACCGCGTCACCGACCAGTGTCAGGAAATCGGGCACGAGATCGGGCGCGACGCCGAGCCGCGCCTCGATCTCGGCGGGCCCGAGCAGCGCCTCACTGCGCGGGTCGAACAGCGAGACGCGTTCCGAGACCAGCGCGCCCAGGTCCTTGTCGCTCGAGGCGATCACCACGTCCGCGCCCTCGTCGAGCGCGCGCGCGGTCATGGTCGCGATCACGTCGTCGGCCTCGAAGCGCTCGACTCCGAACACCGGCACGCCGAGCGCGCGCGTCACCTCTTCACAGAGCGCGAACTGCGGCTCGAGATCGGCCGGCGCCTCGGTGCGCCCGGCCTTGTAGCCGTCGTGGATGTCGTTCCGGAAGCTCGTGAGCGCGAAGTCCCAGGCGGCCACGACGTGCGTAGGCCGCTGCAGCGTGAACAGCTTCACGAGCTGCGACGCGTAGCCGCGCAGCGCGCCAGTGGGCGTGCCGTCGGGCGCGCGCAGATCCGGCATCGCGTAGTAGGCGCGGAAGATCTGGTAGTGCGAGTCGAGCAGCCAGAGCGTCGGGCGGTCGCTCATCCGCGCGCGTCAGCGTCCGTAGGCGCCGCGCAGCTCGGCGACGACATCGCCGAGCGCGACTTCACGCGTCGTCGCGGTCGCGCGCTCGGTCAACTCGACGCAAGCCCGCGCGAGCGCGCGCGGACCCGGCACGATCCGGAACGGGATGCCGACCAGATCCGCGTCCTTGAACTTCACGCCGGGCCGCTCGTCGCGATCGTCGAGCAGCACGTCGAAGCCGGAAGCAAGGAGCTCGGCGTAGAGCTGCTCGGATTTCTCGCGCTGCTCGGGATCGCTCGCCTTCACCGGCGAGACCACCACGTCGAACGGCGCGATCGAGCGCGGCCAGACGATTCCGTTCGCGTCGTGATGCGCCTCGATCGCGGCCGCCATGATGCGCTCGATGCCGAGCCCGTACGAGCCCATCACGATCGGAACCTCGACGCCGTCGGCGGTCAGCACGCGCGCGCCCATCGGCTCGGAGTAGCGCAAGCCGAGCTTGAAGATGTGGCCGATCTCGATGGTCTTCTTGGTCTCGAGCGGCTTGCCGCAAGCCGTGCAGGCTTCGCCCGCGCGCGCGTTGCGCAGGTCGGCGAACGTCACGCCCGGCAGATCGCGCGACACATCCACGTGTCGCAGGTGGAACTCGTTCTGGTTCGCGCCCGTCGTCATCTCGCGCCGGCCGCGCAGGGCGAGGTCGGCGAAGACGGGAATGTTCGCAACGCCGACCGCGCCGAGGCTGCCGGGCAGCGCGCCGAGCGCCGCGCGGCACTCCTCCGGGCCGGCGGGCCGGAAGCGTGCGGAGCCGGTGGCTTCGGCGAGCTTCACCTCGTTCAGCTCGTGATCGCCGCGCAACAGGAAAAGCGCCAGCGCGTCACCGACCAGGTACACGAGCGTCTTGATCTGGCGCTCCGCGGGCGCGCCGCCCGCCATGCGCGCGAGGTCGTCGATCGTGCGCACGCCCGGCGTGGGGAACTTCTCGAGCGCGCCCGTGCTCGCGGGGTCGCTCACCACCGACGGCTCCGACTTCGCCTTCTCCAGGTTCGCGGCGTAGCCGCAGCCCGGGCAGGTGACGATCCAGTCTTCACCCGCGTCCGAGACCGCCATGAACTCGACCGACTCGCTGCCGCCCATCGCGCCCGACGACGCCTGCACCGGAATCGACTCGACGCCGCAGCGCGAGAAGATGCGCTTGTACGCATCCGCGTGTTTCCGGAACGAGACGTCGAGGCCGGCGGCGTCGGCGTCGAACGAATACGAGTCCTTCATCGTGAACTCGCGCCCGCGCAGCACGCCCGATTTCGGCCGCGGCTCGTCGCGGAACTTCGCGCCGATCTGATACCAGATCTGCGGCAGCTGCCGGTAGCTGCGCAGCCCGTCGCGCGCGAGCGTGGTGAAGATCTCCTCCGCGGTCATCGCGAGCGCCATGTCGGTCTGCTTGCGGTCGCGCAGCCGGAACAGCTCGTCGCCCACGGAGTCCCAGCGCCCCGATTCTTTCCAAGGCTCGGCCGGGTGCAGGAGCGGCAGCCGGAACTCCTGGGCACCGATCCGCGTCATCTCCTCGCGCACGATCGCTTCGACCTTGCGCGCCACCCGCTCGGCGAGCGGCAGCTTCGAGTAGATCCCCGCGCCGAGCTGACGGATCAGCCCGGCGCGCAGCATCAAGCGGTGACTCGTGGCCTCGGCATCGGCCGGCACTTCGCGCAGCGTGGGAATGAACATCTGGGACCAGCGCATGGGGGCCGTAATCTAGCCGGTAAAGCCGCGGCCTTCCCGGGGCCGATGTTCAGGCATGGCACGTTCGACTTCGCTTCGCGTCGTGTTCGCGCTGTCCTTGGGTCTGTACCTGGTCGGGCTGGCCTCGGGCGCCCTGGCGCAGGCGTACAAGTACAAGGACGACCGCGGCAACATCCACTTCACCGAGAACCTGCACGAGATCCCGGCCAAGTACCGAAGCCAGGTCGAGACGCGCGACATGCCAGTGCACGTGCCCGAGCCGGGTTCGGCCGAGGCAGCCGCCGCTCCGCCCGAAGAGGGCAGCGTCGCCGCCTCGTTCCAGCAGGCGATCCAGGAGGAGCGCGGTCAGTCGCTCACGCCCGCGCAGCAGACGGAGCTCTCGGCCTGGATGTCGCGCTGGTGGATTCCGGCGCTGATCACGATCGTGTTGAACTTCGCGATCTCGCTCGGGCTCGTGATTCACGCCCTCAGAACGGGGCACATCGGCTGGGGTCTCGCGAACTTCTTCCTCGGCTTCACCACTCCGATCTACCTGATGGTGCACGTGGAGCAGAGTGTGGCGACCCGGCTCGGTCTGCTCGCGATCCTGCTCTCGCCGCTGGTCGTGATCGGCATGGCCGTCGCGCAGCTCGCGACCGCGCTCGCCTGAGCGGAGCCGGCTAGGGACAGACCGGCGCCGTCGCCGGCGCCTCGCCGGACAGCAGAAGCGCGACGACGGCCTGGTCGACGCACTCGCGGCCGCGGCCGTACGCGGTGTGCTCACGCGTGTCTACACCGAGCAGCGTCGAGCCCCGGAGCGCAGCGGAGAGCCGCTCGCCCCAGACGTGCGGCGTGAGCGGATCGGCGCGGCCGGCGATCACCAGGATGTTCCCCGCCCCGGCCATGCGCGGCGGCTCGAACGGCCGCGCGGGCTCGGGCCAGAACGCGCACGGCAAGTGACTCAGCAGATTCGCGACGCCGATGTGCGGCGCTTCCCGCTCGAGCTCGGGCAGCGCGTCGCGGAAGGCCTGCGCCGACGCGGGCCGATGTAGATCCGCGCACAGCACGCCGAGCTGCGTCTCCACGCGCAGACCCGAGCTGCCGTCGGAGCGGCGCTGGAAGTAGCGATCCGAGAGCGAGACGAAGCGCGATCCATCGCCGGCCTGCGCGGCTCCGAGTGCGAGCGCGAGCTCGCGCCAGCCTTCGTCGGGATCGGTCAGCGCCTCGACGCTGCCGTACAGGATGTCGCTCGAACGCGCCGCGCGGGGCTCACCGACGCTCGACGCGCCGCTCGCGAGCGGCGTCTCTTCGGCGCGCGCGAAGACCGCCTCGAGCACCGCGATGCCGTTCCAGCCCTTCTCGGCAGCGGCGTCGTCGTAGGCCGTGAGCGCTCCCTCGACGGCGATCGCCTGCTCGCGCGCGAACACCGTGAGCTCGAACGACGGCTCGATCGCGCCGTCGAGCACCATGGCGCGCACGCGCGCAGGAAAGGTCGCGGCGTAGCTCGCGCCGAGCGCGGTGCCGTAGGAGAAGCCGAGATAGGAGATCCGCTGCTCGCCGAGCGCCTCGCGCAGCGCGTCCAGGTCGGCCGCGCTCTCGCGCGTGCCGATGAACGGCAGCAGCCCCGCGTGCTTGCGCGCGCACTCGTCGGCCAGCGCGCGGCTCGCGTCGAGCGCGCTCTGCCACTCCGCGTCGGTCTCCGGCGTCGGATCCTGCGCGAAGTACGCCGCGAGCGACTCGCGACAGTCGAGCGGCGCGCTCGCACCGCTGCCGCGCGTGTCGAATGCGATCAAGTCGAAGCGCTCGCGCAGCGCGACACCGTAACGCGACGCGCCCGCGCGCAGGTAGTCGACCGCCGACAGACCCGGCCCGCCGGGGTTCACGAACAAGACGCCGATCCGTTCGCCAGGCCCCGTCGCGCGCACGCGCAGAACCGCGAGCGCGATCTCCTCGGAGTCGGCGCGCTCGTGATCGATCGGCACGCGCAGCTCCGCGCACTCGAACGCCTCGCCGCAGGCACGGAACTCGAGCGGCGCGCGCACGCGCGGGACGAGCTGCGCCAGACAAGCGGAGATCAAGCCGAGCAACAGAGCCGCACCGAGAAGGCTTCGCTTCACGCGCTCCGTAGAATCGGCAATCGAGTAAGATCGGCGCCAGCATGGCGGCCGAAACAGGCAAGGGATCCAGCGCGCAGGCTCGGGCGCTCGAGCCGATCGAGAGCTGGCGCCAGGACGCCGGCAAGGTCGAGCAGCTCGCGCAGGACGTGGCCGCGGCGCTGGCGGCCGACGACCTGCCCCGCGCCCGGCGCGGCTTCACCGAGTACCGGGAGCAGATCCTCGCGCACCTGGCCCGCGAAGAGGACCTCACGTTCCCGGCCGCGGAAGCCCGCGCGCCCGCGCAGAGCGGTCCGATCCGCAGCCTGCGCGTGGCCCACATCGGCATCCGCAACGACCTGGAACGGGTGGCCTCGCACCTGGCGCTCGGCCACTTGGACGCGGCTCGGGCGGTGTTCCGCGTCTTTCTCGAGACCTTCGCCGCACACGAGCGGCTGGAGGACCAGTTGGTCGAACTTCTGCGGGAATCCTGACGAAAGCAGGCGTCGGCTCTGGCTTCGATCACTTCGCCGGTTAGAATCGGTCGTCGCCTGGGTCGCGGGACGTCCCCACCATCGCGCGCCGTCCAGGTCGGTCGATACCCCTCGAGGAGTCCCAGCAAGCGGCCCATGGCGGAGTATCGCTTCATCGACAGGGTCGTAGAGGTCGAGGAGCTCGCCGCCAAGCTCGCGCTCGAGAAGGTGATTGCCGTCGATACCGAGGCGGACTCCTTCTTCCACTACTTCGACAAGCTGTGCCTGGTCCAGGTCGCCGCGGCCTGCGGCACGTTCCTGATCGACCCGCTGTCGATGCCGCCGCGCGGGCTCGAGCCGTTGGCGCCGGTGCTGGCGAACCCCGCGATCCGCAAGATTTTCCACGCCGCCGAGTACGATCTGTTCGTGCTCCACCGCCACTGCGGGCTCACGGTGCGCGGGCTGTTCGACACGATGATCTCCGCGCAGATGCTCGGCTATCCGGCGGTCGGGCTGGGGGCGCTGGTGGAGCGACACTTCGACGTGAAGCTCTCCAAGGACCAGCAGCGCACCGACTGGTCACGGCGTCCGCTGCGCGAAGTGCAGCTCAATTACGCGGCGTCGGACGTGATCTACCTGGTCGAGCTGACCGAGATTCTCGAGCGCGAGCTGTCGGGAAAGAAGCGCCTGAGCTGGGCGAAGGCGGAGTTCTCGTCGCTCGAGCAGCGGCTCTGGCCTGAACGCGAGTTCGATCAGCAGGGCTATCTGCGCATCAAGGGCTCGCGCAAGCTGACGCCGCGCGGGATCGCGGTGCTGCGCGAGCTGTTCCTGTGGCGCGACAAGCGCGCGAGAGACGCCGACAAACCGCCGTTCAAGGTGATGGGCAACGGCACGCTGCTCGACCTGGCGCAATCTCCGCCGACGTCGCGCCGCGCGCTCGGCACCCGGCGCGGGATCACGGACCTGGTGCTGCGGCGCTTCGGCCAGGAGCTGCTCGACGCGATCGAGCGCGGCACCGACGGGCCCGAGCACCCGCCACTCGAACGCAAGCAGCCCACCGGCAACGGTCGCCGCCGGCTCGATCGGCGCGGCGAAACGCGGCTCGAAGAGCTGAAGCGTTGGCGCGCCACGCGCGCGAGCGAGCTTGGTCTGGACCCGGGCGTGTTCTGTCCCAACGCGTCGCTCGAGGAGCTCGCCGCCGTGCTGCCGCGCAGCGCCGACGACATGCGCGGGCTGACGGCCGTGAAGCCCTGGTGGGCGGAGCAGTTCGGACCCGAGGTCCTGCGCGTGCTGCACGAGACCGAGTCGCGCACGCCGGCGGACGAGGTCCCGAAAGCGGGACGCACGCTCGACGCCCCGGTCGCGGCTGGCCCGCCAGATCCTGAGCAGCCAGAGCAGCCGGCGCGCAAGCGTTCGCGGCGCGGCAGGCGGGGATCGCGCGGGGGACGCCGCCGAGGCTAGGCCGGGCGGATCGGGGTGGCGGTCGCGTCGTCCCTGTCCATGAAGTCCGGGGCAGCTCTGAAAGTGTGACCTGGATCACTCTGTTTCGGGCTGCGTCGGTCGCTGTAAAGGGCCGTGGCTGCTCAGCACTCCGAACCCCCCGCGTGGCTGTTCTCGTTCGTGGACCTCGCCTTCCTGATCCTGCTCGCGATGACGCAGATCGGGTCGGTCGAAACCGTGAAAGGCATCGATCTCGGCGAGCTGATCGTGCCGCGGGTCGGCGAGAAGTCGCCCGCCGAGCCGCTCACGGGCGGCGGCAACGCGACACAGGTTCGCGTATACCCGCCAGGCGATACGCTGCCGGTCTTCGAGCTGGTGAGCGCGGGCGCGCCGAGCCCGCGGCTCGGCGTCGATGAGCTGCGCGAGCGCCTGAAGCGCCTGCGTGCCGCGTCGTCCGATCGCCCCGTGCTCGCGCCGCACGCCGACTCGCGCAGCGAGGATCTGCTCACCGCCGTGAGTCTGGTCGAGGACGCGTGGCCGAGCGAGCGCCGCGCGACGGTGCAGCTGATCGAGGCGCCGCGTTGAGAGCGGATCCGATCGGTCGCCGCTTCGGCTACGGAGCGTCGCATTTTCGTGTCGCAGCCGAAGCGCTGGCGCCGGTCGAGCCCGTCTCTCCGCTGGCCGGAGCCGGCGGCGCCGCCGCGACCGTCGTGGTGAGCGGCCTGATCGTGTTCGCGGGCCTGCGGGCGCTCGACGACGGCGACGTCGATTCGAGTGCGCTGCGCATCGTGCCCATGCAGGCGCAGGTGGTCGAGCCGGAGCCGGAGCCGATCCCGGAGCCTGAGCCCGAACCCGAGCCCGTGGTGGTCGCCGCGCCCGAGCCGCCTCCGCCGCCGCCGAAGCCCGAGCCCAAGCCCGAGCCGGTGGTCGTCGCCAAGGCGAAGATTCCGCCGCCCCGGCCGATGCCCAAGCCCGAACCGATCCGCGAGCCGCCGCCCAAGCTCGAGCGTGCAGCGCCGCAGCCCGCGCCAAAGCCGGTCGCGAAACGCGCACCGCCGCCGGTCCAGATCGACGCGCCGCGCGCGCCGGTCCAGCCGACCGAGACCGAGACGGAGAAGCGGACCGCCTGGCGGCCACCGTCGGTGGAGACGCCGAAGATGCCGAGCGCTCCGGCGCTGCCGCGCGTTTCGATCGACGGCGTGGCGGGCGCGCCGACATCGGCACCGGAACGCCCGTCGCGCGTGAGCAGCCTGCCGCCGGGCGTGCCCGGACCGAAGCGCGCCGCCGCGCCCGTGATTCCGCGCGTGGCGCCGCCGGGCGCGGTCGCACCTACACTTCCCGGTGACGAGTCCGTCGCCGATCTCCCCGATCGCGCCGAGCCGACCGCGCCGACGCAGGCCAAGGCCGCCCGCCCCGCGCCCGCGCGGCCGGTCGCGTTCGCCGGCGCGGCGAGCGCGTCCGCGACAGCCGCGCCATACGAGCCAGCGCCGTCCATGCGTGAACGCGTGGCGGCCGCGCCGATGCCCTCGTCCGCGCCGCGCGCCGAGCCCGACGAGAAGCTGCCCGGCGTGCCGCTCTCCGCGTTTCCCGCCTGTCGCACGGATCAGCGCGAGGACTCGCTCAAGCTCGCGGTCCTCGCGGCCGTCGGAAAGAAACGGGAGTGCTCGAGCGCGGCGGGAAAGTACCGCTTCGTCGAGACGAAGAACCTGAACGCGTTTCTGATGTGGATCGAGCGTGCGCCGGGCCGTGCAGCGGTGGACCGCTGTGGCGAGCTCACGCACGCGCTCAACTGCCTTTCGCGCCCGGGAGCGATGTGATGACAATCGGAGCGAGACTCGGACTGGTCGTCCTGGCCTGCGCGCTCGCGAACGCCGCGCGCGCCGGCACGGAGTCGACGGTCTGGTCGGGATACCTCGACTACGCGTACGTCTACTCGTCGGCCGACTCGAAAGCGCTCGCCGAGCGACTGACGGGCTACGGCAACGAAGCGGGCATATCGCTCGACCGCTACGTCACGGACTACTTCGAGACGCTGGCGCCGCACGAGTCGGGCGACGAGGAGACGCTGGTCCGCCGCAAGGCGATCGCGTACCTGCTGCTGCACCTTTCGAAGGGCTCGCCGGACTCGCTCGAGTCGAGCGTGAAAGCGGTCACCGAGCTCGCGCACCGGCTCGATCGGCACGAGAACGCGTACTGGTTCCACTACATCATGGCGACGCGCGCGCTCGAACGCGGCAACGCGGGCGACTTCGTGCAGGAGATGCTCGCGCTCTGGCTCACGGTCGTCGTGCCGCTGGAAGCGACCTACCAGACGCTCGACAACCTCGCGCTGTCGGACGAGCCGAACTCCGGCTTCCTCGCGGCACTCCCCTACGTGTACGAGAACACCGCGCGCATGATCGTGCTGCGCAGCCAGGAGAAGGGCGTCGATCGCGACCTCGATCCGCTCGGCGCGATCGTGCGCCTGCTCTACGACGGGCGCGTCGGCGCGTATCCGGAAGTGATTCCAGCCGCGGCGTCGTCGCGCGCGTACCTCGAGCGCATCATCGGGCGCATGGACGGTCCGGAGTCCGACGTCGGCAGCCTGACTTTCACGCTGGCGCTGCTCGAGGCCAGCAAGCACCACGAGCACGCGCGCGGGTTGCTCGCGCGTGACGGACTCGGCGCCGAGACGCAGCGCGCGCTGCGCACGACCACGGGCGCCTACGAGGTCGCGTTCAAGCGCGCGCTCACCGTCGAGGGTCAGGCCGCGGTCTACACGCGCGTGCTGAGAGAGATCGGCGAGGTGTACGTCGCGAAGCAGCGGCTGAACGTCGAGATCGAGCTCGAGATGCCGTTCAGCATCGAGGGCGCGATCGGAGTCTGGGCGACGCTGCGCGGCGCGATGAACGGAGACTGGCAGGGCCTCGGCTACCAGAACGTCACGCGTGAGCAGTATCTCGACTCGATGCGCCGCCTGTTCGAGGAGATCCAGGAGACGAGCCTGAACGTCGCCGACTACTACGTGTGGCGCAGCGTGCAGGAGTCGCTTCGCGCCGACGAGCACGCGCGCGCCGCCGCCCGCGTCTACGGCCGCTACCTGGCGTTCTTCCACCAGTACGCGACCGAGGAAGGCAAAGCGGCGCTGCCCGACTCCGCCTACTTCGCCGCGTTCGAGTCGTCGAAGGGCGTCGGCAATGCGCTCCTCGCGTACGCGGCCAAGCCCTCGGTGGCGGAGGTGAAGCTCGGCACGGACCGCTACCGCAGCGCGCTCCTGCTGTTCCCGTTCGACCGCGAGCTGTGGCCCGCGATCACCGCCGGGCTCGGCCGCCACGGCCGGCAGAGCGAGTACGCCAAGATCGTGCGCCCGATCGCCGAGCACGTGACGCGCTCGCGCGCGCTGTCGGCCTGGATCGAAGGCGGTGAGCCCGAAGCGAAGCGACTGTCCGTGCTGCGCGCCGCGCTGGCCGACAGCGAAGTGCTGCTCTACATGGGCTTCGCCGAGAGCGGACGCATTCCCGAACTCGACGCCGAGCTCGAGTCGCTGCGCAGCAAGCGCGAGTCACTGTTGCGGGAGATCGCGGCGCTCGGCGCGCGGCGCGACACGCTGCGCAAGACCACGCGCGAGGAAGTTCCCGCTTCCGCCGATTCGACCGACGACGATCTCGCCGACGTGGCGCAGAAGCTCGCCGACGCCGAGGCCCAGCTCGTGCGCACCGATCAACAGATCGCGGCCCGCTCGCGCGCGCTGCCGCTGTTCAAGGCGACGCTCACGACCGATGGGCTGGCACAGGAGATGCGCGCGCGCCGCGACCACCCGGTGCACGTGCTGCTGCGCCGCATGTACCACGAGGGCCGCCCGGGGGAGACCAAGCATGACTAGTCGGACGCTTCGCGCCTTCCTGGCGTGCGTCGCCTGCGCCTCGCTCGCGGGCTGCGCGATCAAGACCTATAAGCCGATCGAGTTCGGCAGCACCGAGAAGCCCGCCGAAGAGGCGAGCCCGCTCGGCGGCGCGTCGCTCGACCAGCGGCGCGAGAACATGACGCGCATGTACAAGGATCTGGTGCATTTCCGCACTTCGCTCGACGACGCGGAGCAGCGCGGCGACCGCACCACCGCGGTGGCGCTGGGCTACTTCGTCGACGCGTACATCGGCATGCACCTCGACCCGATGCTCGCCGGCGAGTGGCAGAGCCGGCATCCCGAGCTGTGGGGCATGGACGCGGATCTGCGTCTGGCCAAGGCGGAGGTGCTCGTGCACATGCACGAGCGCGGCCGCGCCAACGACGTGCTCGACGAGCTCGGCTCCCGCTACGCGGGTCGCGAGGACATGCTGGTTCACTACCCGATCGGCAGCCAGAGCCCGCTCGGCAAGGCCGTGTCACTGATCCGCGCCGGCGACTGAGAAGGACCCCCCTCCGATGGAATCTTCGATTTTCTCGACCCAGGGCATGATCGTGATCGTGATGAGCGGGCTGTCGCTCGTCGCGATCTGTGTTCCGTTCTACCGCGGCATTTCACTCTGCAAGCGCGCGTGGACCGCCACGCGCTTGGTGCCACGGCCGGCGCTCGAGAAGAGTCTGCAGTTCGCGACCAAGGGTCCGGTCGATTCGATCGCCCTGCTGATGCTGCGCGTGCTCGCGAAGTCGCTGCGCTCGCCCGACGCGCGCCAGGTCGCGAGCGATTTCGTCGTCGACGCCAGCCGCCAGTACGTGATGAACGAATACGAGTCGAGCTACGCGCGCCCGATCTCGATGTACTCGAACCTGCTGCCGCCCGTCGGTCTGGCCGGCAACGCGATCGGCATGTTGATCCTGCTCGTCTCCAAGCACATGGCGGGCACGCCGCTCGAGCTCGGCGCGCTCGGCCTCGCCCTTTCATCGACGATCTTCGCGCTGCTCGGCTACGCGGCGATCGAGGCCGTGAAGCTGCGCCTGTACGGCCGCATGCTCGCCTGCCTGGACGAGGTCGTCTCGCTGCACCGGCTCTCCGAGGAGCGCGCCGAGCGCTCGCCCGCGAAGTCGACCGGCGCGCCCGTGGCCTCGCCCGCCTGACGCGCGACTCGCGCTCGAGGCAACGCGCTCAGGTCGTCGGCGGACCGACGATCTCGAGCCGAGTCACGAAGCCGCGCGCACGCAGCAGGACGCTGAGCGGACCGAGATCCGAGATCTCGTCGAAGCCCACCAGAATTACGTCGTAGCGCTCGCCCTCCACGCCCTGCGAGGGCGTGATCACCGGCCTGCCGTCGAGGTCTTCGAGCTCGGCGGCGACGAGCTCGGCCTCGGCCAGCGTCTTGCGCGTCGCGACGTGCAGCGCATACGGCGCGCTCGTCAGCCCGCGCAGCACTTCGGTGCGCTGCGCGTGGCGCTCGAAGGCGAGCCGCCGCACGATCGACTCGGCGCGCTGCTCTTCGGGTGAGTGGATCTGATTGGCGCGCACCGCCACCACCAGCCGCCGGCGGCGTTCGAGGTCGCGCGTGCTCTTGAAGAACCAGCCGAGAATCGGGATGTCCTTGAAGAACGGTACGCCCGCCTCGCCGCTCGCGACCAGGTCCGCGGGCGCCCCGCCCACCAGCATGACCGCACCGTCGGTGAGCCGGACGTTCGCGTCGAGCTGGAACTTGCGCAGCGTCGGTCCCTGACCCTCCGGCTGGTTCTGCTCGTTCAGCGTGGTCAGCACCTGCGCGACGGTGCTCACCTCGATGTGGAGCTCGAGCGAGACCAGGTCGTCGGAGACAGCGATCGGTGTCACGCGCAGGTCGACGCCGACGTCCTCGCGTTGAATCGTGACGTCGGTCAGGAACGGGCTCTGCGAGTTCACGGGCGCGGTCGCGTCGGCGGTGGCGCCCGACGAGACGGGAATCGGCACCTGATCGCCGCTGAAGATGCTCTGCTCCTCGCCGGCGGTCGCGAGCAGGTAGGGCGTGGTGAGCGCGCGGATCGTGACCTCCCCCTGCGCCGCGGTGATCTGGCCCGCGCCCTCGGGCACCACGATCGTGGTCGGATTGCCGTCGGGGCCGATGATCGGGATCAACAGCGGACTGCGCGCGAAGCGCGCGACGAAGGGCTGCGCCGTTTCGGGCGTGAGCAGGCTCGCGGCGTCGCCGATGGTCGCGAAGGCGACCATGTCGTCGGGGTCGCGCGGCGCGACCAGCGGGATCAGCGCGTCGAAGCCGAGCTCGAGGCCCTTCACGGTCTCGACGTCCCAGACGTGCACCTCGATGCCCACCCGCGGCGGGATCCGATCGAGCTCGGCGATCACGCGCGCGATCTCGGCGAAGGCCGCGGGACCGGCGCGGATCACCAGCGAGTTGGTGGCCTCGTCGCTGACCACGTCGATGCCCGAGCCCGCGGAGACGGCCGCCGCAGCCGCGGGCCGATCCGCGTCGAACTCGAGCGCGCGCAGATGGGTCGCGAGCGTCTCCGCTTCCGCATTCACCACGCGCACCACCTGAAAGCCGCTGGCCGCGCGCGACGGCACGTCCATCAGCTCGATCAGCCCGCGCACTTCCGCCACGCGCGCGGCCGCGCCCTGCACGATCAGCGAGTTGGTGCGCGCGTCGACGGTGACCTGCCAGGGGATCGCCGGCCCGTCGCCCTCCTGGAACGCGAACTCGAGCTGCGTGGCGAGCGCGGCGGCATCGGCGTAGCGCAGCGGGAAGACGCGCAGCTCGCTGACCGAGGCTTGATCGAGCGCGCGCACGATGGTGAGCATCTCCGCCAGGCGGTCTTCCGTGGCGGCGATGATCAGTCCGTTGGTGGGCGGGTACGGCAGCACGATGCTCGCGCGCATGCGCCCGCCGAGGATGCGCGCGAGCTCCTGCGGGTCCGCCGCCTCCAGCCGCACCAGCGTCGTCACCAGCCGCACCGAGTCGCCGGCGTCTTCGTGCTGCATCCAGGGAGCGGCGCCCTGCGCGGCTTCGATCGGCAGGATCTTCCAGCTTCCGTCGGGACCGCGGATCGTCGCGTAGCCGCTGGTGAGCAGGGCGGCGTTCAGCACCTCGAGCGCCTCGTCGGGGCTGATCTCGTCCGCGAGAATGATCGTGACCCGGCCGCGCAGCTCCGTGTCGTGGATGAAGCGCTGGCCGGTCGCGCGCGCGACGGCGGCGACGATCGCGCTGAGCTCCGCGTCGCGGAAGTTCAGCACCAGGCCCTGCGCGCGGACAACCCCCCCCGCGGCGCAGAGCACGAGTACGAGTGCGAAGCTGGCGAGCGCGCGCATGCGGCGGAGGATACCGCCACCTGCGCGGAGCGCCGCGTGCGGTCAGGCGGCTAGACGATCGGCGCGAACGCGATCAGGTTGTCGAAGGACGCACCGGAGCCGAGGCCGTTCATCGGCAGCACCGATGCGAAGCTGCCCACACGGTTGTGCAGCGCCAGGTAGTTCAGGACGACCGCCTCGGACAGCAGCACCACGTTGTTCGCCACCGCGGTGGCCGCGGTCTCGACCGAGCCGGACGGCCGGAAGTAGCCGATCTGGTTGGCGGTCGCGCGCGTGAGCGCGGGCCGGCCGGTCGGACTGTAGACCAACACCAGCGCGGCCGCGGTGTCGGAGTTGTCGCCCTTCCAGATGCCCTTGCCGCGGCCGGCCGCCGAGTTGTCGAGCACTCCGTCGCTGGCGAGCGACCCGTCGGAGATCACGTACAGCATCAGCGGCGCAGCGCGGCGCGCGGCGAACTCGAGCGCCGCACCCATCATCTGGCCGGCCATGAAGTCGCGCACCTCGCCGGTCGCGCGCGTGCTGTCGTGGTAGTCGTAGCCGCCTTCCTCGATCGTGCCCGCGCCCGCGTAGCCCTCGACCACGAGCTTCATCACCGCCGCGGTCTTGGCGAAGCGGCCCTGGTTGAGCTCGGCCGCGCTGAAGATCGGCGTCGCGCCGGTGGCGATGTCGGGGTCGGCTAGCGGATTCACCAGGTCCGGGTCCCCGTAGCGCCCGATCAGGTCCGTGGTCTGCGTGTAGTTGCAGAGGATCTGCGCTTCGAGCGCGGCGGACTCGTTCTCGCGCAGCATCTTGATCGCGCTGATCCGCTCGGCGGCCAGCGCGACCTGACCGGCTTGCGCCTGACTCAGGAGTGACACGAGATTGCCCGTGTCGATCAGACCCGTCGCGTCTCGCGACGAATCGATCTTGGTCGGCCGCTTGGTCGGATCGATCATCGACATCGGGGACTCGGAGTTCCCGCCCGACTCCGAGGACTCCGACCCGATCAGCGTCACGAGCTCGCCGTCCGCGCCGGCGCGGTTGATGCCGTACATCGGATTCAGCGGGTTGTTGCTCGTGTCGTTGTCCGAGCGCGAGCAGAAGATCGTGCCGTTCACGTTCGCGCGCGTCGCCACCGAGGTCTTCGAGAGGATGCCGCGCAGGAACGCGCTGTCGGAGTGGAACGCGATGCCGAGCTCGGTGTTCACCTGCCCGGGGTTGCCCGGCGTCATGTCCGAGGGCAGTCCCATCTTCGAGTAGCCTTCCGCGGTCAACAGATCGAGCTGACCGCCCGGTCCGCCGACCAGCACGTTCGAGCCGGCGATGCTCGCGCCGCCGGCGAGATCGAGACACAGGAACGGGATCAGGCCCGCGCCCGCGCGCAGTACGCAGGTCGGTACCTGCGCGCTCGCGGTCGACGCGCGCATCAGCGAGAGCACCGTCGGCGCCATCACCATCGCCGCGCCGGTGATGAAGCCCTGCGCGAGGAAGTCGCGCCGCGACACAGGCCGGCGGTGGTCCTGGTGTCGGAACGGAGCGTCCACGGGGTGGGGGTTCTTTCGTTTCATCTCGCTCACCTCTTCCGGGCTCAGTGGATCTGCACTGCGGCGCTCGAGAGCACCGACGCACAGACGCCCTTCACCACGTTCCTCGTAGTACTCGCCGGGCACGACATCGCGGTACAGCCCGCGGTCAGCTGATCCAGCAGCGTGTCGAGATGCGGTCGCACTTCGGCCGCGGTCGGCTGATTCGCGAGACCCGTGCCGAGCATCTTCGCGCTGAGCGGGTTGATGATCTGATCGCGCGGACCGGTAGCTGCGAAGGTCGTCGCGGGCTGCGTCCAGTCGAAGCCCACACCGAAGAACGAGTTGCGCAGACCGGAGCTCTCGACCATCTGGTCGCAGTAGTCGAGCGCGAGCCGCGAGATGCCCATCTGGTGGGCCGACACGAACGCCTCGACGTCGTTGTCGCTCGGCAGCGCCTGCACGAGCTCCAGGTAGGTCGCGCGCACCGCCGCGTTCGTGACCGGCACGCCAGTCAGCTCCGACATCGAGTCGTTGATCTCCGCGAAGTCGCGGATGCCGATGCCCGCCGACGGCGATACCGCGACCGGCGGCGCCGGCGGCGAGCCGGGCAGATCCGCCATCGGCAGCGACGCGGAGCCGAGCGTGTCGAAGAAGATGTGGAACACGTCCTGGTCCGCGCCCAGATCCTTCGGCACCACCTGGCACTGGGTCGAGAGCCGGGTGCTGGTCTGCGTGATGGCGGTGTTCAGCATGCGGAAGCTCTGGCTCGCGACCGGCGCCACGCCGTTCACCGAAATGCGCACGGTCTGCACGTTGAAGCCGGTGAGCCCGGCCGTGTTCAGCACGGGCGCGCAGAACAGGTAGCTGTAGGCGTCGAACTCACTGACCGTGAACTCGACGTAGGCGTTCGGTGCGAGCGCACCGTCCAGCCCGAAGCGCAGCGTGTAGCGCCGGCTCGCGCCCGCCAGGTAGTTCTGCAGCATCACCGCTTCGCTCAGCACGGTCTCGTAGATCGCGACGAACTTCACGATGCCCAGCCAGGTGCGGTTGTTGCTGACTTCGTTGCCGAGCGCGAAGCGGTAGTCCTGATTCCAGTTCAGCAGCAGATCGGCGGGCGTTTCGTCGACGTCGTCGGTGAAGACGCCGTTCACGAAGATGCGCCGGCCTCTCGTCTGGTCGTAGGTCAGCACGACGTGCTGCAGCATCGCCTGCAGGTCCTCGTCGGCGTCGGCGGTCGAGAGGCTCGGATCGCCGTTCGCGTTCACGTCCGGATTCACGCTGCGATTGCGCGCGACGTAGTTGTACATGACCTGGCCGAGCATGAAGTTGCGCTCGCCCGTGCCGTTCGCGTACGTGATGATGCGCGCCGGGCCTTCCTGCGTGGTGTTCGCGGGGATCAGCCACGCCTCGATCGAGTACTCCTGTGTGCCACTGCCGCTGGCGAGCTCGTTGTAGAGCTTGCGGCTGTCGGTGGCGTTGGCCATCGCCTTGCCGCCGTTGAACTCGAGGCCGCCGCCCGAAACCCAGGCCACCTCGCCGTCGAGTGCGAGGTTCATGGTCGGACCGACCATGCTGGTGTCGAGCGCGATTGCGCCCGCGCCTTCCTCGAGCTTCCACAGCGCGATCGGATTGCCGTCGAAGCGGCCGCTCGGCGCCAGCGTCGCGGAGAGCAGCGAGCGCCCGTCGCTCGAAATGATCGTGGTGGGAATCGTGTTGCCCGGCGCGTTCGGATCGGGCGGCGTGGTGACCACCACCAGATCGGCCCAGGCCTGGATCGCGGCCTGCATCTGGTCGGCGTCCAACGCGCAGTCGTTCCAGCAGAAGTGCCGATCCGTGCGCAGCCGCTGCACGAGCCGCGAGCGCGAGGGGTCGAGCAGGTTCACCTTCTGGTTGTCGATCACCGCGCGGAACGCGGTCTCACCGTCCGGGTGGGCGATGTGCGGGAAGCCCGGGCCCGAGCCCACGTGACACGTTACGCAGTACTGCGTCGTGATCGGGTGGACGTTGGCCACGAAGGCTGCCTGGCCGATCGCGCCGCCGCCGGCGGGCACGCCGACGCCGACCGCGCCGGAGCCGGCGCCGCCCGTGTTGGACGGAACGTTGGTCGGCGCTGAGCCGATGTCGCGACCGTCGCTGCCACCGCCGCCACCGCCGCTACAGCCCGCGGCGGAAACCAGCACAACGAGAGACAGCGCGAGCGTCTTGAGCTGCATCTTCGTCATCGCTCAATTCCCCATGCAGAATGCAGCCGTCTCCGCGAAGACCAGCTTCATGCTGCGGTTCCCTGCCTCGAAGTCGTCGGCGATGGTCTGCACCGCGGCGCGGTCGGTGGCCGACTCGGGCGCGCGCAGACACACGCGACGGAACACTTTCTCGACCTGGCACTCGGAGAACGCGCGGCTCGCCGAGACTTCCATGCCCAGGCTCTTCATGCCGTTGCCGGAGCTCGTCGCTCCGCGCCAGCCGAGCGACGAGTTCGGTCCTGCGCGCCACAAGTTGATCCAGCTGTCGTCGATCGTGACGTAGCCGCCGGGGTAGGTGTTGGCGTTGATCAGGTGCTTGGCCGAGACGTTGCCGGGCGTGTAGACGACGCGAGCCGCCGCCTCGTCCCACTCGAAGAACGCGTAGGCGCCGGAGAGCGGATCCATGCCGCTGTGACAGCCGACGCAGGTGTTGTGGAAGATGCGGCTGTCGCCGCCCGGGCTGCGCCCGATGTCCTGGCGGATGCGATCCGCCGGCCGCGTAATGTCGTTCAGCTGCTCCATGTCGCGGCACAGGAAGTTCATGGCCGTGAAGCGCCACATGCGCCGGTTCGTGCCGGCGGAGAAGAACGCCTCGCCCGCGGCGCGTGTGGTCAGCACACCTGCAGTGGCGGCGGCCGGAAGCGGTCCGCCCGGAAGCGTCGACTGCAGCCGGCGCACCAGCACGTTCGGGTCCGACAGATCGGCGCGATTCTGCTCGAGCTGCTGGTAGTGGACGTTGTCGGTCTGCGAGTAGCCGCCGCCCGCGCCGGTGTAGACGATGTCGCCGTACAGCACCTGATCGAAGGGCACGTCGTCGCGGATCATGCCGATGACCGTGGCGGTGTAGTCGTTCAAGTCCTCGAACACCGTCTGCGGCACGTTCGTCCAGGGCGTGGCGAAGTTCTTCAGCGACGAGATGTAGAAGATCGGGTTCGCCATGGCCGTGTGCGCCGCTGCCACGGGATCGTTGTCGACCTCGATCGAGGACTGCATGGAGGTCAGCACGGCCTCGCTGGGCGGTACGCCCACGAGTCGGTCGTGCATGCGCTTGGCCTGCTCGCGCGGGCCGGCGAAGCCGTTCCCTGGCCAGCTCGCGACCAGACCGAGTACGAGCACGGCGGCGAGCGGAGTGCCGCGCAGAGTCCGATGCCAGTCCATGTGCTGCTCCTCGACGCCCCTCGCCGATGCGGACTCTTCGGCCTTTCTCGCCGAATCCCTTCGTGAGCCGGCTCACAAGCGCCGATTCGCTCGTACGCTCATCGGTGTAGAGCAGAGAGCTGCGCAAAACTTGCGTATTCCCCGCGTCGGAGCTGCGGTGAGCGCAGTCACAAGGCAAGACGCATGCATGACGATGAAGTGCAGGGAAGCGAGGGGACGAAGGAAGCCGCGACCATGCAGAAGTACGGATGGATGGAGAGTGCGATCACAAAGTGGCTCGCGGTGTCGGCCACTACGGTGGGGTTGCTGCTCGTCTCCGGCGCCACACGCGCCGCGGACGAAGGCGAACCCGCGCCCGCGTTCTCCGCCAGCAAGCTCGGCGGCGACGGCAACATTTCGCTCAGCTCCTATCGCGGCAAGGTCGTGTACCTGGACTTCTGGGCTTCCTGGTGCGCGCCCTGTCAGGCCGCGCTGCCCGCGCTCGAAGAGCTGCGCAAGGAATTTCCCGCGGACCAGTTCCAGGTGATCGCGGTGAACGTGGACACCGATCCCGAGAAGGCGCTGCGTCTGCTCGCGAAGCACAAGATCGGCTACCCGAGCGCCGCCGATCCCGAAGGCCGGCTGCCGGAGACGTTCGGACTGAAGACCATGCCGACGTCCTATCTGATCGATCGCTCGGGCGTCGTGCGCCTGGTGCACCCGGGCTTCCGCAACAGCGACGTCGAGCACCTGCGCGCTCGGATCAAGACTCTGGTGGAGGCAAAGTGATGAGGCGGATCGCGCTCTGCGCTCTCGCGCTCGTGTTGTCCGGCTGCGGCACGTTCTCGTGGCCGGGCTCGGAGCTTCCCGACTACGCCGAGTACACCGAAGAGCCCAAGAGCTATCTCGAGATCTGCCTCGAGCACGACTACCTGCTGCGCGTGAAACCGTGGGAACGCGCGGTGCTCTCGCGCACCGACATGGCTTGGGTGCCCGACCCGCTCGAAGGCGCGCGCCGCGGCCACACGTTCTTCAGCAAGGAAGCCACGATGCCGGGCGGCAGCGCAGGCGGCGGGGGCTGCGGATGCAACTAGGGCGACGGCTGCGGAGGGGGAAGGAGAGCGCCGCACTGCGCGCGCTCCAGGCCAGCGCGCTCGCGCTCTCGGGCATGGCGCAGGTCGCCTCGGCCGATTCGCCGATCGACCGGGTCTACACGTCGTACAGCTTCTCGTACTACGACGAGGACGAGATCGAGGATTCGAAGGGTCTGCCCAACGCCGACCGGGAACGCTATTCGGTGTCGACCCACCAGGCGATGATCGCGGCGCCGCTCACCGACCGGCTCGACTTCTCGCTCGAGGTCACGCACGAGACCATGAGCGGCGCGAGCCCGTGGTACACGGCGCCCGATGCTGCTGGCGCGCCGATCCAGGTGCTCTCGGGCCCGACCATCGAGGACGAGCGCAACGACTTCCTGCTCACGACCAACTACTACTACGACAACGCGCGGATGGGCGTGACGACCGGCTACTCGAGCGAGAACGACTACGACGCGATCAACCTCTCCTTCGACGGAGAGACGCATTTCAACGAGAAGAACACGACGCTCTCGGGCGGCATCGGGATGTCGTACGACCAGATCGAGCCGACCGATCCGGAGCTCGACGCCACGCGGCCGGAGAGCGAGAAGAAGCAGACGTACTTTCTGAACGTCGGGCTCGCGCAGATCCTGAACCGGCGTTCCGTCGTGCAGTCGAGCGTTTCGTACGCCTTCGGCACCGGCTATCTCTCGGATCCGTACAAGAAGGTGTTCCGATTCGGCGGCACGTTCTTCCCCGACGAGCGGCCCGGCGATCGCCACGCGATCTCGTGGCTCACGCGCTACCGGCGGCACATCGAGGAATTCGAAGCGACGCTGCACCTGTCCTACCAGTACTACATCGACACCTGGGAGGTCAGCTCGCACACGATCGAGGTCGCCTGGTACCAGTCGTACGGCGACAACCTGCAGATCACGCCGAACGTCCGCTACTACACGCAAAACGAAGCGGACATGTACGTGGGCTACCTGCCGATCACCGCGAACGGCAGCGGCGAGTTCTCGAGCGACTACCGCTTGTCGACCTACGGCGCGCTCGGGCTCGGGTTGAAGGGTGAGTACACGTTCCGCACCGGCTGGTTCACCGACATCGAGTGGACGGCCAAGCTCTCCTACGAGCGCTACCTGTCGAGCGGCGATCTCGCGTTCTCGACGCCGTCGGTCGAGGCACCGGGGCTGGTCAGCTTCGACGTGTTCTCGGTCGGCTTCAACGCGAAGTTCTAGCGCCGTGCTGCTCGCGCGCCGCCCGTTCCGAGCGATGGGCTCACCGTGCGAGCTGCACCTGTACGGCGAATCGCGAAAGCTCTGCGACGCGTTGATCGAGCGCGCGATCGCCGAGGTCGCGCGGCTCGAGCGCAAGTACTCGCGCTACCGCGACGACAGCGTGACGAGCGCCGTCAATCGCAGCGCGGGCGACGCGACCGGCGTGCTCGTCGACGACGAGACCGCGAGCCTGCTCGACTACGCGTCGACCGCGCACGCCAGCAGCGGGGGACTGTTCGATCCCACCTCGGGCGTGTTGCGCC
Source organism: Deltaproteobacteria bacterium (assembly GCA_031396695.1). Classification (GTDB taxonomy): domain Bacteria; phylum Myxococcota_A; class UBA9160; order SZUA-336; family SZUA-336; genus VGRW01. The sequence goes on from JANNLG010000190.1 coordinate 70,236, forward strand.
GCGCTTGGAACTTCAAGTCGGGACGCATTCCCGCGCGCGCGGAGCTCGACGCCGTGCTGCCGCTGGTCGGTTGGGAGCGACTCGTCTGGCGACGGCCGAAGCTGGTGCTGCCGCGGATCGGCATGGAGCTCGACTTCGGCGGCTTCGTGAAGGAGTACGCCGCGGATCGCGTAGTCGAGCTGTGCCGCGCGGGCGGCGCCCGACACGGAATGGTGGACCTCGGCGGCGACCTCGCGGTGATCGGGCCGCACCCCGACGAAAAGCCATGGATCGTGGGCATCCGCGATCCGCGTGCGCCGCAGGGCGCGATGGCGAGCGTGCGGCTTCCCGGCTGCGCGATCGCGACCAGCGGCGACTACGAGCGCTGCATGATCGTCGACGGCGTGCGCTACACGCACGTGCTCGATCCGCGCACCGGCTGGCCGGTCACCGGCATGCGCAGCGTGAGCGTGGTCGCGGATCGCTGCCTGGTCGCGGGCACGGCCACGACCGTCGCGATGCTGATGGGCTCGCGCGAAGGCGCGCGCTGGCTCGACGAGCTCGGACTCCCGAACCTGCGCATGGACGACGCCGGCACGATCAGCGGCACGCTGACTGGTTGACTTCGCTCGGCTACGCCTCGCTGCGCGCGACGCTGCGCGTCGCTTGCGGGCGCCGCCGCGGGCGGCCGCGGACGGCGCCCGGCGCCAACATCGCCACCGCCGAGCGCGAGAACTTCGCGAGCTGCGCGCGCGGATCGCCCGCGCGCGCGCGCAGCGCGAGCGAGAACAGCACGGCCGCGGCCATGTCGGCGAGCAGCTTGGGGTCCGATGCGGAGCCGATCTCGCGGCTCTTCTTCGCCGCGCGGAAGCGCGCCTCGAAGGTCTGCGTCAGCGCGCGCAAGCCCGGGCCGAGGCGCTTCCGCACTTCGGGATCGCGCGCGGCCTCGGTGGCGGCGGTGCCGATCAGGAAGCAGCCGAGCGGAGCGTTTGCATCCGCGAAGTAGAGCGCGAGCGCGCGCTCGTAGACGCGCAGCAGCGCTTTGGCGAGCGTCGCTTCGGACGCGAGCGCCTTCACCATGTCGGCGCGCGACAGCGCGACGTAGCGATCGAGCGTGGCCAGGTACAGCTCGCGCTTGTCGCCGAACGCGCCGTACAGGCTCGGCCGGTTCATGTCCATCGCGTCGCACAGCTCGTCGAGCGAGGTGCCGGCGAAGCCGCCGCGCCAGAATGAACGCGTGGCGCGGGCGAGCGCCGACTCGGGGTCGTAGGCGCGTGGCCGGCCGCGGGTTCGCGGTGGAGCGTTTTGTACTGACTCGGACATAAGCCATGGACTCCCGGTTGACCGTCTGCGTTGCCCGGCTAATACTATCCGCGACGGTACAAAAATACTCGAACGGAGGCATCCCCCATGGAACTCTATTTCGCGCCCCTGGCCTGCTCGCTGGCCACGCGCATCAGCCTGTACGAGGCCGGCGCCGCCGCCGCGAACGCGCGCTTCACGCAGGTCGACACGCGCGCCAAGCGGCTCGCCGACGGCGGCGATTTCCTGGCCGTGAGCCCGATGGGGCAGGTGCCGGTGCTGCGCACCGACGCGGGTGAGTCGCTGACCGAGAACACGGCCGTTCTGCAGTACGTCGCCGAGCGTTTTCCCGAGGCGAAGCTCGTGCCCGACGGCATCGTCGCGCGCGCGCGCCTGCGAGAGTGGCTCGGCTTCATCGGCACGGAGCTGCACAAGGCGGTGTTCGTTCCGCTGCTCGACGCCAAGGCGCCCGATGCGGTGAAGGCCTACGCGCGCGAGCAGCTCGCGCGGCGCATGGCGGTGATCGAGCAGCACCTGGCCGGACGCGAGTTCCTGCTCGATTCGTTTTCGGTCGCCGACGCGTACCTGACCACGATCCTGAACTGGACCGCCGCGACCGCGGTGAACCTGGGCGAATGGCCCGCCGTGCAGGCGTACCACCTGCGCATGCTAAAGCGCCCGAGCATCGCGCGCGCTTTCGGGGAAGAGCTCGCGCTCTACCAGGCCGGGCTGACGCGCGCGAAGGCGAGCTGAGCCCCGCGCATGGAGTCCGCCGACGTGACCGCGTTCAACCGGACCTCGGAGCTGATGCGCCGCTTCAACGACGCATTTCGGTTTTACGACCCCGCCGCGCTGGTCGAGCTGGTCGCCGCCGATTGCACGATCGAGAACACGCAGTTCGAGCTCGAGGAGGTGTTCGTGGCCGGCGAGCGCGCGCTGATCCGCTGGCGTTACCGCTTCGGCCCAGGCGCGAGCGACTCGATCCGCGGCGTGAACATCATGCGCGTGCGCGACGGGCTGATCGTCGAGGCGCTCGGCTACGTGAAGGGCGTGTGAGCCGCGCGCTCAAGCGGCGTCGTGAAAAATGATCCCGAGCGTGTAGCGCTGGCCGCTCTCGACCGCGCTCACACCGTGACGAAGCGACGCGCGCGTGAAGCCGCGGCCGCCGAGCACGGGACGCTCGTTCACCGCGAACAAGACCAGCTCGCCGCGCGCCGGCGAGAGCGCCGTCCCGATCGACTGCTGCCGCGTGCGGTTCTCGACCACCAGGAACTCGCCGCCCGTGAAGTCGACCGCCGGCTCGGACAGCATGAACATCGCCTGCAGCGGGAACGCGAGCGCTCCGTACAGGTCGCGGTGCAGGCAGTTGAAGCCGCTCTGTTCGTAGTGCAGCAAGAGCGGCGTCGGCTTGGTCTGACCGGCGGCGTGACAGCGCGCGAGGTACCCGTCGAGCTCGAGCTCGTAGCGCTCGGGCCGGCGCAGCCGCTCCATCCACGCGTTGGCGAGCGGCGCGAGCCTCGGGTACAGCGCGCGGCGCAAGCTCGAAACCACGTCGGGCAGCGGGTTCGCGAAGTACGCGTAGTCGCCGCGGCCGAAGCGGTGGCGCTCCATGTCGACGCGCTTGCGGAAGCGCGCGTCGTCGCCGTACAGCGCCACCAACCGCGCGCACTCCTCCTTGCCGAGCACCGCGCCCGCGCGCGCGCAGCCGCGCGCGTCGAGCTCGGTCTCGATCGCCTTCCAGTCGAGACGGTCGATCGCTTCCACCGCGCGCCTACGCCCGCTCGCGTTCGCGGCGCAGGAGCGCTGCCTTGCGCTCGGCGCCCCAGCGATAGCCGCCCGTTCCGCCCGAGCTCGGCACCACCCGATGACAGGGAATCACCAGCGCGACGGAGTTCGAGGCGCACGCCTGCGCGACTGCGCGGACGGCCCGCGGCTTGCCGATCGCCGCGGCCAGCTCGCCGTAGGTCGACGTCGAGCCCGCGGGAATGCCGCGAATCGCTTCCCAGACCCGGCGCTGGAATGCGGTCGCTTGCACGTCGTAGGGCAGAGCCGAGAGACCCTGCCCGCCCGCGTCGACCTGCGCCGCGAGCCGCGCGCGCATCGCCTCGTCGCCCGGCTCGAGGCGCGCGCCGGCGAACTCGCGCTCGAGCTCGTCGACCAGCGCCCGCACGCGGTCGCCGAGCCGCAGCGCGCAAATGCCGCGCTCCGTCTCTGCCACCAGAATGTGTCCCCCGACCGGCGACGCGAGCGTGACGAAGCGGATGCGCTCGCCCGTCGCTCGCTTTCGGTACGCACTCGGCGACATGCCGAGCTGGGCGCCCGCCTTTTCGTACAGCCGGCTGGTCGAGCCGTAGCCGCTCGCGTACAGCGCGCCCGCGATCGCTTCGCCGCCCCGCAGCTGCCGCTTCAGGCGATCGACGCGCAGCGTGTCGGCGTACTTGCGCGGCGACACGCCGACCACGCGTTTGAAGACACGCTGCAGGTGCGCCGGGCTCAACCCCACTTCGCGCCCCAACTCGGTGAGCGTGGGAATGCGATCGACGTGAGCCTCGATGTAGCGGCACGCCGCGAGCGCGCTCCGCTTGGCGGGATCGTGCGCGCCGGACGCGTCCGGCCGGCAGCGCTTGCAGGCTCGAAAACCCGCCGCGCGCGCGGCGAGCGCGCTCTTGTAGAACGACACGTTCGCGCGCAGCGCGCGCCGGCTCGGACAGACCGGCCGGCAGTACACGCCGGTCGTTCGCACGGCGTAGACGAAACGCCCGTCTTGCGTCGGGTCTCGGTCCAGGACCGCGCGCCACTGCGCGTCGTCCGTAGTTTGGGTCCGGGGAGCCATCGGGAGTGTCGACATCGTGCCACCTCGTCGAAGTTCGGGCTCGCTGGCCCGTATGACGAGGAGCTTCGGCGAACGCGAGCCGCGGCTCTATCCGCTTCTTGCGCTCGAATTCCGCGCGGCTAGCGCCGCGTGGAGTGGCCGATGCGCAGCAGGTGCCCGTTCAGGTCGCGCACGCTGAACTCGCGCACGCCCCAGGGCTGAGAGGCGATCGGCTCCTCGATCGGCGCGTTGCGCTCGCGGCAGACCGCGTAGACGAAGTCGGCGTCGTCGACCAGCACGCAGCAGATCGACTCGGGCCGGGGCTCGGGCGCCTTGGCGAAGAACAGCTCGGCACCGCCCGCGCGCACCGCGCCGAAGCTGTCGCCGCGGTTCCAGGCGATCTCGAGTCCGAGCACGTCGCGGTACCAGGCCTGCGTCTTCGCGACATCCGCCACGGGCAGTTGCGGGACGACCATCCTCCACATGCGCATCGTATCGGCCGCTCGCGCGCGAAGACTCAGAGCGCGCCGGGCGGAACGGTGATGCGCGTGGGCAGGCCCCCGCGCTCGACGAGCACTTCTCCGCCAGCGCGCGGGTTGAGCGCGCGCAAGGCGTTGAACGCCTGCGACGTGTTGTCGACCGGAACGCCTGCGACCGAGACGACGACGTCGCCGCTGCGCAGGCCGATCCGCTCGAGCGCGCTGTCGGGGCGGACGTCCAGGATCGCGACGCCGCGGAGCTGACCGTCGTCGCCGAGCAGCGGCTTGTAGCGCGCCTGCTGGGAGAGATTCACCAAGAGCTGATCGTTGCCGACGCGCTGCGTGGCCTCCGAGTCCGCCTCGTCGTCCTGATCGCGCGCGGCGCTGGCGGGCACGGCTGACGCGGGCTTCGCGCGCACGCGCGGGGACGTGCGGCCGCGCCGGCTCGAGGCCGTCTCGCGCGAGCCCCGACCCGACCCGTTGGGGGAGTCCACGCCGTCGGGCGAACTCGCGTCGCGTCCAGCGCCGGAACCGGCGCCCGAGCCGCCCGCGCCGCCCGGGGCGCGCGCGATCGCGACCGGCGCAAGCGCGAGCCGCACGAGCCGACCCGACTGTTCGAGCACGATCCCGTGCTGGTGGATCTCCCGCACGCGCGCGGCGCCGACAACGTCGCCGGGGCGCACCACCTGGGTCGCTCCCTGGTTGTCGACTACCGCGATCGAGCGCTCGGCCGACGCGGCGACGACCGTGCCGATCAAGCGCAGCGGAGTTTGCGTCTCGGGCAGCGCGGAGTCGGCGCTCGCGCGCGCGGCTAGCGCGAGTACGAGCAGAGCGATCGCGAGCCGCTCACGCGCCATCGGTTCGCTCCTCGGCCAACGCGTCGACCAGCCCGTCGACCGTGATCAGCTCCGGCAGCACGCGCGGTGCGTCGGGCGCGTCGGGGAACCAGAGCACGTAGAGCGGCACGCCGGCCTTGCCGAAGCGCGCGATCTCGGAGCGGATCGACTCGTCGCGCTGCGTCCAGTCGGCCTTCAACACCGCGAAGTGTCGGCGCGCGAGCTCGGCCTGCACGCGCTCGCTGCGCAGCACCAGCCGCTCGTTCGCCTTGCAGGTCAGGCACCAGTCGGCCGTGAACTCCGCGAACACCGGGCGGCCCTCGCGCAGGTGCGCGGAGACCGCGTCGGCCGAGTAGCTCGACGCGTGCGCTTCCGTTCCCCCGTGGGCACCGCTCTCGGCGGCGTCGGCCTGCGCGAGCGGACGCAGTACGAAGAGCGCGGTCAGCACCACCGCGCCCGCCAACGCGAAGCCGCGCCCGCTGCGCTCACTCGCCTGCAGCGCGCCGAAGATCCAGGCGCCGAACGCGAGCGCGACCAAACAGCCGAGCGCGGCCGCGAGCGCGTCGATTCCCGCGAGCCGACCGAAGATCCACAACAGCCACGCGGCACTCGCGAGCAGCGCGAAGCCGAGCACCACGCGCAGCCGGCCCATCCACGCGCCCGAGCGAGGCAAGAGCCGCGCGCTGCCGGGGATCAGCGCCACCAACGCGAGCGGCAGCGCCAGCCCGAGGCCGAGCGTCGCGAACACCGCGAGCGTCGCCGGCGCCGGGCTCGCGAACGCGAAGCCGACCGCGGTGCCGAGGAACGGTGCCGAGCAGGGCGTGGCGAGCGCCACCGCGAGCAGCCCGTCGCACAGCGAGCGGCTCGCGCCCGACGCGTTCGCGCCCACGTAGGCGAGGCCGGACGGAGCCGCGATCTCGAAGACACCGAACAGGTTCAGCGCCAGCACCACCAGCAGCGCCGCGATCGCGAGCGAGTAGGCCGGCTCCTGGAACTGGAAGCCCCAGCCGACGGCGGTGCCCGCCTCGCGCAGGCCGATCACGACCGCGGCCAGCGCGAGCATGGTGATCAGCACGCCCGCGACGTAGCCCGCGCCGTGCGCGAGCACCTCGTGCCGACTCTTGCCCGCGAGATCCGCCAGCGCGAAGGCCTTCAGCGCCAGCACCGGCAACACGCACGGCATCAGGTTCAAGAGCAGGCCGCCGACCAGCGCGAGCAGCAGCACCCGAGCCAGCGGAAGCTCCGGCCCGGTCGCCGCGACAGCAGCGCTCGAACCACCCACGAGCAGAGAGCCCAGGTCGCGCTCGAGCTCGAGCCGGCCGGGAATGCAGACGTCCTTGCAGGCCAGGAAGCGGACGTCGACGCGCGCCATGCGCACGGAGTCCGACCAGGCAGCGAGCTCGAGCGGGCTCGCGAGTGTGACGCTGTCCGCGTAGCCGAAGCTCGTGATGCCGATCTCGGCGTCGGCGAACTCGACCGGCGCCGGGTACTCGGTCGGACCCACGCTCGCGCCGTCCACGGTCCAGGCGAGCGCGGTCGGCAAGCCGACTTCGCCCACCTCGGCACCGTAGATGTGCCAGCCGGGATCGATCGCGAGCCGAACGCCCAGGCTCGGGGCGGCGCCCGTCCCGACCGTGATCTCACCGCGCACCGGCAGCGGTTCCTCTACCGCCTCCGCGTGCGCGAGCGCGACCGCGGTGCACAGCACCGCCACCGCGGCAAGGCCGACCGTGCGCAGGAGTCCCATCCCTCAGAACTTCGGCGCCAGGTCTGCCCCGGGATGTGATTCACAACCGCGCAAGACGGGTGCAACTCGGCGGCAGAGGTGCCCGCGCGGCGTGCGCTTGATACCTTGGCGCGCGTCCGCACCGCGCGTCCGATCAGGGGGAGGTCCGTTGCCAGCTCACGAACCCGTTGCGCCCGCCGAGCTCGCCGAGCGGCGGCGCCGCTTCCAGAGCCAGCTCGGCGAGGGCATGGCGCTGATCCCCGGCGCGAAGTCGCGCTCGCGCTCGCACGACACGGACTACGTCTTCCGGCAGGACTCCGATCTTCTGTACCTGACTGGCTGGGAGCAGCCCGACGCGCTGGCCGCCTTCACGCGCGACCGCTTCGTGCTGTTCGTGCAGCCGCGCGACCCGCTGCTCGAGACCTGGAACGGGCGCCGGCCCGGCACCGAAGGCGCGGTGACGCGCTTCGGGGCGGACGAATCGCACCCGATCGGCGAGCTCGCGGCCAAGCTGCCCGGCCTGATCGAGAACCGGCCGCGGCTCTTCCATACCTTTGGACACGACGCGGAGCTCGACGCGCGGGTCGTGACGGCGCTCGGCGACGTGCGCGCGCGCGTGCGCCGCGGCGTGATCGCGCCGTCCGAGATCAGCTCGCCGCACGCGCTGGTGCACGAGATGCGGCTGCGCAAATCCGCGCGCGAGCTCGAGCTGATGCGCGCGGCGTCGGCGATCTCGCACGAGGCCCACCACGCGGCGTCGAAGCTCGCGCAGCCGGGCGCGCGCGAGTACGAGCTCGAGGCGGCGCTGTTGCACGTGTTCCGCAAGCGCGGCGGCTCGGGTCCCGCGTACAACCCGATCGTCGGCACGGGTGAGAACGCGACCGTGCTGCACTACGTCGAGAACAAGGACGCGCTAAAGCCCGGCGAGCTGGTGCTGATCGACGCGGGCGTCGAGCTGTACGGCTACGCGTCGGACGTGACGCGTTCCTACCCGGTCGGCGGCAAATTCGAAGGCGCGGCGCGCGACGTGTACCAGGCCGTGCTCGACTCGCAGGCCGCGGTGTTCGCGATGATCGCACCCGGCGTCACGCTCCCGCAGATGCACCAGGCCGCGTTGCGCCCGTTGGTGGCGGGGCTGGTCGAACTGGGCGCGCTCGCGGGCGACGTCGACGAGCTGATCCAGACCGAGGCGTACAAGCCGTTCTACATGCACACGACCGGACACCTGCTCGGCTTGGACGTGCACGACGTGGGCAGCTACTTCGTCGACGGCAAGCCGCGCGCGCTCGAAGCCGGCATGTGCTTCACCGTCGAGCCCGGCCTGTACTTCAGCGCGACCGAGCCGAAGACGCCCGCACACCTGCGCGGGATCGGCGTGCGGATCGAGGACGACGTCGTGCTTTCTGCGAGCGGCTACGAGAATCTGACCTCGTCGATCCCGAAAGAGATCGCCGACGTCGAAGCCTGGATGAGGAGCTAGTCGAGTTCATGGCGGACGCCACTTCGATCGAGACGACCCTGAAGGAGAAGCGGCGCTTCAAGCCCGATCCCGCGTTCAGCAAAGCGGCGAACGTGCCTGGCCAAGCCGCGTACAAGAAGCTGGTGCGCGAGGCCGAGCGCAACCACGAGAAGTTCTGGGCGCGCATGGCCAAGCAGCACGTCCACTGGTTCTCGCCCTGGAAGAAGACGCTCGAGTGGAAGCCGCCGTTCGCGAAGTGGTTCATCGGCGCCAAAACCAACGTCAGCTACAACTGCCTCGACCGGCACCTGGAAGGGCCGAACGCGTGGCGGCGCAACAAGGCCGCGATCATCTGGGAAGGCGAGCCCGGCGACAGCCGCACGCTCACCTACGGTGATCTACACCGCGAGGTGTGCAAGTTCGCCAACGTCCTGCTCGCGCGCGGCGTCGAGAAGGGCGATCGCGTGATTCTGTACATGCCGCTCGTGCCAGAGCTCGCGATCGCGATGCTCGCCTGCACGCGCATCGGCGCGATTCACTCGATCATCTTCGGCGGGTTCTCGGCGGAATCGGTGCGCGACCGCATCAACGACGCCGAGGCGAAGCTCGTGGTCACGGCCGACGGCGGCTGGCGCCGCGGCGCGATCGTGCCGCTGAAGTCACTGGTCGACGACGCGCTGGCGGGCACCAAGACCGTCGAGGGTGTGATCGTGCTGCGCCGCACCGGCCACGACGTGCTCATGAAGGAAGGCCGCGACCACTGGTGGCACGAGCAGATGGCCGACGCATCGGCGGACTGCAAGCCGGCCAAGATGGACGCCGAAGCTCCGCTCTTCATCCTGTACACGAGCGGCTCGACCGGCAAGCCCAAGGGCGTGCTGCACACGACCGGCGGCTACCTGACGCACGTGACCGCGACCGCGAAGTACATCTTCGACCTGAAGGAGGACGACACCTACTGGTGTACGGCCGACATCGGCTGGATCACCGGCCACTCCTACGTCGTGTACGGCCTACTCGCGAACGGCGCCACGTCGGTGATGTACGAGGGTGCGCCGAACTGGCCCGACGTCGAGCGCTTCTGGAAGATCATCGACAAGTACCGGGTCACGATCCTGTACACCGCGCCAACCGCCATCCGGACCTTCATGCGCTGGGGCGACGAGCACCTGAAGAAGTACTCGCTCGCGAGCCTGCGCCTGCTCGGCTCGGTCGGCGAACCGATCAACCCGGAAGCGTGGATGTGGTACCGGCGCGTGATCGGCAAGAACCGCTGCCCGATCGTCGACACCTGGTGGCAGACGGAGACGGGCGGGATCCTGATCACGCCGGTCCCGGGCGCGGTGACCACCATGCCGGGCTCGGCCACGCTGCCGTTCCCGGGCATCTTTCCCGAGATCTGGAACGAGGCGGGCCAGCCGGTCGGGGCGAACGAAGGCGGCTTCCTGGTGCTGACCAAGCCGTGGCCGGGCATGCTGCGCGGCATCTGGGGCGACTCTGCGCGATTCCGCGAGGCTTACTTCTCGAAGTTCCCGAACACCTACTTCACCGGCGACGGCGCGCGCCGCGACGCCAACGGCTACTTCTGGATCGTCGGCCGCGTCGACGACGTGATGAACGTGGCCGGCCACCGGCTCTCGACCATGGAGGTCGAGAGCGCGCTCGTCTCGCACCCGAAGGTCGCCGAGGCCGCGGTCGTGGGCCGGCCGGACGACATCAAGGGCACGGCGGTCGTGTGCTTCGTCACACTGAAAAGTGGCACCGCGGTCGATCCGGGCCTCGCCACCGAGTTGAAGGCGTGGGTCGCGAAGGAGATCGGCGCGATCGCGCGTCCCGACGACGTGCGCTTCGCCGACGCGCTGCCCAAGACGCGCTCGGGAAAGATCATGCGGCGGCTTTTGCGAGACGTGGCCGCGGGCCGCGAGTCCGCTGGCGACACGACCACGCTCGAAGATCTGTCGGTGCTCGCGAAGCTCCGCGCTTCCGACGAAGAGTGAGTTTCGGTCCGTACTGGGGGGTTCGATGAGACTTGTATGGTTGATCGTGCTCGTGCTGCTGGTGGGCGTGGGCGGCTGGGTGTACACGCGCGTCGAGCGGACGCCGCCGGTGATTCGAACCATCACCACGCCTGCGTTCGCGAGCGGAACCTATGAACACGAGTTCAACTTCTCGGACGAGGGCACGGGCCTGCGCTCCGCGCGCGTCTGGCTCGAGGCCGACGGCAAGGTGTACGAGCTCGCGAGCGAGGAGTTCCCCGGCAACGCGCTGATGGGTGCGAGCCTCGAGATCGAGCGCCCGCTCAAGGTCAGCGTGAATCCGAAGGAGCTCGGGATCCCCGACGGCGCCGCAACGCTCAACGCCGAAGCGCGCGACTTCGCCTGGGTGGACAACACCGCCGTCAGCTCGATCCCGCTCACGATCGACACCAAGCCGCCGCGCGCCTCGCTGCTGACCGGGCTCACCTACGTGCGCAAGGGCGGGTCGGAGCTCGCGATCTACACCGTCGAGGAAGGGGTCGAGCGCAGCGGCATCGCGGTCGGCGACCGCTTCTTCGAAGGCTACGTCGACTCGCGCGACCCGAAGCGCCGGCTCGCCTTCTACGCGATCCCCGCCGACGCGGCCGACGGCGACAAGCCCGTGCTGGTCGCCCGCGACCGCGCAGGCAACGAGACGCGCGTGGCGCTGGTCGCGAACATCATGGAGCGCAGCTTCCCGTCGGACACGATCGCGCTCTCCGACTCGTTCATGGCGGGCAAGGTCGCTGAGCTGCTCGAGTCGTTCGGCGGCACGCCGCTGGAGGGCTACCTGAAGATCAACCGCGAGATGCGCAAGGAGAACGACGCGCAGCTCGTCGACATCACCGCCAGCTCGAGCCCGGACCGCATCTGGACGGGCGCGTTCGTGCAGATGCCCAACGCCCACGCCGGCGCGAGATTCGCCGAGCGACGCAGCTACGTGTTGAACGGTGAAGTCGTCGATACGCAAACGCACATGGGCTACGACTTCGCGTCGACTTCGCACGCCGACATCCCCTCCGCGAACGACGGCGTGGTGGTGTTCGCCGGGCCGCTCGGGATCTACGGCAACACCGTGATCGTCGATCACGGACTCGGGCTGTTCAGCTTGTACGGTCACCTGTCGGAGATCGCCGCCCAGAAGGGGCAGGCCGTCGCCAAGTCCGAGTCGCTCGGCAAGAGCGGCACGACCGGCCTCGCGGGCGGCGACCACCTGCACTTCGCGATGCTGCTCGGCGGCGGTTTCGTGGATCCACTGGAGTGGTTCGACCCGAAATGGATCGCCGAGCACATCGAGGGCAAGCTCGAGACGACGCCCGCGACGAACTGAGCCGCGGAATGGGCGCAACTCTGCCGCGCGCCCGCCGCGACACCGTTCGGCGACGGCTGCTCGCCTGGTACCGGCGCGAGCAGCGCGATCTGCCCTGGCGGCGGACCTCCGACCCGTACCGCGTCTGGCTGTCCGAGACGATGCTGCAGCAGACGCGGGTCGAGACGGTCGTGCCCTACTACGAGCGCTTCCTGACCGCGTTCCCGGACATCGAAGCGCTCGCCGCTTCGGACGAAGAGGACGTTCTGCGGCTGTGGGCGGGGCTCGGCTACTACGCGCGCGCGCGGAACCTGCGCCGCGCGGCGCAGATCGTTGTGCGCGATCACGGCGGTGCGCTGCCGCGCGACGCGACTGCACTCGCCGAGCTGCCCGGCGTCGGCCGCTACACGCTCGGCGCGCTGCGCAGCATCGCGTTCAAAGAGCCCGCGGCGATCGTCGACGGGAACGTGCGCCGCGTGCTCTCGCGCCTGTGCGCGGCCAAGCGCCTGGCCGACACCGATGCGTGGCGGCTCGCCGGCGAGCTGGTGCCCGCGCGCGATCCCAACCAGTTCAACCAAGCGCTGATGGAGCTCGGCGCGACGGTCTGCACGCCGCGCAAGCCCGCCTGTCCGACGTGTCCGGTAGCGAGCGTCTGCGAGGCGCGCGCGAGCGGCCGACCCGAGGACTTCCCGGCCCCCGCGCGGAAGGCCAAGCCGAGAGTGGTGCACGCCTTCGGGGGAGTCTTCGTGCGGCGCGGCCGCGTGCTGCTGCTGCGCCGCCCGTCGCACGGCCTGCTCGGCGGTCTCTGGGAGATCCCGAACGTTCCCGACCAGCCCGCCTCGGCGCTGCTGGCGCTGCTGCGCGAGCGCACGGGCCTGCGCGCCGAGGCCGGCGAGCCGCTGGGTGAGATTCGCCACCAGTTCAGCCACATCGACCTCACGCTCGAGGTCCTGCGGCTCGATGATCTGGGGGGGCGCTTGTCCGCGGGCGCGCGCGCCGACTCGCGCCTGTGCGACGCCGAAGCGCTCGCGGAGCTCCCGCTCTCGCGGCTGATGAAGAAGGCCCTGGCCATTTCGCGTCTACACTCGTGACTCGCGGAGGGTGCGATCGTGAAAATCCGCAGCGACGACGACGCGGAGTTCCTCGAAGCGATGGAGGGCGTTCGCCCGCTCGAGCGCACGCAGCACCCGCAGCAGCCGCGTTACCGTGAGCCCGTGAAGCTCTCCGCCCGCGAACGCGAAGTGATCGCTGAGCTCGACGCGCTGGTGAACGGCAAAGGCCCGTTCGACATCCGCGATACGGACGAGGTGATGGAGGGCTGCGTGCCGGGCCTCGACCCGCGCGTGCTGCGCCGGCTGCGACGCGGCGAGTTCACGCCGCAGGCCGATCTCGACCTGCACGGCTGCGACGCCGCGACCGCGCGCGTGCTGGTCGAGGAGTTCATCGTCGAGTCGCACGCGCGCGGCCTGCGCTGCCTGCGCATCGTGCACGGACGCGGCAATCGCTCGCCGAACGGCGAGGCGGTGCTGAAGCCGAGCCTGCCGCGTTGGCTCGCGCGCGGCCCCGCCCGCCTGATCGTGCTGGCCTGGACCGCCGCCCGGCAGGCCGACGGCGGCGCCGGCGCCAGCTACGTGCTGCTGCGCAAGGGTCCGGGGAGAAAGCCCCTACCGTCGCCCGTTGGGACCTGAGCCCTTATGATCGGGCCATGAGCTCGACGTTCGGCCTGATCTTCCGGATCCACACTTGGGGCGAGTCGCACGGCGGCGCGGTCGGGGTGGTGATCGACGGTTGCCCGGCGCAGCTCCCGCTCGACGTCGCGGAAATCCAGGTCGAGCTCGATCGGAGGCGGCCCGGCCAGAGCCGACTCACGACGCCGCGCCAGGAAGCCGACCGCGCGGAAATCCTGTCGGGTGTGTTCGAGGGCCGAACGCTCGGCACGCCGATCCTCGTGCTGGTGCACAACGAGGACGCGCGCGCCGAAGCGTACGAGGCGATGAAGGACGTGTACCGGCCGTCGCACGCGGACTACACGTACGAAGCAAAGTACGGCGTGCGCAACTGGCAGGGGGGCGGGCGCGCGAGCGCGCGCGAGACGATCGGGCGCGTCGCGGCCGGCGCGATCGCGCGCAAGGTTCTGCGCGCGTTCGGCTGCGGCGAGATCGTCGCCTACGTGTCGCAGGTGCACGCGGTCGAGGCCAAGTGCGACGCCATGAGCGTCACGCGCGAGCAGGTCGAGGCCTCGATCACGCGCTGTCCCGATCCGGTCGCGGCCGAAGAGATGATCCGCCGCATCGACGACGCGCGGCGCGCGGGCGACTCGCTCGGCGGCGTGGTGACCTGCGTCGCGCACGACGTGCCCGCGGGGCTCGGCGAGCCGGTCTTCGAGAAGCTCGACGCCGAGCTCGCGCGCGCGCTGGTGTCGCTGCCCGCGTGCAAGGGCTTCGAGATCGGCTCCGGCTTCGCCGGCACGCGCATGATCGGCAGCGAACACAACGACTCATTCTTCGTCGACGACGGGCGCGTGCGCACGCGCACCAACCGCTCCGGCGGCGTGCAGGGCGGCATCTCGAACGGCGAGCCGATCGTGCTGCGCGCCGCCTTCAAGCCGACCGCCACGATCCGCAAGGAACAAGACACCGTGAACGCGAACCACGAAGCGGTGAAGCTCGAGGCGCAGGGCCGACACGATCCGTGCGTGCTGCCGCGCGCGGTGCCGATGGTCGAGGCGATGGTCGCGCTGGTGCTCTGCGACCACCTCCTGCGCCAACGCGCGACTTCGCCGCCAGCGGACGGCTTCAGCCGCTAGCGACGCCGGCCGATTTTCCGGCCATGCTCTTCGATCTGCTGGCGCTCGGGATCCTCGCGGTCTTCATCGCGCTCGGTGCGTACCGCGGCGCGCTCGCGGGCTTCCTGCGCGTAGCCACACTTTTCTGTGCCTACGCCGCGGGGCTGATCGTGGCCGCGAAGTTGGCGCCGCTGATCGCGCTGCTCACGGGCACGTCGCGACTGACTTCCGGCGCGCTCGCCGGCTCGGCCGCGTTCCTGCTCGTGTACGTGATCGGCAGCGTCTCGTCGGCGATCCTGATCCGCCGCGAGCGCGCCAGCCGCGACGACTTTCCGCGCAGCGGCTTCGATCGCCTCGGCGGCGCGGGCTTCGGCGCGGGCCAGGCCGCGCTCG
>JANNLG010000221.1:0-2570 GCA_031396695.1 Deltaproteobacteria bacterium
ACGCCCGCGGCCTCGAGCGCGCGCTCGCGCAGGTTCGCCTCGGGCTCGCCGACCGCGAGCTCGAGCCCGTGCACGCGAAAGGTCTCGCTCGCGCTCACGTGCGTCCGCGCCGGTACAGCTCCGCGACGATGCGCTCGATCGGCGGCTCCTCTAGCGACAGGTCCGCGATCGGCGCGCGCTCGCCGAGCCACGCGATCAGCGCGGCCGCGCCGATCCGATCGCGCCGGAAGCGCAGCACCAGCCGCGTCGCCGTTCGTTCTTCGAGCTCGACGCCGTCGGGCAGCTCGGCGGGCGCCGCGCTCTCGAAGTCGATCACGAGCCGCCGTTCGCTCGCGTACTCGCGCCGGATCGCGTCGACCGCGCCGTCGTACACGACGCGCCCGTGGTCGATCAGGATCATGCGCGGGCAGAGCCGCTCGATGTCGGAGAGGTCGTGCGTGGTGAGCAGGATCGTGGTACCGCGCTCGCGGTTCTCGGTGGCGAGGAACTCGCGGATCGCCTCCTTCGCGAGCACGTCGAGGCCGATCGTCGGCTCATCCAGGAACAGCAGCCGCGGCGCGTGCAGGAGCGCCGCCCCGAGCTCGCAGCGCATGCGCTGACCGAGCGAGAGCTTGCGCACCGGCACGTCGAGCAGGACGCGCAGCTCGAGCAGCGCCTCGAGTCGCGCGAGCTGCTCGCGGAAGGCGGCTTCGGGCACGCGGTACACGTGACGCAGGAGCGTGTAGGACTCGATCACCGGCAGATCCCACCAGAGCTGCGTGCGCTGGCCGAACACCACGCCGATCCGCGCGGTGTGCTCGATCCGGTCGCTTCGCGGCACGAGTCCAGCCACGCGCACGTCGCCGCCCGACGGCTCGAGCACGCCCGTCAGCATCTTGATCGTGGTCGACTTGCCCGCGCCGTTCGGGCCGATGAAGCCGACGAATTCTCCCGCCTCGATCGAGAAGGACACGCCGTCCACCGCGCGCACCACGTCGTAGTCGGTCTCGACCAGGTTCCGCAGCGAGCCGAGGAATCCGCGGTGGTGCCGCGCGACGCGGAAGGTTTTCTCGAGCTTCGTGACTTCGATCATCCCGCTAGCTCCCGGTCGACTCGTAGCGGCGCAAGCCCCGCGCGAACGCGGCCAGTCCGAACGCGAGCACGAGCGCGCACACGAACGGCGACAGCCACGGCACGAACTCCGGCCAGCCCGCTTCCTGCGTGCGCCCGAGCGCCGCGAGCGCGGGAAAGTAGTTCACGAACGCGAGCGGCACAGCAAAGGTGAGCACGCGCCGGAACCAGGTGGCATAGATCGACACCGGGTAAGTCAGCGCCGCGGCTCCCCCGTAGGTCAGGACGTTCTGCAGCTCCTGCGCCTGGCCGAGCGTCCAGAACTGGATCGCGGCGCCGGCCATCACGATGCCCGCGAAGGTCAGCATTCCGCCCGCGACGCCGAGCGCCACCCACGCGAGCGATGTCGCACCGAGCCCGAGCACGACGCACGCGACCGTCAGCACCACCAGACCCTGGGCGATGCGCGAGAGCTTGCGCGCGTCGAAGTCGCGCGCGGCGACTTGCAGGATCACGCCGCGCGGCCGCAGCAGGATCCGGTCGAGGTCGCCTTGAACCAGGTAGGCCGAGAAGTTCTCGAAGCCGCGCAGAACGGTCTCGACCGTGGCCCACGACGTCTCGACCATTCCGTAGAGCAGCGCGAGCTCGGCGAAGCTCCAGCCGTCGAGGCTTCCGAAGAAGGTCGCCAGGATCCAGACCGGCAGCAGATCGGAGAGCATCACCCCGAACATCACCAGGTTCTGGATCGCGAACGACGTGCGGTACTGCATTTGCGAGCGGATCTGCGCGACCGCGAGCCGTCCCCAGAGCGCGAGTGCGTTGCCGAGCACGACTCAGCCCCCCTGCGTCGCGAGCCGGCGCAGACCGCGCGACTCGATCGCGAGCGAGGTGGCGGCCAGCACGCCCGCCCACGCCAGCTGGTGCAGCAAGCCGAACGCGAGCGCTCCGCCCGCGAGCTTGCCCGAGAAGAGCGCGACCGGCGTGTAGAGCGTGGCGCGAAACGGCAGCGCGTTCGCGATCGCCTGCAGCCAGTCGGGGTAGAAGTCGAGCGGCACGACCATCCCGCCGAGCAGAGTGTTGGCGAACATCAGCGCCGTCAGCTCGCCGTTCGCGATGTCCCGAAAGTAGGCCGACGAGCAGACGATGTACCAGAGACCCGCGGAGACGCCGATCGCGAGCACGAGCGAGAGCGGAAACAGCAGCATCTCGAGCTGGAGCGGCGGAGTCACTCCGAACAGCAGCATGCCGGCCAGATACACGGGCGGAAAGCGAGCCAGCCCGTAGTACAGCGCGGTGCCGTAGCGCTCCGCGACGTCGCGCCAGAATAGCGCGATCGGCCGCGCCAGGTCGGTCACGATTTCGCCCGTGCGAATCCGCTCCGACAGGTTGTAGCGATAGTCGGGAAAGACCCCGACCACCATCAGGAGCGCCTCCGACGTGGTGAAGTAGAGCACCGCGTCCTGAGGCGACCAGCCGAGCGCTCCGGGCCGCGCGCGGAAGAACGCGAGCAGGACCTGCGC
>JANNLG010000255.1:0-2638 GCA_031396695.1 Deltaproteobacteria bacterium
GCGCAGGGCGTGCGACTCGCGCGGCACTACAGTCAGTCGTCGCCGTGCAGCCCCGGCCGCGCGTGCCTGTACACCGGGACGTATCAGCTGAACAACCGCGTGGTCGCGAACGGCACCCCGCTCGACGCGCGTTTCGACAACCTGGCGCTGGCCGCGCGGCGAGCGGGCTACACTCCGACGCTGTTCGGCTACACGGATCAGGCGATCGACCCGCGCGAGGCGACCGGGCCCGACGATCCGCGGCTGTCGAGCTACGAGGGCGTGCTGCCGGGCTTCGACGTCGCACTCGAGCTGAACGGCGACCACGCGGCCTGGCTCGAGTGGCTGCGCAAGCTCGGCTATCCCGAGCCGGCCGACGCCGACGAGGCGCTCGCGCTCGAATCGGAACGGCCGCTCGAACACAGTGCGTCGTCGTTCCTGACCGATCACCTGGTCGAATGGCTCGGACACCAGCGCGGTCCGTTCTTCGCGCACGCGAGCTATTTCCGGCCGCACCCACCCTACGCGGCGGCGGGGCGCTTCGCGCACGCCTACGATCCGACTTCGATTCCGCTTCCGATCGCGCCGGCTGCGAACCGGCACCCGCTGCACGAAGGCCTGATGCGGCACCCGCAGACCGCCGCTCCGCCCGGCGACGACGCGATCCGCGCTTTGCGCGCGCAGTACCTCGGCATGATCAGCGAGGTCGACCACCAGCTCGGTCGCGTCTGGCAAGCGCTCGAACGGCTCGGGCTCTGGAGCGACACCTGGATCGTCGTCACGTCGGATCACGGCGAGGACTTCGGCGACCACGGCCTGATCGGCAAGTCGGGCTTCTTCGAGGGTTCGTACCACGTGCTCGGCATCGTGCGCGATCCGAGACAGCGCGAGACACACGGCTCGGTCGTGACTCGCTTCACCGAGAACGTGGACGTGTTCCCGACGCTCTGCGACGCGCTTGGCATCGACACGCCCGCGCAGTGCGACGGCCTGCCGCTCACACCGTTTCTGCGCGGCGAGTCACCGCCCTGGTGGCGGGACGAGGCGCACTGGGAGTTCGACTGGCGCTTCACGCGCATTCCGCACGGGCCGCACGCCTGGCCCTGGGATCGCCGCCTCGAACGCCAGCACCTGGCGGTGCTGCGCAGCGACACCGCGGCCTACGTGCATTTCGGCGACGGCTCGCACCGCTGCTTCGATCTGACGGCGGATCCGAGCTGGCGCACGGAGGTGAGCGATCCGGCCGTCGTACTCGCGCACGCGCAGGCCATGCTCACCTGGCGCTCGCAGCACACGGAGCGGACGCTGACGGGAATGCTCGCCGAGCAGGGCGGCATCGGCCGCTGGCCGCCGATGCCGGCTCGCTTTCGAAAGGAGAAGTGACTTGGCCGAGACGATGGTCGAGCTGCCGTTCGAGGGGGGTCCGGTCGAGGTCGTGGGGGCGCTCGAGCTGCGCCGCTCGGCCACCGGTGTGTCGCCGCGACGGCTTCCCGCTTGGACCGCGCCGCAGATCCCCGATGCCTTCATGGACATGATCGTGCAGATGACCTCGGGCGTGAGGATCGCGTTCCGCACCACGTCGCGGCGGATCGAGCTCGACGCGCTGGTCACGGGCATCCGGCTCGAGGGCGACGCGCGCGCGCCGATCTCGTTCGACCTCGAGGTCGACGGCGCGCACGCGGAATCACAGCGCACGAGCGCGGGCAACACGATCGTGCTCGATTTCGCGAAGTCTCCGCCGGGTGCGCGCCTCGAGCCCGGCAGTCCGCGCACGCTGGCCTTCGACGGGCTCGCGCCCGGCATGAAGGAGATCGCGCTGTGGCTGCCGCACGCGGCCGCCGTCGAGCTGCGCGCGCTGCGCGTCGAGTCGGGCGCAGAGGTCGCGCCGCGCATTTCGAAGCGCCCGCGCTGGGCGCACTACGGCAGCTCGATCAGTCACTGCATGGAGGCCGCGAGCCCGCTTGGCGTCTGGCCCGCGGTCGCCGCGCGCCTCGCGGGAGTCGATCTCTTGTCGCTCGGCCTCGCGGGTCAGTGCCACCTCGACGGCTTCGTCGCGCGCACGATCGCCGCGCTCGACATCGACCTGATCAGCGCGAAGGTCGGCATCAACGTGGTGAACGCGGACTCGCTGAAGGAGCGCACGTTCGTGCCCGCGCTGCATTCGTTCCTGGACACGATCCGCGAGCGCAAGCCCACGACGCCGATCCTGCTTGTGTCGCCGATCCTGTGTCCGGTCGCCGAGGAGCATCCGGGCCCCACGCTGCGCGAGGGCACGACCTTCCGCGTCGTCGAGGGACCGCCCGAGATCCGCGCCGGCAGCCTCACGCTGCGCCGGATTCGCCGCCTGATCGAGAAGCTGGTCGAGCAGCGGCGCGCGCTCGGCGACGCGAATCTGCACGCGCTCGACGGGCTCGCCCTGTTCGGCGAGGCCGACGTCGCCGACCTGCCCGACGGCCTGCACCCGAACGCGGCCGGCTACGCGCGCATGGGCGAGCGCTTCGCGGAATTCGTGTTCGGCGCTGGCGGCGCCTTCAGGTCTTAGGGGTCCCGGCGCGCGGACCGGCCCGCGCCCCCCCCGCAAACCACCCCAATGGCTCGCAGCCCCCGCGCGCCAATGCCGAGCCTGGCCGACACCTCCACCCACCGGGGACAAAAAGCC
>JANNLG010000016.1:0-122207 GCA_031396695.1 Deltaproteobacteria bacterium
TCACGGATGTCAACCTGGGTCCAAGGCCCCTCTCAAGCACGCAAGTCCGCCAGCCGATGCAGGGAAGGAGCCGGCTTGCGCGCAGGGACCCGTCGCCAGATGACAAGGTCGAGCTAGAATCGAGCAGCGTCGCCTCGCGTCGTAGCTCGAGTGCAGAGCGTCGGCGGGTGCCGCGAAGTCCCGGAGATGCAGCCAATGAATCGCAGCCGAAGCCGAGATGCCGCATCGCTCGCGCTGATCGGCGTGCTGTGCTTCTCGCTGGCCTGCGCGACGCCGTCGCAGCCCGTTCCGGTTCCCGCGTCCGAGCCGGTCGCGACCGCGCCCGCGCCGGAGGCCGAAAGCAGCGATCCGGGCGACGAGCCGCCGCCGCCGCTCGACCCGACCCAGGCGGAAGCGAACACGAGCGGCGAGGCGACCGCGGGCGACGAACCCGCGGCCGACCCGGATGCCGAGCAGCGGCCCAAGGCTGCGACGACCCAAGCTCAGCGCAGGCGCCAGAACGCCGTCGCGCGCCGCGCCGAAGCGGGCCTGGAGGGCATGATCATCGGCGCCGTGATCGGCGCGCAGGTCGGCGCCGGAATTGGCGCACTGGCCGGCGCGGCGCTGTTCGGAATCTACGGCGTGGTCACCGGCGACGTGCCCTTCGAGTCCGGCCGACGCTCTTCTCCTGCGGGGCCACCCGACGGCGGCGCCGACGACAAGCTGGAGAACGAGGTCGAGGAAGAGGTCGAGAAGCAGAAGGAGCTCGAGGCCGAGATCGAGGCCGAGCTGAAGCGCCAGGAAGAGCTGCTCGCGGCGATCAACAAGCAGGAAGAGCTGAACGAGACGCTCGAGGACGAGGCGCGCGACTGCGAAGGCGCCGTGAACCCGAGCAACCCCACGGCGGCTCCGGCGCGGCCGTGCCAGCGCGACATCCCCGATTCGATCTTCGAGACCACGACCGTGAAGAAGGGCAAGCAGGAAGAGATCCAGAAGACGCTCGACGCGGACCGCGATGGGCGGCCCGAGATCGTGATCGCGATCGACGAGAAGTCGGGCCAGACGCTGTCGCGTTCCGAGGACACCGACTACGACGGCTCGCTCGACGCGAAGAACGCCTATCAGCCCGACGGCCGACTCGCCTCGCGCGAGGAAGACACGAACCAGGACGGCAAGCCCGACCGCTGGCTGATCTACGACGGAAACGACACCGCGACGCGCGTCGAGGTCGACCGCAACTTCGACGGCCAGCGCGACGGCTTCTTCCAGTACCAGGCCGGCGTGGTCGTGTTCGAAGAGCACGACACGAACGCGGACGGAAAGGTCGACCGCCGCGTCGAGTACGTTGCCGGCGTTCGCGAGGTCGAGATCGAGGACGCGAACCTCGACGGTGTCATGGAATCGCGCACCTACTTCGAGGCTTCGGGCGTGCCGCTCCGCATCGAGCGCGACAAGAACCAGGACGGCAAGACGGACGTCTGGGAGTTCTTCGAGGGCAACGATCCGGCCAAGGTCGTGATCGTGCGCAAGGAAGAGGACAGCAACGGCGACGGCTCGGTCGACGTCACGTCCTTCTACGAGAAGGGCAAGCTCGTGCGCAAGGAAGTCACGGATCAGTCGCTCTTGAACTGAGCCAGGGGCTCAGGGACCGGTCTTCGGCGCGTCACCCGGCTTCTCGATCCCGATCTCGAGCACGCGCTCGCGCTCCTGCTTGCGGAACGCGTTCTGGCGCTCGCGCTCGAGCCGGAGCTGGATCTCCTTGTTGCGCTGCCGGATCCGGTCGCGCTCCGCGGAGAGTTCGAGGTCGCTCATGGCGGCCTGCGCGAATTCGACATCGAACTCCTTCGAGCCGCGCGTGCCGTCCGACGCCAGCGCCGAGACGCGGATGCGGTTCACGCCCGCGCGCACGGGCACGAAGCCCTGGAACGAGCCGTCGGGCGCGAGCAGGATGTCGTTCGGACCCGCCCACTCCATGAGCGTCAGGTTCACCGCCACGACGTCTTCGACGTTGGCGAACGAAACGCCCGAGAGCAGCGCGACGATGTCGCCGGGGCGACGCACAGGCGTGTAGAGACCGCCGGTCGCCTTCGCCATCTCGGTCGCGGCCACCGGGTAGTCGATCGCCGAGGGGCCGAGGCCGTAGACGTTCATCATCACGCCGGCGACCTTGGCGAGCTGCGCGGCGTCGATGGCCGCGAGCATGTCTTCCTTGTCCTCGATGTTCGCGAGGCCGAAGGGCAGCGAGGGCTTTCCGTCGGTGAGGAACAGGATCACCTTTTTCGCCTGCGGCCGCGGCCGTGACACCGCGCCCGGCAGCCCCGCCAGCTCGCGCAGCGCGAGCTTCACGCCCGCCTGCATGTTCGTGCCGCCGTTCGGCCCGCGCAGCAGCACGGCCTCGAGCGCGCGGCGCACCGCCGCGTAGTCGGGCGTCAGCGCCTGCTCCAGCAGCGCGTCGTTGCCGCGTCCGAGCCGCCGCTGCGTGATCGGATCGACCTCGCCCGAGAACGAAACCACGCCCACGTGCACGCGCGTGGGATCGAGTCCGTCGAGCAAGGCGGTGGCGGCCGCGATCTCGGCGCCGAGCACCGAGTCCGCGGGATCGGTGTTGGCGGTGTCGGGCTGAGACGAGATCGGCGAGCGCTGCGTCTCGCCGAGCACGCCGTCGCCGTTCACGTCGATGCCGCTCGGGTACTCCGTCGAGCCCGAGACGTCGATCACGACGATCACCTCGAAGGCGGTCGGCCGCTCGCCCGCGATCGCGACCCCGGCGAGCGGGGCCATGTCGGTCTTGTTGCGGATCGTCTCGCCCGGACGCGGCGAGCGGATCTCGATCTGCACGCCGTTCGCGTCTTGCGCGCGCGCGTGCGGCGACGGCGCCGCGAGCGCGGCCGCGAGCGCTAGACCGAGCGCATCTGCCGCGAACGGCAGACGAAGAGAGCTCACCATGACTCGCTGCCTACTGCGGTGCGTCGCCGCTCTGCATCACTTCTTCGTCGGGCCGGATCTCGATCTCGACGCGTCGGTTCTGCTGTCGGCCCTCGGCGGTGGCATTGGTCGCGACCGGCATCTTGGAGCCGAACCCGACCGCGGTGGCACGCGCGGACGAGACGCCCTCCGACACAAGAAAGTTGCGCACCGTGTTGGCGCGCTCTTCGGAGAGCTTCTGGTTGAAGCGGTCGTCGCCCTGCGAGTCGGTGTGGCCTTTGACGATCAAGCGCTCCTTCGGGTACTTGCTCACGGTCTGCGCCAGCGTGCGCAGCCGGTCGAAGCCGCCGGGCAGGAGCGACGAGGAGTTGGTGTCGAACAGGATCCCGCCCTCGAAGTTCACGACCAGGGCGTCATCGCGGCGCTCGACCTCGGCACCCGGAATCGCGTCGATCTCCTTGGCCTGCTTGTCGAGGTAGTTGCCGACCAGTCCACCCGCGACCGCGCCTGCGGCGGCGCCGATCAGCGCGCCGCCCGCGCGGTGCTTCTTGCCGCCAATCGCCGCGCCGGCGGCCGCTCCGGCCAGCGTACCGACCACCGCGCCCTGCTTGGTTTTGGTGTCGAGCAGCCCGCCCTCGGCGCAGCCGAACGTGGCGGTCAGGCCGAGCAGCGCGACGCCGGTCGTCAACTTCTGGAAGATTCGCATTTGAGCATTCCTTTCACTGCGCAAAGTGCTGCGCGAAGAGCGGTGCGCAGTGTAGGGCGGCTATTTTCCCTGCGCACGAGGGGCGCTCACGTCGCGCCAGTGCGCCCCGATCGCGCGCACGGCTTCGACCAGCACGCTTCCGACGCTATTCAGACTCGCGGCGGAGACCGCGTCGAGCGTGTCGCCCGCCGTGTGCCAGAGCGGCCCGGGCGAAACGCGCGCGCCGAACTGGAAGTCGATCAGCGCGAGCACGTGCTCGACGCCGCGACTCGCGAACGGCGTGTGGTCGTCGACCACCGCCATGATCGCGCTCGGGTCGACGATTCCGCCCTGGCCGAGCGCGCGCGCCTCGCGAGCGAAAATCTCGCGCAAGAGCGCTGATGAGCCCAGATCGGAAACCAGGTTCAGATCTCGATCGCCGACCATGTCGACCAGGATCACGCTGCGAAGCTGCGCGAGGCTGCCGTCCCGTTGCATGCGCTCGGCCAGTGCGGTGCTGCCGTACAGACCGTCCTCGTTCGTGATCGAAGTGCCAAAGGCCTCTTCGCCGTCGGCGAATACGAGCTCCGTGGTGAGCGGCAGCTCGGCGGCGGCGAGCACACGCGCGAGCTCGAGCAGCACCGCCGCGCCAGACGCGCCGTCGTTCGCGCCGACGAATGCGATGCCCGGAATGTCCTTGGTGTCGTAGTGCGTGATGAGCAGCAAGCGCTCGGGACTCGCGCCTCCGCGGCGCGCGATCAGGTTGACCATCGGCACGGGCGCATCGCCCGGCCGAGTCACTTCGAAGGGATGCTCTTCGACCGGCCAGCCCGCCTGGCGCAGGCGCTCGCGAATCAGCTCGCGCGCGCGCACCGCGCCCGGCGAGCCGGCCGGCCGTGGTCCGATCCGGACCAGCGCCTCCAGATCCGCGAACGCGCGCGCGCCGTCGAAGGCGGGCGCCGGCGGCGCGGATCGCGACTCGCTCGCGCGCTCGGAGCAGCCGAGCGCGAATACCAGGAGCAGAAGGGCCGCGGCTCTCAGAAGATCGGCCCGTTCGGCTTCAAGCCCAGGCGCACGCGGCCCGCATCCTCGAGAGTTCCGCGCTGCAGCGTGATGTGGCCGAGCGCGGCGTTCACGTCGCGGAAGCAGCGCTCGAGCGGACAGCGCTCGTACAGCGAGCTTCCGCCCGCGGCGCGATACAAGAGCGCGACCGCCTCCGCCGCGCTCTCCGCGCCGTAGTTCTGCG
Organism: Deltaproteobacteria bacterium; assembly: GCA_031396695.1. GTDB lineage: Bacteria > Myxococcota_A > UBA9160 > SZUA-336 > SZUA-336 > VGRW01. Next base: position 4,836 of record JANNLG010000016.1, read on the forward strand.
CGCGGCGCACGCGTGCGCGCAGCGGCAGCTCGACGCTGTCGCGCGCGACCACCTTCGCCCACATCTGTGCGACGCCTTCGAACAGGTAGTCGCGCGACGATTCGACCAGCGCTTCCGCCTTCGCCACGTCGTACTGCGCCGCCGGCCGATCGCGCAGCAAGCTCGAGGTCATCATCGGGCGCTTGTCGATTGCCAGCTCCACGAACGCCTCGATCGCGCCGCGCGCGATGCCGAGCGCGACGGTAGCCAGCGCTACACCGAAGAACGTCGAGGGAAGGCCGAAGATCTCGGCGTCGTTCAGACGCGGGCCCATGAACATCAGGAAGCTTCGCTCGTCCGGCACGAACACGTCGTCGATCGTGAAGTCGGTGCTGCCCGTGCCGCGCAGGCCACCGACGTGCCAGGTGTCGAGCACGGTGACGGACGCGCGCGGCACGACGAAGTGGCGCATGGGGATCCCGCTCGTGACCGGCACCGGCGGGTCACCCTGCACGAGCATGCAGCCCGCCATCACCGCGGTGCTCTGGTGGATGCCGCTCGCGAATGCCCAGCGTCCGCTCACGCGGTAGCCGCCTTCGACGATTCGCGCGGTGCCCGTGGGCGCGGCCGCGCCCGCAGTACACGAGTCGAGCGAGCCGAACAGCTCGCGCGCGACGTGCGGAGGTATGAATCCGGCCAGGAGCGCGGACCCGCCGCCGATCGCGAAGTTCCAGCCGACCGAACCGTCCATCGCGGAGAATGCCTCGACCATCCGGAGGTACGTGATCGGATCCGCGCCCAGACCGCCGAGCGCGGGCGGCAGCAGCACGCGGTAGAAATTGCGCTCGGCCAGCGCCTTCGCGATCGGATCGGGCAGCCGGCGCAGGCGATCGGCGTCTTCCCGGATCGCGGAGACTTCGCCGCGCAGATCCTCGACCGATCGCAGGAGCGCTTCGGACTCGCCGCTCGTCATCGCCGCCATCGTACCGCGCGAAACGGTGCGAGTCCCACGTCACGAAGTCGGCGCGCGCGCGACATAGAAGGGCACGCTCACTCGGTCCCGCTCGAGGTCGACGTGCTGGTGCGCGTCTACGGAGCGACGCTTCACGTGCTCGACGGCGTCCGCGTGTCGGTCGAGGTCGAAGCGGGCGCGGGGTTGCCGGCCTTTCACATCGTCGGCCAAGCGGACCGCATCGTGAACGAGAGCCGCGATCGGATTCGCGCCGCGTTCCGCCACGCGGGGCTCGAGTTCCCGCCTGGCCGCGTGACGGTGAACCTGGCGCCGACGGGCCTGCCGAAAGTCGGCTCCGCGCTCGATCTGCCGATCGCGGTCGGCATCGCCGGCACTCGCGTCGAGGTCGACGAGCAACGCCTGCGCGCGACGCTGTTCATGGGCGAGCTCGGTCTCGACGGAGGCCTTCGGCCCGTGCGCGGCGTGCTCGCGATGCTCGGCGCGAGCGACGGAACGGCGATCCGCGAGGTCGTCGTGCCGAGCGGGAATCTGGCCGAGGCCGCGCTCTCGTCGCGCGTCGCGGCGCTCGGCGCGGAGGATCTCGGTGCCGTGCTTCGCTGGCTGCGCGACGGCGAGGCGCTCGAGTCGCCGCGCGCGCCGGCCGACGCGGCCCGCCGCGCGGACGAAGACTTCGACCTCGCCGACGTGCACGGCCAGGAGAGCGCGAAGCGCGCGCTCGAAATTTCCGCCGCGGGCGCGCACAACCTGCTGTTGGTCGGTCCGCCGGGCAGCGGCAAGACACTGCTCGCGCGCCGGTTGCCGGGAATCTTGCCGCCGCTCGAGCTCGACGCCGCGCTCGAGGCGACGCGCATCCACAGCGCGGCGGGCACGCTCGGCCGCGCGGGCTTGCTCGATCGCCCGGTGTTCCGCGCGCCGCACCACAGCACGTCGGACTCCGGCATGTGCGGCGGCGGTCGGCCGCTCCGCCCCGGCGAGATCTCGCTCGCGCACCGCGGCGTGCTTTTCCTGGACGAGTTGCCCGAGTTCAAGCGGCACGTGCTCGAGGCGCTGCGTCAACCGCTCGAGGAGGGCGAGATCCGGATCGCGCGCTCGCACGGCAGCGTGCGCTTGCCCGCGCGCTTCCAGCTCGTCGCGGCGATGAACCCGTGCCCGTGCGGCTGGCGCGGCTCGGCCGCGCGCGAGTGCCGCTGCCTCGAGCCCGAGGTCGCGCGCTACCGCGCGAAGATCTCTGGACCGCTGCTCGATCGGATCGACCTGCACGTCGCCGTCGCCGCCGTGCCGTGGCGCGACATGCTGCGCGACGGCCGCGGCGGAGAGCGCAGCCGCGAGGTACTCGCGCGCGTGCGCGAGGCGCGTGCGCGCCAGCTCGCGCGCTACGCGAGCGAGCCGTGGGCCACCAACGCCGAGTTGCCGGCGGCGGTGCTGATTCGCCACTGCGCGCTCGATCCGGGCGCGCGCGCACTGCTGGAACGCGCGGTCGGCGCGCTCGGCCTGTCGATGCGCGCATTCGTACGCAGCCTGCGCGTCGCGCGCACGATCGCGGACCTCGCACACGCAGACGCGATCGAAGTCGCGCACGTCGCCGAAGCGATCAGCTACCGCGAAACCGAGAAGCCGCGGTAAAACGCGAGTACGCGTTCAGCGCAAGCGAAGCGCGCAGTGAGGCGAAGCCGAACGAAGTGCGGGTGGCGCGGCTAGGCCGCGCCGGGCCCCGCTTTGTAGCGGAGGACGACTCGAGAGCCGTCCGCGTAGCTCGACTCGAAGCGCGGCTTCCACTTGCCCCACTCGTCGGCGTACTTCACGGCGTAGGCGGCGAGCAGGCGATCGAAGACCGCGCGGCCCTTGTCGAGACTGCAGGTCGCCACGAAGCTCGGCGCCTTCGCGACCTGCTCGGGCGACTTCGAGTACGGTCCGAAGTCCCCGACCCAGATGCGTGCGCGATCGCGGCCGAGCGCCAGCGCTTGCGCCTTCCAGGTCTTGGTCGCGGTCGCGAGCACGACGTCACCGGCGTCGACGAAGAACCAGACTTCGCCGTGGCAGCGGCTCTCCTTGCCGTCCTTCAGCAGCGGCGACACGTACACGAGCGGACTGACCTTGGCGGCCGCGAGCCAGGCGGGCTCGTCCGCGGCGAACGCGTCTCGCGGCCAGAACGCCGCCGCGCCGAGCACGCACGCGCCGGCGAGCAGAAGCTCGCGGCGCGACAGCTCAGGCGAGGTTCTCGTGCAGGAAATCGATCGTCTTGGTCCAGGCATCGAGCGCGGCCTCCGGGTGGTAGACGTCCGTGCGCGTGTCGTTGAAGAACGCGTGCTCGGCGTCGGGATAGATGTGGAAATCGACGGCCGCGCCGGCTTCGCCGAGCGCCCGCTCCAATGCGTGCGCGACGTCCGGGGTCACGAACGCGTCGCGCTCGCCGAACAGCCCGAGCACCGGCGCGCGCAGCGTCCGGAAGTCGAGCGTCACATTCGGGTGTACGCCGTAAAAGTCGACTACCGCCGCCACGCTCGCGCTCTCGCAGCCGGCCGCCAGCGCGAGCTGTCCGCCCATGCAGAAGCCCACGACGCCGACGCGCTCGGGCGTGACGCCCGGCCGCGCGAGCAGATAGCGCACGGCGCCGTCCAGATCGTGCAAGGCGCGCTCGATGTCGAGCGCCATCATCAGCCGCCCCGCTTCGTCGGGCTGCCGCGCAGTCTCGCCGCCATACAAGTCGGGCGCGAGCGCGACGAAACCCGCCGACGCGAAGCGATCGGCGACCGCCTTGATGTGAGCGACGAGTCCCCACCACTCCTGGATCACGATCAGCGCGGGGCCGCTGCCGCTGGCGGGCGTCGCGAGATAGCCCTGCGCCTTGGTGCCGTTGCTCGCGAACTCGACGCGCTCGCCGGGCATCTCGCTCGCTCAGCCTCGCGTGCCGCGATTGCGCGTGCGGCGGCCGGTGCGCTCGGCGAGCAGCACGAGGTAGCGCGGCTCAGGCTTCTCCTCGGGCGTGACGGGCGTCGAATCGGGCTCGACCGCATCGACCAGGCGCAGTCCCGCGGAGCGCAGCGCCGCGAGCAGCGACGGCAGGGTCGCGAGCGCCGGGTGAGGCGCTGCTCCGTCGGGAACGCGACGCCAGGGGTGACCGATCGCGAGCACCAGCCGCCCGCGCGGATGAAGGAGCTTCGCTGCCGCGCGCAGCGTCGCCTCCGGATCCGCGCTGTCGTCGATGCAGTGTGCGGCGGTCACCACGTCGAACGGTCCGCGCAGGGGCGTCACGGGCTCGAGCGGATCGCGCGCGATCAGGACCTCGGCGCCCTGCTGCGCGAGCGCGCGAGCGAGCGGATTCGCCTCCGGTCCGATGTCGAGCACGCGCCGGCCCTGCACGCGCCCCGCGAGCTCGAGCACGATTTGCTGCACGCGCTGGCGGTCGGTCGGAAGATCCCTGCGTGTTTGCGCGGATTCACGCAGACGCGCGGACACGTGATTCCAGGAGTCCACGCCGGGGGGCGGTGTGCGCCGTCGAGTCATTGCCCGGCCGAGGATAGCCAGACCATCGGCTCACGTCTCGTCCGCGAGCTCCATCTCGACCATGCGCGCCTCGACGTCCTCGGCCGGCACGACGCGGCCCTTGCCGACGCCCTCGCACAGCTTGCGCGCGTCGTCGGTCCAGCGGCCGTCGACCACCAGGTCTCGCCAGAACGGAAACGTGCGGCATTGGGTGGGTCGCGCGCCGTAGACGGTGCAGCGGTTCGTGCCCGGCTCCAGGAACACGCAGGCTTCACTTTGGAACAGCAGCTGCGTCCAGCCGAACTCGTCGGTGAAGGTGTAGCGGCGGCGGAACTCGGGCAGTCGGAGCCCGAGCTCGCCGGCCAGCGCGCGCGCCTCGTCCGCGTTCAGGTACACGTGCGCGTACTCGCCGCGCGCGGTGCAGCACTCGCCGCACATCGTGCACTCGAAGCGCAGGCCGGCTTCGCGCCTCACGCTCGCAGCTCGCGCATGACCGCGAGCGCCGCGTCGATCTCGGCCGCACCGACATCGAGGTGTGTCACCGCACGCAGCGCGTCGCTCGACACCGGGTTCACGAGCACGCCGCGCGCGCGCAGCGCGGCGCTGAACGAAGCCGCGTTCGCGCGTTGGAACAGCACGATGTTGGTCTCGGGCGGCGCCGGCACGATCACGCCGGGAAGCTCGGCGAGCCCGGCCGCGAGCTGGCGCGCGTGCACGTGGTCGTCGGCCAGGCGCTTGGTGTTGTGCTCGAGCGCGTACACGCCGGCGGCGGCGAGGATGCCCGCCTGGCGCATGCCCCCGCCCTGCTGCTTGCGGAAGCGGTGCGCGCGCGTGATCCACGCGCGCGAGCCGACCAGAAGTGATCCGACCGGCGCGCCGAGCCCCTTCGACAGGCAGAAGCTCACCGTATCGAACGGCTCGGCCCAGCGCGCGGCGGCGATTCCGGTGGCGGCCTCGGCGTTGAAGAGTCGCGCGCCGTCCATGTGCATGCGCAAGTCGAGCGCGCGCGCGGCCTGGGCCACGCGCTGCAGCTCGTCGAACGGAAACACCCGTCCGCCCGCGCGGTTGTGCGTGTTCTCGATCAGCACGGCGCGCGTGCGCGCGAAGTGGTCGTCGGCCGGGTACACCGCCTGGCGTAGCGCCTCGGGACCGAAGCGGCCGCCCTCGCCGATCTCCACCAGCTGCACGCCGGCGAGCGCGGCCGCGCCGCCGGACTCGTACAGCACCATGTGCGCGTCGCGCGCGGCGATCGCGGCGTCGCCGGGCTCGGAGAGCGTCCGCAGCGCGATCTGGTTGGCCATCGTGCCCGAGGGCAGGAACAGCGCGGCTTCCTTGCCCAGCCGTTCGGCGGCCAGCGCCTGCAACCGGTTCACGGTCGGATCCTCGCCGTACACGTCGTCGCCGACCTCGGCTTGCGCCATGGCCTCGCGCATGGCAGCGCTCGGCTGGGTGACCGTGTCGCTGCGCAGGTCGATCGTCTTCACGGCGCCGAGTATAGCGGCGGATCCCGAGGCGGATTGCGCAGCTCGAGCACGCGCTCGCCACCGTCGAGCTGGAGCTCCACGCGGCCCGAGGGCGAGCGCACCTCGACGGCTTCCGCGGCGCGCGGCTCGTACACGCGCCAGCGGATCGCGCACGCACCCGCGCGAAGCTGCGCCCAGATGGCGTCCGGCTCGAGTGGCCCGTCGGGGCAGACGGTCTGCACGCCCTGGAACATCTGCAGGTACGGATCGAGCTGCCAGCCGAGCAGCGACACGTTGTTGTGTGCATCTGCGCCCGCGAAGCCCGTCACGCGCCGTCCGGCGCTGCGCAGCTCGTCCCACTTCGCGAGCTCGCGCGTCGGCCGGACCCACAGATCCGCGAGCTGCGCCTCGCGCGCGAAGCCGAAGCGCAGCACGCGGTACGGCAAGAGCGGTCCGGACAGGCGCGCGAAGTCGGACGCGTTGTTCTGCACTTCGAGCCCGTCGAAGTCGGCGTCCCAGTCGCTCCACCCGCCGTGCGAGAACGGGTGGGCGACGACCGCGAAGCCGCCCTGCGCGTGGATCTCGGCGATCACGTCGCTTCCCGGGCGCCCGATCGCCGGCACGCTACTCACGATCTGCAAGCCCAACAGGTGGCCGTCGCGCGACGCGAACTCGGCGCCGACCAGCACCAGCAGCTTCCGGCCGTTCGGCGCGGTGTGCAGACCTGCGTGCTCCGCGCCGGGAATCGGGCCCGGCTCGTCGACGTCCACGTGGTCGGTCAGCACCACGAAGTCGAGGCCCGCAAGGCCCGCGGCCTCGAGCACGGCCTCGAAGCTGGCGTCGCTGTCGTGCGACGGCTCGTGGTGGATGTGCATGACGCCGACCAGCGCCGCGAGCGCGAGCGCCTTCACCGGCGTCGCCCGCTCAGCGGCTCGCGTTCATGCGCGCAGCGACCGCCGACGCCTCCTCGGCTTCGGGGATGCGACCCTGGCGCTGCAGGAAGCGCGAGAGGCTGGTGTGGAAGAGGGCTTCGTCGGGATCGCACTCGATCGCCTTTCGGATCGTCGCGATCGCATCGTCCAAACGGTTCAGGCGACTGTAGACCTCGGCCAGGCCCTGGTAGGCCAGACCGAAGCGCGGATCGCGCTCGATCACGCGCTGATAGGCGGCGACCGAGGCCTCGTAGTCACCCTTCACGAAGGCGTCGAACGCCTGCTGGTACATCGCGCGAAGCTCGGACATGCGGTCCTCCTTGTGCGAGTCTAGCGTGTCGATGACAAGCGCCATGAAAACGCTGGCGATCACGGAGTTGCTCGGGGACGGAATCGGTTCGGAGCTGCGCGAGTCGGTGCACGCGGTGGCGAAGCGCCTGCCGCTCGAGATCGCGTTCGAGCCGGTCGATCTGTCGCTCGAGAGCCGGCGCCGCGACGCGAGCGCCGCCTACGACGCGGTCGTCACTTCGCTCGCGCGCACGAAGCTCGGCCTGAAGTATCCGACGGTGACGGCGGAGGAGAGCCCGAACGCCGTGCTGCGCTCTCGGCTCGGGTTGTCGGTGATCCACAGGCCCGTGCACTCGATCCCGGGCGTCGCGTCGATCTTCAAGGAGCAGCTCGCGCTCGACATCGTGCGCGTGGCGGTCGGCGGCACCTACGACGATCCGGGTCAGCGGATCGGCAACGACGTGGCGGTCTCGCTGCGCATCATCGAGCGGCGGCCGTGCACCGAGGCCGCGCGCTTCGCGTTCCGGTTCGCGCGTGCGCACGGCTTGTCGGTGACATCGTCGTCCAAGCACACGATCCAGCGCGCTACGGACGGCTTCTTCGAGGCGATCGTGCGCGAGGTCGCAGCTGAGTTCCCCGACGTGCCCCACCGCGTCGAGCTGTTCGACGCGCTGCTCGCGAAGATCTGCCTTCGCCCGCGCGACTTCTCGGTGGTGCTGACGCTGAACGAGTACGGCGACTTCCTCTCCGACATGGCCTGCGGGCTGATCGGCAGCATGGGTCTGGGCGCGAGCGGCAACTACTCGTTCGCGAAGTCGGGCGAGATCGACGTGGCGCTGTTCGACCCGGCCGGTGGCACGGCGCCCGACATCGCGGGCCGCGGCGTGTGCAACCCGACGGCGGCGCTGCTCGCATTCGCGCTGCTGCTCGAGCACGCGGGTCACGCCGTGTACGCGGTCGCGCTGCGCGAGGCGTTGCTCGATTCGATCGCGACCGGCAAGACCACGCGCGACGTGGGCGGATCACTCGGCACCGTCGACTTCACCGCGCGCGTCTGCGACGCGCTCAGCCGCCGCATCGCCTAGGATCATCCGCATGGAGATGCGCGAGATGCGGCGCGAGGATCGCGGCGCCGTGCTCGACCTGCTCGAGCACGCGTTCTCGGTGCGCGAGCTGTTCGAGCGCTTCATGGACTTCGATCCCGTGTTCTCCTACTCCGACGTGCTGCTCGCGCTGGACGGCGGCGTGCCGGTCTCGTGCGTGCAGATCTTCGAGCGGCCGATCCGCTTGCGTCACGAGCGCGTGCTGCTCGGGGGCATCGGCAGCGTCGCCACGCACGCCTCCGCGCGCGGGAAGGGTCTCGCGTCAGAGCTCCTGCGCCAGGCGCTCGAGCGCATGCGCGAGCGCGGCATGGCGCTCTCGCTCCTGTTCGCGGCCCGCTTCTCGTTCTACGAGGCGCTCGGCTGGCAGCAGATGTCGACGCGGCTGTTCAAGCTCTCGCCGCACGCGGCGCTCGCGGCGTTGGACGACGGCACGGTACTGCGCGCGTTCGAGACCGCGGATCTCCAGCGCGTGAAGGCGCTCTACGACACCTACACGGAGCCGCTGTCGGGCCCGACCGTGCGCGACGCGCGCTACTGGGACGGACAGCTGCGCCTGGCGGGAACCCCGCACGAGGACTTCCGCGTGGCCGAGCGCGGCGGCGAGCTCGTCGCCTACGCGCGCGCCGCGAGCTTCGGCGGACGCGTGCGCGTGCTCGAGTACGCACGCGCAGCCGCTGGCGCGAGCGCGCTCGCGCGCCTGCTCGCCGCGCTCACGCCCGCCGCGCATCGCCTGCCGGTGCCGCTGGTGCGCGATGCGGAGCTCGGCGACGCGCTGCGCGGCTTCGGCCTCGAGAGCGCGCCGGGCGAGGATCCTTCGCCGATGTGGCAGGTGCTCGACCGGCCGCTGCTCGCGCGGCTGGCCGGCGCATCGGAGGGCACGCCCGACCGCGCGCTGCTCGAGACGCTGGTCGGTGGACCGCTCTTCACCTATTGGCCGTCGGACCGATTCTGAAGCTCGGCTTGACGCGCGCACGGCGCGTCCGTAACGTGGGCGAATCGTGATCCACCCGACCCACAGCGCGCTTCTTCTTCTCGGTCTTACCGGGGCGGGCGGGGTCCACCGGGTGCTCAGAGGCTGAGCACCGGTCCATAGCGAGAAACGGACCTCTCCCGCCGAACCGGCCGGAGGGGTTTTTTTGTGCCCGCGGGACGCGCCCGCGACCTCCTTCGGCCCGCTCGGCGGCGGAGTTCCCCAAGGAGGTCAACCATGTCAGGCGGAAACGGTTCCACAGAAATGCGTCGCGAGCGGGTCGTGGTCTTCGACACCACGCTGCGCGACGGCGAGCAGGCGGCGGGCGTCTTCTTCTCGAAGTCCGCCAAGGTCGAGATCGCCGGTCTGCTCGACGGCATGGGCGTCGACGTGATCGAGGCGGGCTTTCCGGCCTCGTCGTCCGGTGAGCACGAATCGGTGCGCGCGGTCGCCGAGAGCGTGCAGCGCGCCACGGTCTGCGGGCTCGCGCGCGCGATTCCGGCCGAGATCGACACCACCTGGTTCGCGCTGCGGCGAGCGCGCCGGCCGCGCATCCACGTGTTCCTGTCGAGCTCCGATATCCACCTCGCCCATCAGCTGCGGCGCGGCGCGGACGAGGTCGTGGAGATGGCGCGCAACGCCGTCGCGCACGCGCGCGGCTACACCGACGACGTCGAGTTCAGCGCCATGGACGCGACGCGCTCCGAGCCGGAGCTGATCGCGCGGCTGGCGCGCGCCGCGATCGGCGCGGGCGCGAAGACCATCAACCTGCCCGACACCGTCGGGTGTGCACGGCCGGACCAGGTCGCGGCGATGTTCCGCGAGGTCTTCGCGCGCGTGCCGGAGCTGGCGGGCGTGGTCGCGTCGTTCCACGGCCAGGATGATCTGGGCATGGCGACCGCCAACTCGCTGGCGGCCATCGCGGCCGGCGCGCGCCAGGTCGAGCTGGCGGTGAATGGGCTCGGCGAGCGCGCGGGCAACACCGCCTTCGAAGAGGTCGTGATGGCGCTGCGCGTGCACGGTGAAGCGCTCGGCGTCGAGACCGGCGTCGACACGCGCGGGATCTGGGCGCTCTCGCAAGCGGTCGCGCGGCACGCGCGCATCGCGGTCCCGCCGAACAAGGCGATCGTCGGCGGCAACGCCTTTCGCCACGCCTCCGGCATCCACCAGGACGGCGTGCTGAAGCTGCGCGAGACCTACGAGACGATCGACCCGGCGGAGATCGGCCACCCCGTGGGCACGGAGATCGTGCTCGGCAAGCTCTCGGGGCGCGCGGGTTTCGCGTCGCGCGTGCGCGCGCTCGGACTGTGCCCGACCGAGGCGTCGCTAGCGCGCGCCTTCGCGCGTTTCCAAACGGTCGCGGACAGCCGCGGCGAAGTGGCCGACTCGGAGCTGTTCGCGCTCTGCGTCGAGCCCGGCTCGCCCGCACACGACGCGCGTGCTTGATGTGGCCGCGGGTTGCGGGAGACTCTCTCGACGATGGCGATGATGGGTGACGTGATCCGGCGCGCGCTCGGCGCGGCGCTGCGCAATGCGCGCTACTCGGCGCTCTTCCTGCTCGCGGGCTCGGAGGCGCTGATCACGGAGTGGCTCGTGCGCGCCGCGACCGGCGGCAGCCTCGGGCTGCTGCGCGGAGCGGTGCTCACGTGCGCGCTCGCGGTCATGAACGTGGCGACGCTCGCGCTGCTGCCGGTGTTCGCGCGCCGCACCTCGAGCGGCTACCGGCTGGGACGATTCTGGTTGGTCGGGAGCCTCGGCGCGCTGATCAGCGGACCGCCGCTCGCGCTCGCCTTCTTGGTGATCGCGCCGCTCGCCTGGCTGCACCCACCCGCCGGCGAAACGCTTTTGCTCGCGAGCGGAGGCGCGGCGGTTGCGGTGGGCTTCGGCTCGATGTTCTGGGGCTGGCTCGTGGGCCAGCACCGCGTCGAGGTCGAGCGCCTCGATCTGCCGCTGCGCGGACTGCCCGACGCGCTCGCTGGACTGCGCATCGCACAGATCTCCGATCTGCACATCGGCATGCAGCTTCGCGCGCCGCTCTTGCGCCGGCTGCTCGCGCGCGTGAACGCGCTCGAAGCCGACCTGATCGTGATCACCGGCGACATCTTCGACTTCGATCCGCGCTACATCGAAGAGGGCTGTCGCGAGCTGGCCGCGCTCGAAGCGCGTCACGGCGTGTACGCGGTGCTCGGCAACCACGATGTCTACACCGGAGCGGACGCGGTTGCGCGCGGACTCGAGAGCGGGACCTCGATCCGGCTGCTGCGCAACGCGTGGGCGCGCGTCGAGGTCGACGGCAGCGCCTTCGCACTCGCGGGAGTCGAGGACCCGGGCCACGGCTGGAACGATCGCGACTCCACGCACGACGCACTGGAGCGGCTCGCGAGCGAGATCCCCGCCGAGCTCGCGCGCGTGCTCCTGATCCACCGGCCGAGCTGGTTCGCGCAGGCCGCCCGGCTCGGCTTTCCGCTCGCGCTGGCCGGGCACACCCACGGCGGGCAAATCGCCCTGCCCGGTCCGGCCATTCATCACAACGTCTCAAGGCTGATCTCGCGCTGGACCCGGGGCCTGTTCCGCGACCCCGACACCGGTGCGCTTCTGTATGTGAATCGCGGACTTGGCGTCGCCGGCCCGCCCGTGCGCCTGAACTGCTCGCGCGAGATCTCGCTGCTTCGCCTGATCCGCCCGCGCAACCAGTAGGAAATTTCCCTGGACTCCCGTTGCCGATCCCCCTCAGAATGCGGGTTCGGCTACGGCTGCGGATTCTGAATCTGGGGAGGGGAAATGTTGCGATTTGGGACGCTTGCGCTCGCTGCCACCTTGCTGTTTGCGGCAGATCCCGCCCGTGCCGCCGTGCTCGGCTTCGGCTGCATCTCGGGCAACCTCGCGGGCGACTGCGCCATCGGCGAGGCTCAGCTCAGCGTCGACGTGACGGACGCGGGCGGCGGCCAGGTGCTGTTCACGTTCTCGAACAGCGGCCCGTCCGCTTCGTCGATCACCGACGTCTACTTCGACGACGGCTCGCTGCTCGCGCTGGCGGTCGTGATCAACGATCTGGTCGCGCCGGGCATCGTGAACTTCTCCCAAGGCGCATCGCCCGGAAACCTGCCCGCCGGCAACAACGCGGACCCCGACTTCAACACCACGGCGGGCTTCAACGCGGACTCCAACCCGCCCACGCAGCCCAACGGGGTGAATCCCGGCGAGCTGCTCGGTATCCGCTTCACGCTGCAGGGCGGCCAGGATTTTGCGGACCTGCTCGCCGAGCTCGGCGACGGCACGCTGCGCATCGGCATCCACGTGCAGGGCTTCGCGACCGGCGGCAGCGAGAGCCTCGTGAACCACCCGCTGCCCGAGCCGGCGCTGTTCGGACTGCTCGCGCTTTGCGCGGGCGCGCTGCTCACGTCGAGGTCCCGCCGGAGCTGAGCCACGGCTGCGGACCCGCTGAACGCGGACCGATAGGTGTTCCGGCGTAGCGCGACGCTAGCGCTATAAAGGAACGCATGCGGCGTCCGCTTCTCTGGTTTCTGGCGCTCTCCGTCGCGGGCATGATCGCGGCGTCCCTCTGGTCGGCGCGCGCGCGCGTGCCGGAGAACGCGGTGCTCGTACTCGAGCTCGGCGGCGAGCTCGACGAGTCGCCCGCGCGCGATCTGCTCGGTCAGTGGCAGGCGCGCGGACCGGCGCTGCCGTCGCTCCTGCTGCTCCTGGACATGGCCGTCGCGGACGAGCGTGTGAAGGGCGTGCTCGTGCACGTGCGCCCGCTCGCGGTCGGCTACGCGCGCATCCAGGAGCTGCGCGATGCGCTCTCGCGCGTGCGCGGCGCCGGCAAGCCGGTGATCGCGCTGGTCGACCAGACCAGTCTGAACGCCACGCGCGAGCTGTACCTGGCTGCGGCCGCGGACAAGATCTTCATCGAGCCCGCCTCGCTCGCGCCGCTCGCGGGCATTTCCGGCCAGTACATCTTTCTCGGCGGTCTGTTCGAGAAGCTCGGCGTGCAGTGGCAGGTGGCGCGCGTCGGTGAGTACAAGTCCGCCGTCGAGCAATTCGCCGCGCGCGAGATGAGCCCGAAGGCGCGCGAGATGACGGACGCGCTACTCGACGGAATCTACGGCCAGATCGTCGAGGGCATCGCCGCCGGGCGCGGCCTCGAAGCCGTCGACGTTCGCGCGCTGATCGAACAGGCCCCGGGAACTCCCGACGAACTCGTCGCCGCGAAGCTCGCCGACGGCGTCGCCGATCGTCAGGCCGTACTCGAGCAGGCCGGCCTTGCCGGCGCGAACGAGCTCGAGGCCGACGACTACCTGCGCGTCGACGCGACCTCGCTCGGCCTGCGCAGCGGACCGACGATCGCGCTGATCTTCGGCGACGGCACGATCGTCGAGGAGCGCGGCCGCGGCTTCTCGAACGTGTTCGCCGCGGACGAGACCGTGAAGTCGCTCGACGAGGCGGCCAAGAACGACGAGATCCGAGCCGTCGTGCTCCGCATCAATTCGCCGGGCGGCGGCGCGCAGGCTTCCGACAAAGTCTGGCGCGCGGTTTCGCGCGTGCGCGCGAAGAAGCCCGTGGTCGTGTCGATGGCCGACTACGCGGCATCGGGCGGCTACTACATCGCGAGCGGCGCGAGCGCGATCGTGGCCCAACCCGCGACGCTGACCGGCTCGATCGGCGTGTACATGCTGCGTCCATCGTTCTCGGGCCTGTACCAGAAGCTCGAGATCGGAACCGAGGTGATTCAACGCGGCGCGTACTCGGGCGTCGGCGGCAGCGATCGGCCGTTCACTCCCGAACAGCAGGCGCGCACCGACAGCTTCATCGCCGCCAGCTACCGCGATTTCCTCGCGCGCGTGTCGGAGGGCCGCGGCATTTCCACCGAGGCGGTCGACGCGCTCGGCCAGGGCCGCGTCTGGCTCGGCAGTGACGCGTTCGCGCGCACGCTCGTCGACGAGATCGGTGGACTGCGCACCGCGGTCGAGCGCGCGCGCAAGGAAGCCGGCATCGAGAACGAGCCGGACCCGGTGCGCTTGATCCTGCCCGCGCCCCGCTCGGCGACCGAGCAGGTGAGAGAGCTCGTGCGCGGCGACGTGCTGCGCGATCGGCTGCTACAGACGCTTCTGCCCGCCGAGCTGCCGTTCGCGTTCGCGCTCGACTGGCTGCCGCTCGAGGGCGCGCTCGCCTACCTGCCGCCGTACTGGATCGAAATCCGCTAGCCGCGCGAGGCGTCGCTCAGGGCGCCGGCTTGCCGGCCTTGTTCGAGCTGATGTGCGGCAGCGTTCCGGGCAGGAGTCCGCGATTGGTCGCGATCACCACGGGCGTGCGCGGCATGCGCGGATCGTAGAGCAGGAGATCCGCGAGCCCGTCGCCGTTCCAGTCACCGCCGCGCACGCGGCCGTTCGCCGGCAGGTCCTGGCGCCCGGCCAGATCCGACGCGATGCCCTTCACGCCGCCGAGCCAGATCTCGACCTGTTTGCCGTCGCCGGGCGTGAGCAGGTCGTCGAAGCCGTCCCCGTTCATGTCGAACGTGCCCGTCGGCAGGAAGCCGTTCGGGCGACCGGTATCGAAGCTGATCCCCATCTCGAGCTTCAGCTCGAACCACGGCTCCTTCGAGTACAAGCCCGTCGCGTCGGCCTTGTAGACGGTGATCTGCGCGTCGACCGAGCGCGTGACCAGCGCCTCGACCAGCTCGAGCACGCTGAACGGTATCGCCACGTGCAGGAGCTCCGGCCGTCCGTCCTTGTCGATGTCGACGAGCTGATCCGCGCCCCAGCCCGTGCCGACCGCCGAGACGAAGTCGGGCTTCGCGAGGTCCCATACACCGTCGCGGTTCAGGTAGATGCGCGTCTCGGACTTCGCGTCGGTGATGCCGCCGGACATGTGCGAGACCATCAGGTCGAGCTTTCCGTCGCCCGACACGTCGCGCGCGTCCCCGCGCACGGCGCCGGAACCGCGGATGTGATCGCGCTCCGAGATCAGCGCGAGCTTGTACTCGCGATTCGGCGGGCGGGCGAAGCTGCCGTCTTCGCGTTGCAGGAACACGCGCACCGCGTGCCGGCCCAGGCTCACGACATCGGCCTTCGCGTCGCCGTTCACGTCTCCGACGGCGATGCGCGGCACGTCGAGCAGAAGCTGGATGTCGCTGTCGACCAGCAGCGGCCCCTGCCGCGGTGGCAGGAAGTAGTTGGCGCGCGCGCCCGCGTCGAGCAGCGCGCGCGTCTCGCCAGTCGGCGACAGGAAGGCGGTGCGCGCGAGCATCGGCACGAGCAGCCACGGCTCGGGTCCGAACTCGGTATAGACCATGTGCAGGCGATCGAGCCCGCGCTCGTCCTCGCTCGGCACGAGCGTCGAGCCGTCGACGACCAGATCGCGGCGCGGCAGCGCCGGATTCGCGAACGACAGGATCGCGAGTCCCTGCGGGCGCAGCAGCACGAGCTCCTGGCCGGGCAGCTCGGTCACATCGCCGACGTCGTACGCCGCGCTGTCGTCCGGAACCGGGATTTCGTACACCGGCTTGGCGGAGAGCTCGCCGTCCTCCCCCTGTGTCCACAAGCGGATCAGCCGCTTCTCCGCGGGCGGCACGCCCTCGAACACGATCTGCAACAGGTCCGTGCGGCCGTCGCCGTCGAAGTCGCCGAGCTCGGCGGCGACCGTGCGGCCCTCTGCGATCTTCACCTGTTGCAGCGCGAACAGGTCGTCGGGCGGAGCCGCGTACGCGCGCGCGGACGCGAGTGCGAGGCAACCGATCAGCGCGGGGAGCGAGCGCACGATCACCGGGCCATCGTAGCGCACGCCGACGGCGCTCGATCGGCCGATCAGAGGCGAGGCGCGGCGCCGGCCTCTTCGAGTCGCTCTCGCACCTTCTCGCGCCGCGCGACCAGCTCGCGGTGGGTCAGGGATTCCACTTCGCTCGTGAGCCCGAGCGAGGCCTTCATGCCCGTCAGGTCGATGCTGCCGAGCCCCGGGTCGAAGCCGAGCTCGCGCGCGATGCGTTCGCCGTGCTGGCTCGCGAAGTGGCCCCAGATGCGCGTGACCTCGGCGAACAGGTCGAGGTCGGGCGCGAGCTGCGCGATCGCGCCGTCCAGGAAGATCATGTTCTTCACGTACAGCATCAGGTGCTTGGGCAGGCGCGCGCCGTGCGCGAGCAGACCCTTCAGCATGGTCTGGATCTCCGCGACCAGCTCCTCGCCCGTCATCAGCGTCGGATCGCGCGGCGCCTCGTCGGCTTTCAACACGCGCACGAGCGCCTCGATGTCGGCGTCGGCGGGCAGCGCGCCGAGATCGCGGAACGCGGCGAGCTGTCCGCGCACGTCGTTCATCGCGCCCGTCACCATCATGCGCAGGAACGCGAGCCGCTGCACGTCGTCCATGCGGCCGGTCATGCCGAAGTCGAGCAGCGCCACCCGCCCATCGCGCAGCACGAACAGATTTCCGCCGTGCAGATCGCCGTGGAAGACGCCGTGGATCATGGCGCCTTCCAGGAACGAGATCAGCAGCGCGCGCAGCACCGCTTCGGTATCGATGCCGGCTTCGCGCATGGCGGGCGCCTCGTCGATCACGAAGCCCTCCACGCGCTCCATCACCAAAATGCGTCGCGTCACGAGCGTGGGATGCGGGCGCGGCACGATCACGACCGACGAGCCGGAATCGCGCAATACGCGCGCAATGTCGAGCATGTTCTCCGCTTCGAGCCGGAAGTCGAGCTCCTCCGAGATGGTCTCCGCGAACAGCTCCACCAGCGCGGGCGGATTCGCGAGCGCCGAGATCGGAATCCGGCCGACCAGGTAAGGCGCGATCCAGGCCATCGCGCGGATGTCCTTCGCCACCAGCCGCTCGACCGAGGCGCGCTGCACCTTCACCACCACGTTCTCGCCGGTGCGCAGGCGGGCGGCGTGCACTTGCGCGATCGACGCGGAGGCGAGGCAGACGGGGTCGAAGCTCTCGAACACCTCGTGGAGCGGGCGGCCGAGCTCGGCCTCGACCGATTTGCGCACGAGCTCGAACGGCTCCGGCGGGACCTTGTCGCGCAGCGAGCGGAACTCTGCGACCAGCTCTTCGGGAAACAAGCCGCGCCCCGACGACAGGATCTGGCCGAGCTTGATGTAGGCGGGGCCGAGCTTCTCGAACGCGAGGCGCAGGCGGCGCGACAGGCCCGCGCGAGAGACCTCCGGATCGCGGCCGCGCTCGCGCAGTGCCCAGAGCGCGACCGCCGTGCCGATCCGCGCGCCCGCGCCGAGAAAACGCCCGAGCGGCGGAACGCGGCGACGGCGCACCAACGCGGGCAGGCTCGCGAGCGTGCGCGCGCGCACCTGCTCGATCCCGGCGCGCCAGGCCATGCGCGACGGGTCGACGGTCCACGGGCGCACGTCGGAGAAGGAGCCGGGCTCGGGGGAATTCACGGAGCGCAGGCTATCCCGCTCCCCGGCCGCGTCGCAAACTCCGCCTCGGCTATGCTTGCGACGGGAAGTCCAAAGGAGTCCCCGCCATGAAGTTCGAGAACGAGTTCGTGGTGCGCCGGCCGCTCACGGCCTGCGCGAGCGTGCTCGAGAGCGACGCGACCATCACGTCGCTCTTCCCCGACACGCAGATCGTCTCGAACGCGGGTGGAGTGCGCGAGACACGCACGCGTGTCAGCGCGCTCGGCGCCGAGACCACCGTGCGCTTCAAGTTCAAGAGCCGGCCCGGCGGGGGAATGCGCTTCGAGAAGATCTGCGACGGCCGCGTCTGGCGCTCGCTCGAGGGCAATATCTCGCTCGCGGCGGTGAGCCCGGAGACGACGCGCGTCGTGATCGCGATGGAAGGCAGCACGCGTGCGCTGGTGCCCGAGTTCACGATCAAGGCGCCCATGAAGGATCAGCTTCAGCAGATGACGAGCGCGCTGCGCACCCGCATGGAGCAGGTGTAGTGCCGTACGTCGAGTCGAGCGACGGCGCGAAGATCTTCTGGCGCGCCGAGGGTTCGGGGCCGCCGCTCTTGCTCTCGAGCGCGTCGTTCTCGTCGCACCTGCACTGGGCGGGGCAGGAAGCAGCGCTCGCCCGCTTCGCGCGCGTGATCAGTTGGGACTACCGCGGCCACGGCCTGTCCGACGCGCCCGACGAGCCCGCGCGCTACACGCTCGCGCAGGTCGTCGAGGATCTGCGCCGCGTGCACGACGCCGCGGCCGACGGCGCGCCCGCGTACGTCGCCGGGCTCTCGGTGGGCGGAATCATCTCGCTCTCCTATGCGCGCGCGCAGCCCGAACGCGTGAAGGCGCTGCTGCTCTTCAATACCGGGCCGGGCTTCAAGAACCCCGAAGCGCTGGCGCAGTGGCAGGCGATGCTCGAGCGCGCCGCCGAGAAGATGGGCGAGGTCGGGCTCGAGAAGTACCTGGAGGGCTCGCGCGCGCAGGCCGAGCTGCTCGGGCTCGAGCCCGGATCGCCGCTGGCCGCCGAAGCGCGGCGCGGGATCCTGCGCGCGAGCGTGGCCGGCCTGCAGTGCTTTGCGCGCGGCGTGGCCGGCCCGGTGCCGAACCTGGTCGACGTGCTGCACGAGATCGACCTGCCGGCGCTGGTGCTGGTCGGCGAACGGGACGCGAACTTCATGCGCGCGTCGCACGTGATGGCAGCGAAGTTACCGCGGGCGGTGCGCATCGAGCTGCCCGGTGCAGGCCACGTCCTGAACCTCGATCAACCCGACGCCTTCGTGCGCGAGGTCGAGCGCTTTATCCGCACGACCGCGTCGACCCTTTGACCCTGCGCAGGGGCGTGTGGTCTACTTCGGCCGCACACCGAACTGGAGACGCCCGTGGGTTTCATCTTCGTCGTCATGCTGGCCATGATCGTCGCCGCCTTCGTGATCGAGGCGATCCTCCCGCTGCGCGCCAAAGATCGCCTCGGCGCGATGATCTGCTGGGGCATGATGAGCCTCACGATGACGTTCCTGGGCCTTTCCACGGTGGGGCTGCTGATCGCCACCTGGTTCAAGTTCATCAAGCCCGCCTTCGCGGGCTGACCCGGGCGGGCCGCGCAACCCGAGCGGACACGGCCGGTTGCACCCGATGCAGGACGGTCGGGGGTGTGCGGCGGTGAATGGTTGACGACGACGCCCGGCTCATGCTGGCCTTTCGAGATGGCGACCGGCGCGCGTTCGAGGCGCTCTTCGCCCGCTACACCCCCCGCGTACTGACCTTCCTCACGAGGCTGGTGCGGGACCGCGCCCGCGCCGAGGAGCTGACGCAGGACGTGTTCGTGCGCATCTACAACGCCGCCGACCGCTACGAGCCGAAGGCCCGCTTCTCGACCTGGGTGTTCGGGATCGCGCACAACCTCGGCCTGAACGAGCTCGCGCGCGCGCACCGGCGCTACGAGCGGAGCGAGACGCCGCTCGAGGAGCTCGGCTCGGCGGACCCGGCGCCCGGGGCGGACGAGAAGCTCGAGGCCGAGCAGATGCGGGTCCGGCTGGAACGGGCGCTCGCGAAGCTGCCCCAGCGCCAGCGCGCGGCGCTCCTGTTGCGCAGCGAGCAGGGGCTCGCCTACGAGGAGATCGCACAGACGCTCGACACGACCGTCTCGAGCGTGAAGAGTCTGATCCACCGTGCGCGCGAGACGCTGCTCGCGGAGCTCGGCGAGGAGGGCGCGAAATGACCTGCGCCGAACGGCGTCCGACGCTGCTCGCGTACCTGGACGACGAGCTCGGTTCGAGCGAACGCGCCGAGCTCGAGACCCACCTGGCCGGCTGCGAGGCTTGCCGCGCCGCGCTCGCGGCCCAGCGCCAGCTCTCGGGTGCGCTGGCGTCGCTCACTCCGATCGAGCCGCCGCGCGACTTCGAGGCGCGCTTCTGGGCGCGTGTCGCGCGCGACGAGGATCCGCCGGCCGGCGTCGGCTGGCGCGAGCGTTTCTTCGGCCGGCGCCTCGCGCTCGGTCTGGGCGGCGCCGCGGCCACCGCGATCGCGCTGGTGCTCGCGCTGCGCGGGCCGGCCGAACCCGACATCGACCTGCAGATCGTCGCGAACGGGGAGGACTTCGAGCTGCTCGAGGATCCCGATCTCGACCTGATCGAGGTCGTCGACAAGCTCGAGGCCTGGGACGGAGACCAGGGATGACGGCGCCGCCTGCGCTCGAGCTCGTGGAGCGCGAGGCCTGATGAATCGGCGCGCTTTCCTCGTCTTCTGCGCATTGGCGCTCGCCAGCGCGGCGCTGCCGCTGGGCACACGCGCCGACGACGACGAGCGGACCGAAGCGGCCCGCGAGCGCTGGCAGAAGCTCTCGCCCGAGCAGAAGGAAAAGCTGCGCGAGCGCCACCGCGAATTCGAGAAGCTGCCGCCCGAAGAGCAGCAGCGCGTGCGCAAGAACTTCGAGCGCTGGCAGAAGCTCTCGCCCAAGAAGAAAGAAGCCACGCGCGAGCGCTACAAGCGCTGGCAGGAGCTGCCGCCCGAGAAGCGCGAGGAGCTCCGCGAGCGCTGGAAGAAGCTCTCGCCCGAGGAGAAGAAGGAGCTGCGCAAGCGCCGCGGCGGCCGCAAACCCAAATCCGACTGAAGTAGAATGCCCCGACGACCGGGGAGGACTTGGCGATGGGCGTTCTGGACGGAAAAGTGGCGATCGTGACCGGCGCGGGCCGGGGTATCGGCCGCGAGATGGCACTCGATTTCGCGCGCAACGGCGCGAGCGTGGTGGTGAACGATCTGGGCGGCAACGCCGACGGCACCGGCGCAGGCCGCGTCGCCGACGACGTGGTCGCCGAGATCGTGAAGCTCGGCGGCAAGGCCGCGGCGAATTACGACTCGGTCGCGACCATGGCCGGCGGACTCAGCATCTTCCAAACCGCGATCACCGCCTTCGGCGCTTGCGACATTCTGGTGAACAACGCCGGCATCCTGCGCGACAAGACCATCTTCAACATGGACGAGAGCGACTGGGACACCGTGATCGCGGTGCACCTCAAGGGCCACTTCTGCTGCACGCAGCCGTTCGCGCGCTACATCCGCGAGACCAACCGGCGCGGCTGCCGGATCATCAATTTCTCGTCGGTGTCGGGCCTGTTCGGGAACTTCGGGCAGTCGAACTACGGCGCCGCCAAGGCTGGCATAGCCGGCTTCGCGCGCGTGCTCGCGCTCGAGCTCGCGAAGTACGGCTGCACGGTGAACACGATCTCGCCGGGCGCGGCCACGCGCATGACGATCCCGCTCATGCAGGGACGCGGCGCGGAGGTCGATCCCGAGAATCCGCTCACCGGTCCGCAGCAGATCGCGCCGGTCGCCTCCTGGCTGTGCTCGGAAGCCGCGCAGGAATTCACCAGCCAGATCATCCACATCAGCCGCGGCCAGGTCGCGATCATGCAGCAGCCCGCGCTGATCCGGGACTTCAAGACCGATCACCTGTGGACGCAGGACGACCTCGACCGCGTGATGCCGGTTCTGCTCGGCGCCAAGAAAGCGCACGACGCGCGCGCCAAGAAGGAGGCCGAGCCGGAGGCCATCTGACCGGCTAGCCTTGCCTCCATGCCCTCCCCCCTGATCCAGGTGATGGACACGACGCTGCGCGACGGCGAGCAGACGCCTAACGTCGCGTATGCGCCCGCGGAAAAGCTCGAGCTCGCGCGCCTGTTGCTGGACGCGGTGGCCGTCGACCGGATCGAGATCGCGCAGGTGTTCGTGTCGGAGGGCGAGGTCGAGGCGGTCAAGCGCATCTCGAGCTGGGCGCGCAAGAACGGCTACGCGGATCGGGTCGAGATCCTCGGCTTGGTCGACCTGCGCCGGTCGGTCGACTGGATCGTGAGCCACGGCGGCGGCGCGCTGAACCTGCTCACCAAGGGCTCGCGCCGGCACTGCGAGGGGCAGCTGCGCAAGACGCCGGAGCTGCACTTCAAGGAGATCGCCGAGACGATCCGTTACGCGCGCTCGCGCAAGCTGGTGGTGAACGTGTACCTCGAGGACTGGTCGCAGGGCGTGCGCGACAGCTTCGACTACGTGTTCGGCCACGTGCAGAACATGGCCGGCCTCGGGGTCAAGCGCGTCTACCTGCCCGACACGCTGGGCGTCTTCACACCGGACGACGTCACGCGCTACGTGGGGCTGATGACGCGCACCTGGCCCGACATCCACTTCGAGTATCACGGCCACGGCGACTACGGCTTGGCGACCGCGAACTGCCTGGCGGCGGTGGCGGCCGGCGCGCGCGGCGTGCACACGAGCGTGAACGGCATGGGCGAGCGCGCGGGCAACACGCGGCTCGCCGAGGTCGTGGCCGCGCTGCACGACCTGACGCCGTTCCGCACCGGCGTCGACGAGCGGCGACTGGTCGCCGTCTCGGAGATCGTCGCCACGCTCTCCGGCAAGACGATCGCGGACAATACGCCCGTGGTCGGGCGCGACGTGTTCACGCAGACCGCCGGCATCCACGCTGACGGCGACGCCAAGGGCGAGCTGTACGCGACGCGGCTCTCGCCCGGCCGCTTCGGACGGCGGCGCCGCTACGCGCTGGGCAAGATGGCCGGCAAGGCCTCGGTCGATCAGAACTTGAAGACGCTCGGCATCAAGCTGCCGCCCGAGAAACGCGACCTGGTGTTGCGGCGCATCGTCGAGCTCGGCGACAAGAAGCACAACGTCACGCCCGAAGATCTGCCGCTGATCATCGCCGACGTGCTGAAGACGCCCGCGGAGTCGTTGGTGCGGATCGAGCGCTACGAGTTCCACTCGGCCAGCGACGGCCTGCCGAACGCCTCGGTGTCGCTGCGTTACCACGGCAAGCTCGCGACCGCGTCCGCGACCGGCGACGGCGGCTACGACGCATTCATGAAAGCGCTCGCCAAGGCGGTGCGCAGCTTCGACCTGAAGCTGCCCAACTTGGTCGACTACAAAGTGCGCATTCCGCCCGGCGGAAAAACCGGCGCGCTGGTCGAGACGCTGATCAGCTGGCAGACCAGCGCGCGCGCACAGCCGTTCAGCACGATCGGCGTCGACTCGGACCAGCTCGCGGCCGCGGTGATCGCCACGGAGAAGATGCTCAACCTGCTGGCGGCGCGGCAGACGGCGCGGCTTTGAGCGCCCCTCGGAGGTGGCTTTGAGCGCCGCGCGGGCGCGGCTCGCAGCGCTGGGTTGCGCTTGCACCGTGCTCGCGAGCGGATGCGCGAGTCCGGAGCCGCCCAAGGCGCTCGCGCCCACGCAGGATCTGCTCGAGGTGGTCGCGGTCGTGCGCCTGCACGTCGACGACGACACGTACCGCTTTCCCGCCGCGCGCGACTACACCGGCAAGAACGTCTTCCGCGTCTCGTTCGAGCGGCTCGAGAGCCTGGAGACCGCGCATCCGGAAAAACTCTCGTCGGGCTACGCGACCGACGTGGTCTGGTTCACCAAGGCACGCGCGCTCGAGCGGATCGGCGAGTACGACCTGGCCATGCGCCACTACGCGCGCGTGATGGAGCTCGACTCCGAGCTCGCCGACGCCGCGCGCTCGGGCCGCGACGTGAACGCGCGGCTTTCGGGCGCACGCGCGCTCGCGCCCGGGCCGGACGCCACGCCGGAAACGGCCGACGAAACCTTCGGGCGCCAGCGAGCGGAGCTCGAGGCGTTGCGCGGCGAGGTCGCGAGCACGCACTACCGCTTCGTGGTCGAGGAGGAGCTCGAACGCGTCGACGCGGCGGATGCTTCGACGCTGGCCGCGCACGCTGCCCTCGATCCGCGCTACGAGGCGGCCGCGCTCGAACGCGCGCAGGCGCTGGTGCAGGCGCACCGTTCGAGCAAGAACCACAACCGCCACTTGCTGGCGCTCGGTGATCTGTACGCCGCGTACTCGCGCCGCTACGCGCAGAAGTTCCCGCCGCCGTCGCTCGGCTTCGATCCGGCCACCTTCGACGAGTACGCGCACGGGGCGACGCGCGTGTACGAAGTGGTCGCGCAGCAGGACGGCGCGGTCGAGAAGCTCGAAGGTCAGCACAAGCTCGAGGCGTTCCTCGGCTTCACGCTGCAGGTCCACGAAGAACGTGTCCCGCGCTAGGCTCGCCTGCGCGTGTGCGCTGCTGTTGTGCGCCAACGCCTGCACGCGCGCGCCGACCTCGGCCGAGCTGCAGCCTGTGATCGAGGGTCGGCCCGCGCGCGAGCCGTTGCCCGACGATTCGGAGCGCCTCGCCTCGCGCGTCGCCGCCGCTGCGCTCGCGGGCCGCACCGACCAGGCGATCGCGCGCAGCCTGGCGCTCGACGGCGAGGACAAGGCGCGGCTCGAACGCGGTGAGCCGAGCTCGGGGTTGGGCGACAACGCAGCCGAGGTCGTCGCCAGCTGCGACGGCAGCGACGCGTTCCCGGCGCACGCGCAGCAGCTGCTCGCGCAGCGGCCGAATCTCGATCCGGCCCTGAAACGGCGGCTCGAGCGCGCAATCGCGAACGAGCCGCTCGCGCGCGCTGACGCGGACATCGCCGAGGATCGGCAGTGGAAGGCGGGCTCGATCGCGAACCGCGTGGTGGAGCCGGTCTCGAAGCTGCTGCTCACCGGCGTGACGAACCCGCTCGAGGGCGTGCGCTCGACGATCTCGACGCTGCTGACTGCGTACAAATTCCCCGGCGCCAGCGTGCGCGAGCGGCGCGCGATCGGCGCCTGGGACGAATGGCTCGAGCGCCACCCCGACGATCCGCGCGCGCCCGAGGTCGCCGCGCGGGCCGAGTACTACCGCGGGAAGCTGCGCGAGGAACGCTACGAGCGCGCGCTCGCGGGCGCGGAAGACGCGACCGAGAAGCGGGAGTTCGGCCGTGCGCGGATCCTGGCTGGACGGGCGCTACAGAGCCGGCCCGACAGCGCGCGCGCCACCGAGCTGCTCGAAGGCGCCGACTCCGAGCTCGCGGCGCGCGACGCGCGCGTGCGCAGCTCGCTCGCGATGCCGAGCGCGGCGCCGCCCGAGCTCGACGCGAACGAGCAGGCCCTGTATGCCGGGCTCGCGCGCGAAACGCTGATCGAGCGCGCGGACGCGGTCGCGTCCAGCGCTTCGGCCTGGCGCGAAGCGGGCGCGCCGCCAGCGGTCGGTGGCGAGCTCGCGTTCATCGAGAGCTTCGGCCCGCTCGCGCGCGGCGACGAGGACGGCTTCTACGCCGAGCTCGCGCGCGTGCCGAGCGCAGCGGCGCCGGGCGACGGCATCGCGCTCCAGTCCGTCGCGATCCTGCGCGATCCCGCGCAGAATCCGTACGCGTACTACGAGGCCGCGATCGGCGCGGACCGGCGCGCGCAACTCGCCTGGCTCACGCTCGGCCGACACGCGGCCGGCCCCAAGCCCCGCGACCTGCCCCGGCCGGTCGAGTACTTCCTCGACGTGCCGGCATTCTTCATCTCGCTGCTCACGTTCCCGATCCGCTTGCTCCAGTACCCGTCGATGGCGCCGAAGTTCGGCGATGGCGTGCTGCTCGCGGGCGAACGCTACACCGATCGGCGTCCGCAGGGTCAGCACGCGCTGGAGGTCGATCGGGATCTCGCGTCGCGCTACGACGCGCGCGGCCAGGCGAGCGCGGCGCTGCGGCACGAACAGGCGTTGCCCGAGCCCGATCCCGCGGCCGTCGCGCGCTACCGCGAGCAGATCGCCGAGCAGATGCTGAAGTCCGCCGAGCACGAGCGCCGCATCGACATGAAGCTCGCGCTGCTCGCCGCGGTTTCGCGCTCGTACTCCGACACGAAGTCCGGTCAGCAGGCCAAGACCGAGTTCATCGCTCAGAAGTCAGCGGTCACGCCGCAACGCATCCGGCTCACCCACGATTTCCTGGTCGAGCATCCGGAGCTGTGGGCGCCCGGCACGCTCGAGCTCAATCCCGAGCTGCTCGACGACGCGCTGCGCAACGGTGAGATCGCGCATTCGGGTGTCGTGCTGCTCGGCCAGAGCGTGATCGAAATCCCGCTCGAAGGACGCGACGAGCCGGCGCTGCGCGAGATCCCGCCCGAGGATTTCGCGCGCTTCGCCGCTTTGCTCGAACAGATCAGCTACGCGAGCCTGACGCGCGACCCGCGCGAGACCGCGAGCGTCGACCCCGCGCGCGATGCGTTCCTCGCCTCGGCGCGGCTCGGCGCGGTCGAGCGGCCGGATCTACGCCCGTCGGCGCGCTCCGAAGCGGTCTACGAGAGCACGCACGAGAAGCACGGTTTCGTGAACGCGCGCGAGAGCATCCTGCCGATCGACCTGGTGCTGCGCGGCGACATCGAGTCGCTCGGCCTGGCCGCGTTTCCGCGTGTGCGCCTGCCCGAGGCGCCGGGCGACGCGATGCTCTACGACTGATTTGCCCGCGCGCCGCGCCTACGCGAGCTAGCTCGCGTAGGCGCGCGCGAGCAGCTCGATCGGGTGCAGCACTTCGACGGGCAGCCGCGCCGCGCGCACGCCGGCGCCGATCTGCAACAGGCAGCCCGGGTTGCCGGTCGCGACGACCTGCGGAGCGGTGTCCCGGATCGCTTGCAGCTTGCGTTCGAGCAGCCGCGCCGACATGGCCGGCTGCGTCAGGTTGTAGATCCCGGCTGCGCCGCAGCAGTCGCGGCAGCCGGGCAAGTCGACGAGCTCGAGTTCCGGGATCGAGCGCAGCAGGGCGCGCGGCGCCGCGGCCACGCGCTGGCCGTGCAGCAAGTGACACGGATCGTCGTAGGCCACGCGCAGCGGCAGCGGCCCGGGCGTCTCGCGCAGGCCCGCGTCGACGAGAAACTCGGTCACGTCGCGGACCTTGTGCGCGAGCGCGTCGCCCGCGTCGCGCAGCGACGCGCCGCAGCCGGCCGAGTTCAGGATCAGGGCGTCGACGCCGTCGAGCGGGAACGCCGCTCGATTCAGCGCGTGCAGGCGATCGGCGGCCTCCGGATCGCCCGCGTGGCGATGCAGCGCGCCGCAGCAGCCCTGCTCCGCCGGCACCGAGACCTCGAAGCCGTTGCGCGACAGCACGTCGATGGTGGCGGCGTTCACGGGCCCGAAAACCTCCGGCATCACGCAGCCCGAGAAGAACGCGACGCGGCCGCGGCGCACGCCGCGCGCGGGAATCAGGAGCGGCGCGCGATGCGTGTCGGGAAGCTCGGGCAGCATCCGCTCCATGCGCGCGAGCGGCGGAGCCAGCGCGAGCAGCCGGGAGGCCTGCACCACGCGCTGCAAGCCGCTGCGCTGGTACAGGCGGAGCGCGCCGGTCACGGCGTGCAGCACGCGCTTGGACGCGACGACCCGGCGCAGCGCGGTCCGCTCCACGAATCGGCGCACGCGGCCGCGCGCGCCACGCGCGTCGATCTCCGCGCGCATGCCTTCGACCAGGTGTCCGTAGCGCACGCCTGCAGGACAGGCGGACTCGCAGGCGCGACAGGCCAGGCAGAAGCTCATCTCCTCGACGACCAGCTCGTCGAGCGGAATGCGCTGCTCGGCGACGCCGCGCATCAGGTAGATGCGGCCGCGCGGCGAGCTCGATTCGCGGCCGGTTTCCTGGTACGTCGGGCAGTGCGGCAAGCACAGCCCGCAGTGCACACAGTCGAGTGTCGCTTGGTAGTCGAGCAGACCGGCGTCCGACACCGCTCAGATCCCCCCGACGAAGCGGCCGGGCGCCAGCACGCGCTGCGGATCGAAGCGCGCCTTCACGGCGCGCATCAGCGCGAGCGAATCCGGCGCCGCGCCGTACACGTCGCACGGCGCAGGACCTGCGCCCGGCGCTCGCTCCGCGAGGAATAGCGCGTCGCAGCGCTCGGCGGCCGCGCTGACGAGCGGAAGCCGCGCGTCGTCGACCTCGAGCACGATCGAGCCCGCCAGCGGGAAAACGGCGCGAAGCGCGTCTGCGCCCGCGACCTCGGTCGCGGTTCTGCAGAGCGTCGCGACGTCGCTCGGACGGGCAGAGAGCCGCACGCGTGCACGGCCGAGGTCGGGCGGCGTCGCGAGCGCCGCGCGCACGCGCAGCCACGCTTCGAGCGGAACGCCCTCGCCGGAGAGCTGCGCGGCTTTGCGCTCGACCGCCTTCTCATCGCCGACCAGCCGGCAGAGCAGCTCCGCGCCGACGCCGTCGGGACGAAGCGCGGCAGCCGCCGGCTCGGCCGAAACCGACGCGCTTGCGAAGACGCGCACGCCCTCCTCCAGCGAGGTGAAGCGCGCGGCTACGATCCGCTCGCACTCCGGTCGGGCGCGCAGTCGGAAGGTCGCGCGCGTGATCACGCCGAGCGTCCCGAGCGAGCCGCAATAGAGCCGCACCAGATCGAAACCGGTTACGTTCTTCACGACCCGCCCGCCGGCCGCGGTGAGCTCGCCGTTCGCGAGCGCGGTCTCGAGACCGAGCAGCTCGTTCGGGAGCCTGCGATCGAGCGTCCAGTCGGGGCCGAACGGATCGGCCGCCAGCGCGCCGCCGATGCTTCCATCCGCCGGCAGCTGCGAGAACACGCTGATCTTGCCGCAGGCTGCGAGTCGCGCTTCGAGCTCGCGGATCCGCACGCCGGCGTCGAGCGTCGCGATGCCCTCGTCGGGATCGACGTCGACATGGCTCGCGATGCGGCCGAGCTCGAGTCGCACACACGATTCGGTGTCGAGCGGGTTGCCGAGGTGCTGGCGCGTGCCGCCGCCGCAGGCGACGACCGCAATCTTCGCCTCGCTCGCCGCGCGCAGGCAGGCCGCCAGCTCGAGCGCGTTCGCCGGCCGCACGATCGCGTCGACGCGCGCGCCCGCGAGCCGCGCGCGCGCAGGCCGCTCCACGTGCGCGACGCCCACGATCGCCTCGAACGCGTCGCCCACGGCTAGAAGCTCACGCGTTCGTAGCCGCGCTGGCGCGGGTTGCTCTCCGCGCAGGCGCGCGGCGCGGGGATCTGCTTGCCGGGATTGCAGCGGTCGTCGGGATCGAACGCGTCGTGAACCCAGCGCATCGGCTCGAGATCGGCCTCCGAGAACATCAGGCACATGTAGTCGCGCTTCTCGAGTCCGATGCCGTGCTCGCCCGAGAGCACGCCGCCCGCGTCGATGCAGATGCGCAGGATCTCGCCACCCAGCTCGCGGATCGTGCGCAGCTGCTCGGGATCGCGCCGATCGAAGCTGAGATTCGGATGCAGGTTTCCGTCGCCGGCGTGCAAGATGTTGGCGATCCGGACGCCGCGCGCCTCGGCCGCGCGGTTGATCGCGTCGACCACGTCGGGAAGCCTGGTGCGCGGCACGACCGCGTCGTGCACGTACAGGTCGGGCGCGAGCCGGCCCATCGCGCCGAACGCGCCCTTGCGGCCGCGCCACAGCGCCAGCCGCTCGGCCTCGTCGCGCGCGACTCGCACCTCGATCGCGCGTTGCGCGCGCAGGATCTCGACGATCCGCTCGCGCTCGCGTTCCACCGCCACGGCCACGCCGTCGAGCTCCACCAAGAGCACCGCGCGCGCATCGCGCGGGTAGCCGGCCGCGTACACGGAGGCCTCGACCGCGTCGATCGTGCGATCGTCGAGCAGCTCGAGCGCCGATGGCACGATCCCCTGCGCGATGATCGCCGATACCGCCGCGCACGCGTCGCGAAGCGTCGCGAAGCCGCCGAGCAGGGTGCACACGGTCTCGGGCAACGGCACCAGTCGCACGGTCGCGGCGCACACGATCCCGAGCGTTCCCTCGGAGCCCACGAACACGCCACGCAAGTCGTAGCCGTGCCCGTGACCGTCGCGGCGCCCGAGTCGCACGACGCTCGAGTCGGGCAGCACCACTTCGAGCGCGAGCACATGCGGACTGGTGGTGCCGTACTTCAGTGTATGGGGACCGCCGCTGTTCTCGGCCACGTTGCCGCCGATCGTGCAGGCGGACTGGCTCGACGGGTCGGGCGCGTAGAAGAGTCCGAGCGGACGCACCACCTGCGAGAGGTGCTCGTTGATCACGCCCGGCTGCACGGTCGCGGTGCGATTGGTCGCGTCGATCTCGAGCACTCGATCCATGCGCGCACACTCGATCACCACGCCGCCGGCCACCGGCGTCGCGCCGCCCGAGAGTCCCGTGCCCGCGCCGCGCGGCAGGTAGGGAACGCCGAACTCGTTGCAGGTGCGCACGATCGCGGAGACGGCCTCGGTGGTGATCGGAAACGCCACGCACGCGGGCATGCCACGCTCGAGCGTCAGACCGTCGGATTCGTAGGAGAAGAGCTCGCCGGGCCGGGTCAGCACCTCCGCGACGTCGGGAAGCGCGCGCAGCCGCTGCGCAAGCTCACCCACGGCCGCGGCAGCCACGGCCGCGCTCAGTCGAGTCCGAGGCGCTCGACCTCTTCCTCGTCCATGCCCAGGAAGTGGCCGATCTCGTGCTTCACGGTGATCTGGATCTGCTCGATGAGGTCCGCGTTGTCCTTCGCGATCCGCTCCAGGTTGCGCTTGAACAGGAGGATCCGGTCGGTGTCGCTGCGCTGAAGCGTTCCGAGCGTCGGGCTCGCGCCCGCCTCGGTCACCGGCACGCCCAGGAACAGGCCGAGCACCTGCGGCGACACGTACTCCTGCTTCACGAGCTCTTCGCCCGGCAGATCCTCGATGATCACGGGGCAATTCTCGGTGTACTTGAGGATCGGCTCGGGCAAGCCCTTCAGCGCCTGCTCGGCGGCGGCCTCGAATTCGGCGTCGCCGATCCGGATCGGCAGCGGGTACAGGTCGGGCGAGAGCCGCGCGGCCTTGGCGAACAGTTTCTCGGCCTCTTCCACGTGACCGGTGTGCTCCATGACGAGCGCCAGGTGGTAGGTGCTGTGGGCGCAGTCGTGTTCGAGCGCGAGGGCCCGTTCGAGCGACCGGCGGGATTCGGCGTACTGACCGATCTCGAACAGCACCTGCCCCTCGAACCCGCGATAGATGCCGACCTCGCCCTGGATCTTGATCGCGCGGCGCAGCAGGAACAGCGCGCCCTCCAGATCGTCCAGGTAGAACAGGGCCTTGGCCTTCAGGTAGTAGACCTCCGCCTCGATCGGCTTCTCGAGCGCGGTCTGCAGCAGGTCGTCGGCCAGATCGAGGGCCTCTTCGTACTCCTGGAACTCCTCGATCATGATCTCGATGCGGTTCAGCTGGCCGGGCTGGTAGTCAGCCTCGGCTTCGAGCGCCCGCTCGAACTCCTGGAGCGCCTCTTCGTGTCGGCCACAGTCCCACAGGAGCTCGCCGCGGCTGTTGTGGGCCTCGGCGCCCTCGGGGTTGGCCTTCAGGGCCTCGTCCAACCAGGCCAAAGCCTCGTCCGGCTGTCCGTTGGAGGAGGCTTCCATGGCCTGGTCCAGACAATCCCAGTAGCGATCTCGATCGAGCATGTGCTTGCCCCCTGGACCGCGCGCGATTCTAGCAAACCACGGACTCGCGGCGCTGGCGACGCCATCGTCGATGGAATCCCGTAACTATTTGATAACATGAGAGAAATTGCATCTCTCTGAGCGACCCATCGAGCCGCTCGAACGCTCAGGCGCTGACGGCTGCGGCGGGTACGAGAATGCAGTGACAGCTCGAGCAAGCGTGGACCTCGCCCGCTCTCACGCGATTCATCACTTCGGGCGGCAGCGTGCGATGACACGCGGAGCAGCCGGCGTGCTCGATGCGCGCGATGCCGTTGCTGCGCGTCTTCAACACGCGCGAGTACAGCGCTTCGACCCTGGGCCCGAGCGCGACGAGCAGCGCGCCGCGCTCTTCGACGCGCACGGCGTAGCGCTTCTCCACGTCAGCGAGCTGCGCGCGCAGCTCACCAATTTCCTTGTTGACCTCTTGGTCGGTCTGTCGCGCGCTGGCATCGGCGCTCTTCACGACCTCGCTCGCGCTCTCGATCGTCTCCATTGCGACCAGGATCTGATCCTCGACCTCGGCGATGCGGGTCGAGTGCGTTTCGATCTCGTGCAGGAGCGTCGTGTATTCCTTGTTGGTCTTCACGACCGCCGACTGCGCCTGGAACTTGCCGCGCTTGACGGACAGATCCTGCACCTCGGACTCGTGCGCGCGGCGCTCCTTCTCGGCGGTCTCGAGCCGGGCGCGCGCCTGGGCGGCGGCGTCGCGGGCGGCCGCGGCACGCGCCTCGCTCGCGGCGATCGCCTGCGGCAGGCGCACTCGCTCGCGTTCGAGCGTCAGAACCGCGGCCTCGGTCTCGGCGAGCTGCAGCAGGCTCGGATTCGAGGCTTCCATCGCGGCGAAGCTCTCACGTCGCTCCGCGCGGGTCAACCGATTCGACTAGACTCGGGCTCGCATGGTCGAGCCGCGCAGTACCGCGAAGTTCCCGTTCGCCGCTGATCTGCTCGCGGGACAGGTCGCGCTCGTGACCGGCGGCGGCAGCGGGCTCGGGCGCGTGATCGCCGAGTCGCTCGCGCGCGCCGGCGCCGACGTGCTGATCGCCGCGCGCCGCGTCGAGCGTTGCGAAGTCGCCGCGAAGGAAATCCACGCCGCCACCGGCCGCCGCGTCGAAGCCGCGTTCGTGAACATCCGAGAGCGAGCCGCGGTCGAGGCGCTCGAGGCGCGCGCGCGCGAGCTGTTCGGGCGCGTCGACATCGTGATCAACAACGCCGGCGGACAATTCCCTCAACCCGCGCGCGACTTCAAGCCGAAGGGATGGCAGGCGGTGATCGACACCAACCTGACAGGCACCTGGAACATGACGCAGGTCTTCGGCAACGGGATGCTCGACGGCGCGGGCGGCGTGATCACCAACGTGATCGCCGTGGTCGGGCGGGGTTTTCCCGGCATCGCCCACACCGCCGCCGCGCGCGCGGGCGTGCTCGAGCTCACGCGCACGCTTGCCTACGAGTGGGGTCCGAAGGTGAGACTGAATTGTGTCGCCCCGGGGCCGGTTTCGACCGAGGCGTTCCAGACCACCTACGAGCCCGACATTGCGCGCGTGTTCGAGGGCATTCCGCTGGCGCGGTTCGGCACGCGCGAGGAAATCGCGAACGCGGTGCTGTTCATCTCGTCACCCGCCGCGAGCTACGTGACGGGCGAGGTGCTGTTCGTCGCCGGCGGCCAACAGAACTACGGTCGCAACCAAGCGCTGTTCGATCGCCAGCTGGGGAAGAAAGAGAGGGACTGAGCATGTCGGACGACCGCTACGCGCCGCCTCAGGCGAACCTCACCCGGGCGGCGGACGGCATCCCGGGTACAGGCAGCTTCGATCTCGGGCTCGCGTTCAACGAGGCGTGGGCGACCACCTGGGCCAACTTCGGTTTGCTGCTCGGTGTCGGCCTGATCGCAACGCTGCTGATGCTGGCGTCGACGGTCACCGTGGTCGGCATCTTCCTGTTGGTTCCGGTGCTCGCTTGGGGCGTGATCCGCTTCATGCTGAACGTGATCGATGGGCGAGGCGAGTTCTCGGATCTGTTCAGCGGCTTTCAGGACTACGGCCGCGTGCTGCTGTCGATGTCGATCCTGTTCGTGCTGAGCACGCTGATCAATCTGCTCGGTCAGTCGCTGAACCTGATCGGAACCGCTTCGGGCGTGTCTGCGCTGGAGGCGATCGGCACGCTCGTGAACCTGGGCTGGACGTTCTTCGTCATGGCGCGGCTCAACTTCGCGTGGTTCTACGCGGTCGATCAGGGCCTGGGGCCCGTCGAGGCGCTGCAGGCGTCGTGGGACGCCACGTCGGATCTGAAAGGAAACTGCGCCGCGCTGATCGTGATGGCGCTGGTGGTGATCCTCATCGGTGTACTGTGTCTGCTCGTCGGCGTGATTCCGGCCGCGATGATCGCGTACCTGTTGCCCGTTTCGGCCTACCGGCAGATGGCGGGACGGCAAAGCGAGCTTGCATGAACTCGTACTCCTCGACGAACGCGCGGTCGTCCGAGTACTCACTCGCGGCGGACTTCGCGACCAGCAGCGCCTGATCGGTCGCGCCCGAGAGCGCTGCGGTCCAGGCGATCCAGAACCACATCGGCTTGTAGTCGACCTGTTCGCGCCAGATCGCGACCACGCTCTGGAACTGCGAGAGCGTCTGGAAGCGCGAGGCGGTGGCGATCCAGCTCGCGGCGTTCATGCGCATGCGGCGGTCGCTCTCGAGCTTGATCTCGCGCAGCTCCGCGCGTAGCGCGGGCTCGTCGCCGGACGCGAGCGCGGCGATCAGCCGCACTTCGCGCGCCTCGCGCTCGAAGCCGCGGTGCTCCAAACCGAGCGCGCGCGCTTCCTCGCGCGCCTGCGCGCTGCGCCGAGCGAGCGCTGCGACGCGCTCGACGTCGAGCGTCGTGCGCTCCTTCGCGAACAGGCCCGCCAGCTCGCTGGCCCAGAACGTCGGCGAGACGCGCGCGAACGAAAGGTCGCGCTCGATCTGCGCGTCGTCGTCGCCGCGCACCGCGTGGTCGATCGCGCCGTCGGTCGGCAGCGGGGAGACTTCGATGCGCGCGACGATCTCGCTCGCCCCGAAGCGCGCCTCGTAGTAGCGCGCGACCACCGCGTAGCGCGAGAGCGGGCTGTCGGACGGATCGAGCTCGCGAAAGGCGAGCTGCGCGATCCATTCCGCGATGCCGGCCTCGATCGTCTCCGCGTCGTCGCTCTCGCCGAGCTCGCCGTCGCGCGTCGCGAGCAGGAGCGCGATGCCGCTCGCGACGTACCAGCGGATCTGCGCGCGCACCGGCTCGGTCTGCGCGCGCCACAGCTCGAGATCGACCTTCTCGCCCTCGAGCGACTCCGCGAGCCGCTCGATCTCGTCGTCGATCACGGGTGTCACCTGGTCCGCCAGGATCTCGAGCGCGAACGCGAGGTCGCCGCGCTCGACCTGCAGCGCGTCGACGAGCGCGAGCCGCGGATCGAGCAGCGTCGTGCCCTTCGCTTGCTCGAGCGTCGGGATCTGCTGCTCGTCGAGCTCGCGCGCGAGCGCGCGGCCCTCGTCCGTCCGGCCCGCCTCGAACAGCGCGATCACGCGATCGACCGACATCGAGACTCGCGTCTCGCCCGGCGGCGTGCGCCGGCTCGCCTCCGCGAGCGCGTCGGCGGCGAGCTCGTACTGGCCCGTGTAGTGGTACAGGCCGGCGAGCTCGGTGTAGTTCGACGCGTCGTCGTCGCCGCTCGCGATCAGCGCGCGCATCTTCTCGATCGCGCGCTGGTAGGTCTGGAAGTGCCAGTCGCGCTGCACGTCGATCATGGTGCGCGCGTACTGCGGGTCCGCGAAGATGCGCGAAGACAGGAACCAGCTCGAACGCGTGTTCTCGCCGGAGAAGCGCAACAGCACCTCGAGCTTGGTCAGGTCGAAGAGCTCTCCGCTGCCGAAGCTCTTGTACGCGAGCTCGAGACTGTCCGAGAGCGTGGCGCCGGGGAACGCGAGCGGCTGCCCGGTCTGCAGCACGTAGGTGAGCCAGGTGCCGTCCTCGCCCTGCTCCGCCCAAGCCAGCGCGGCATGCGCGGGCAGTCCGATCATGTGCGCGACGCGGCCCTGGCGCGCGGCGATCTCCTGATACAGCTCGGACAAGTCGTCGCAGTCGCCGCGCAACATGCCGCCCGCTTGCCCCTGCAGCGTCTGCGACGCCGTCTGGTGTACGTCGCCGGAGACCGTGCGCGTGCCGAGCAGCAGCGGGCGGCGCGGATCCGGGCTGTCGTAGGTGTAGACGAGCAGGTACTGCCCGATCAGGTCGAGGTGCGCGGCGTCCGGCAGCGCGCGCGCCGCCGTGCGGTAGAACGACTCGGCATCGGATTCGCCGCCGCCCGCGCTCGGGGCGAGCCGGCCGAACGGCGTGATCAGCGCGAGCACGTCGCCGTTCGGCGCCGTGACCAGAAGGTGCGGAGGCAGCGCGTCGGGCAGCGCCGCCCACTCCACGCCTACGCCCGTGCTCGGGAACGCGCGGCGCCAGGTCACGGCATCGACGACCAGTCCCTGTACCGCATCCCAGGCGACGATCCGCTCTGGCCCGTCCCAGAGCTCGGCCGAAGTCCAGCGCGCTGCGTCGCGCAGCGGATCGCTCCCGCGCGGCAGCCGGACCACGAGCCGCGTAACGGCGGTGCTGGTGTAGTAGGCCGGCGGCGGCGCGAGCCGGGCGTAGCCGACACGCCGCGGTGTGGAGAGCGTCCAGATGCGATTTCCGAACGAATCCTCGACCAGCTCCATGCGCGAGCCCGGCCCGTCGAAGCGTGCCAGCGGCAGCATGCGCTCGGCTTGCAGCACCGCGTCGCGCAGCTCCGCGGTCTGCGCGTGCGGCGCGCCGAGCACCTCGAGCCAGCCGTTGCGCACGAGCCGGCGCGCGAAGCTCGGCGGCACGAAGTCGAGACTCCCCTGCGCCTCCTGCAGCGCGAGCTGCGCGAGCGTGTCCGCGACGGCCGGCCGGCTCTCGGGCGCGATCGGCGCGCGCGGCAGCACGGCGACCAGCGACCGCACCGCGCGCTCGAGCCGCGCTCGACTGGCCTCGTGCGCGGCGCGCGTCGCCTGCGCCAGCGGCTCGCGCGGAACTTCGCGCAGCACGCCTTCGCGCACCACGTAGAGATCGCGGCCGACCAGATACACGCCGCTGAGCTCCTCCTCGTAGAGCACCAGATCCTCGCCGCGCAGGCCCGCCGCCCGCGCGTGCGCGAGCATCGCCGGAAGATCCTCGAGCGGCTCCGCGTTCCACTGCGCGAGCAGCCCCCAGCTCGCCCGCAGCTCGCCGATCTCGGTCGCGAGCAAGAGCCAATCGCGCGCGCGCGCGCGCACGATCTCGTACTCGTGCCCGGAGTCCGCGCGCCAGTAGACACGCCCTTCGCGCAGCACGAGGTCGCTTCGGGCGGGCAGGACGGAGGCGACCTCCGTGCCCTCGACCTCGCGCGGAGGGGGTTCCGCGGGAAGAGCCTCGCTCGCGGAGCGAGGCGCGCCGGCATCGGTATCGCCCGTCTGCGACGTCGCGCAGGCGGCCAGAAGTACGACGAACGCGAGGACGGCGAGGCGACGCATCGGCTGCGGGTACCTTACCGACTTCGGCTCTTGTAAGCTCCGCGTGCCCGATCGACCGGGCCGAAGAGGAGACGATGAAGGCTGCCAACCTGGCGCTCTACCACTTCGACAGCTGCCCCTACTGCGAGCGCGTGCGCGGCGCGCTGCGGCGGCTCGAGATCGACGTCGAGCTGCGAAACGTGCAGACGGAGCCGAAGTGG
Organism: Deltaproteobacteria bacterium; assembly: GCA_031396695.1. Taxonomy (GTDB): domain Bacteria; phylum Myxococcota_A; class UBA9160; order SZUA-336; family SZUA-336; genus VGRW01. The sequence goes on from JANNLG010000016.1 coordinate 41,950, forward strand.
CGTCAGGAGCTCGTCTCCGCGACCGGCAAGCAGATGGTGCCGTGCCTGCGCATCGAGCAGCCCGGCGGCGCCGCGCGCTGGATGCACGAATCGGCCGACATCATCCGCTACCTCGAGACGGAGATCGCGCCAGGGCGCTGACCCGCTCGGCGCGTTCAACCATGTCGGCCGCCTTCGCGCGCGAGCAATTCCTGCGCATCGCGCGGCTGCCCGACGCCTCGATCGACCTGGCCGAAGCGGCGCTCTGGGTCGCGGCCGAGCAGTACGAGGGACTCGACGTACCGGCCTACCTCGCGCGCCTGGCCGAGTTCGCCGAACGCGCGCGGCCGAGCGTGTCCAGCGCCGACTCGCTCGAGCAAAGCATCGCCGCGCTGAACCGCTTCCTCTACGACGAGCAGAGCTTTCGCGGCAATCGCAGCGACTACTACGACGCGCGCAACAGCTTCTTGAACGAAGTCATCGACCGGCGCACGGGCATTCCGATCACGCTCGCGGTCGTCTACCTGTCGGTCGCGGCGCGGCTCGGCCTGCCCGTGCACGGCGTCGGCTTTCCCGGTCACTTCCTGGTCAGGTGCGCCGCGCCCGACGAGATCCTGATCGATCCGTTCGAAGGCAAGCTGCTGACGCGCGCGGAGTGCGAGGCGCGCTGGCTGGCGACGCTCGGTGCGGACACGCCGTTCGACGCGCGTTCACTCGAGCCCGCGCCCGCGCGCCAAACGCTCGCGCGGCTGATCGGGAACTTGAAGCAGATCTTCCTGGCGCAGCAGGACTGGCCGCGCGCGCTCGCCTGCGTCGAGCGCATCCTCGTGCTCTCGCCCGACGCGCCGCTCGAGCTGCGCGACCGCGGCTTGCTCTACGCACGGCTCGAGTGCTTCGCCGCCGCGACGGCCGACCTGCAGCACTTCCTCGCGCTCGCGCCCGACGATCCGACCGCCGCCGGCGTGCGCCAACAGCTCGTCGAGCTGATGCGCACGTCGCCTCCGCTGAACTGACTTGCGGAGCCCGGCGCGCGCGCCGGGTCCCGCCAGTCATGACCGACCGCGGAAGCGCTCCAGATCGCGGCGCTCGCGCTTGGTCGGGCGCCCCGCGCCCGGATCGCGCTGCGGCATGCGCACGCGCTTGGGCTTGGGCACGGGGGCCGGCGAATGGTCGACGAAGAGCTCTCGCGCAAGAGCGGGCGAAAGCCGCTTCTCGGCGAGCGCCTTCACCTCGAGAATCCGCGGACCGCCCTCCGTGTGCGCGTTCACGCGATCACCGACTCGAAGCCCGTAGTGCGGCTTCACGCGGTCGTCGTTCACGCGCACCAATCCCCCGACGCACGCCTGTGTAGCCTGCGTGCGCGACTTGTAGACCCGCGCCGCGCACAACCAGCGATCGATCCGCACGCTCTCCATCTCAGATCTCGTACTGCCAGTCGTCGTCGGTTTCGAAGCGGAAGATTTCGGCTTCGGGACGCGGGCGCAGCCGCTCGCGCGCCAGGTCGAGAGCACGCTCGAGCCCCTCGAACAGCCGACCGCCGGTCGGCAGAAGTGCATCGGGTCCGACCACGGCGCCGAGCTCCGTGCGCGCGAGCAGCGCTCGCAGCGGCTCGCTCAAACCGCACAGCACGAGCTGCGCATTGCGCGAGGCGAGCTCCGCCGCCAGGCGGCGCAGGACCTCGAGCACCGTCGCATCGAGGTGGCGCGCGCGCTTCAGGCGCAGAATCAGGACTTCGGGCCCGCGCGCGGCGATCTCCTTCAGGCGGTCCGAGAGCTCGGGCGCGACCGCGAAATTCAGATCGCCTTCCAAGTGCAGCAGCACGGCGGCGGTCGTGCCGGTGCGTGCGTCGATCGGCACTTCGCGCAGGCGACGTTGTCCACTCTGCGCCAGCTCCACCATCTGCAGGCGCCCCGCCCGGCGCACGAGTAGCGCGAGCGAGAGCAGAAGCCCCGCGTACACTGCCGGCACCAGATCGAGCCAGAGCGTGACGGCGAGCGTGACGACCAGCACCGCAGCGTCGCCAGGAGTCGAAGCGGCGCGCCGGATCTGCGTCGACGAGATCGACGCGAAGCCGGTCAGCACGATCAGTCCGCCGAGCGCCGCGAGCGGCACGCGTTCGAGCACCGGCGCGAGCACGGGCAGGCAAAGCACGACCAGCGTACCGGCGGTCACGCTCGCGAGCCGCGTGCGCGCGCCCGCAAGTCGCGAAGTGAGCGAGCGCGTGAGCGATCCGCTCGTGCACTGCGCGCCGACCAGCGCGGCCGACACGTTCGCGACACCCTGCGAGAACAGCTCGCGATCCGCGTCGAGCGCCGGACCGTGCGCCGGCTCGAGCGCGCGCGCGGAAGCCATCGCCTGCACCGTGACCAGCAGCGCCAGCGCGAGCGCGGGCGGCACGATCAGCGAAGGGTCGAACGAGCCGGGCAAATGCAACGTGGGCAGCCCGAGCGCGAGCGCTCGGATGTGCGGCAGCGCAGCGCCGCCGCTCGCCCAGCCGAGCGCGTGTGCCGCGACGGCGACCGCGCCGAGCGCGAACAGCGCCGCCGGGAAACGCGGACCGGCGCGCCGCGAAGCGAGCAGCAGAACCGGCACCGCCAGACCCACGGCGAGCGAGCGCGGATCGGCGGAGGCGAGCGCGCGCAGCGCGTCCTGCAGCGACCAGTAGACGTTGGGCACCAGCGGCGAGCCATTGTGCGGCGCCGGCTCTACACCGGCGAGCAGCGGCAGGTAGCGCAGCGCGATCAAGAGCCCCACGCCGATGTTGAAGCCGCAGATCACCGAGTCGGACAGGAAGCGCGACGCGCGCCCGTAACCGAGCGCGCCCAGCCCTATCAGAAGCACACCCGCGACCAGTCCGACCGCGAGCGCCGCCGCGATCGGGTCCTCGCCGCGCGCCAGTGCGGGCGCCACCACCGACACGCCCAGCAGCAGCGCGGTCGGATTGGTCGGGCCCGTGACCATGAAGCGGCTCGATCCGAACAGCGACGCCAGCAGCGCTGGCAAGCCCGCCGCGGCGAGGCCCATCGCGGGCGGCAGGCCCGCCACCAACGCGTAGGCGACGGCCTGCGGAACGGCGAGCGCTGCGATCGCAAGGCCGGCCAGCAGATCCGGCGCGATGTCGGCGCGTCGCGTTCCGCGCAGGTGCGGCGTGAGGCGTTCGAGAGCGACGCGAAGCGGGCTCTGTGCCAACGACTAGTCCGGCGCCGCGCCCGCTCGGAAGTCGATCTCGAAGCGCTCGAACATGCCCTTGGCGCAGACCACGAAGCTCGGCTCGAGCAGGAAGATCTCGACCCCGGGCCGAGCCACGAACACCTTCGCGTTGGGCAGCTTCGCGACGTACGCCTCGACCAGCGCGGTACGCTCAGGCTCCGCATCCACCCTTCGGATCCGGCCCTGGATCGTCACGCGTGCGAATCGGCTCATGTTCTCGAGGCCGGCCGCGCGCGTGTCGACCTGAGCGCAGGCGCCGTTCCCTGTCCGAAGATACGGCCCCTTGACCGTTCCCGGGCTCGTGCCGAATGCCAGCCGCGCCGGACCGGTCTCTGCGAAGAACATGACCGCGCTATACGGTGGATCCCCCGCGCCCATTCCCGCGAACGAGAAGACCGCGAAGCTCTCGGCGCGAAGCACCTCGCTGATCGCCCCGAGCTGCTCTTCCCGCGTCATCACAGCCCGTCTAACACGAGCCGCGCGAGCTTGTAAATTCGCTTCCGGGACGTGCAGTTGTGCGCATGTCGCGGGTCGAGCGCCGCGCCCCGCTTGCGGACCGGGACACGCGGCCTCAGGCTCGCGCGTCCGATCCCCGAAGAAGGACCGGGCGCTTGCCTCGGACGGAGGCGGAGGCTACTAGGGTCGATTCCCAGTGCCGGGAGAACCATTGGCAAAGTCACTCGTGATCACGGAGAAGCCCAGCGTCGCACGCGACATCGTCGCCGTGTTGGGCGGCTTCACCGAGCACGACGGATTCTGGGAATCGGACACCTACGTCGTCACCTTCTCGGTCGGGCACATCGTCGAGCTGCTCGCGCCCGAGGACGTCGACCCGCTGTACAAGCGCTGGACGCTCGACACGCTTCCGATCCTGCCCGGCGAATTCAAGCTGAAGCAGAAGACCGGACAGTCCGAGCGCATCCGCACGATCAAGAAGCTGCTCGCGCGCGATGACGTCGAGTTCGTCGTGAACGCTTGCGACGCCGGGCGCGAGGGCGAGCTGATCTTCCGCGAGATCCTCGAGTACCTCGAGTGCCGAAAGCCCACCAAGCGATTGTGGCTGCAGTCGATGACCGCGAACTCGATCCGCGCCGGCTTCAACTCGCTGGTCGACGGCTCGAACTACGACGGGCTCGGCGCCGCGGCTTCGTGCCGCTCGAAGTCCGACTGGCTGATCGGCATGAACGCGACGCGCGCGCTCACGCGGCGCCTGAAGGGCCGCAAGGAGAAGACTGCGTGGTCGGCCGGGCGCGTGCAGACGCCAACGCTCGCGATCGTGGTCGACCGCGAGCTCGAGATCCTCGCGCACGTGCCCAAGCCGTACTGGCAGCTGCAGGCGCGCTTCTCGGCGGCCGACCACGAGTACGTCGGCACCTGGTTCGACGCGGACTTCAGCGCGCCGGAAGGCGAAGAGCGCGAGCTGCGCGACGATCGCATCTTCGACAACGCGCGTGCAAATGCGCTGGTCGAGCAGACCCAGGCCAAGGCGGCCGCCGCCGGTGAAACGCGCAAACCGAGCCGCGAGACCGCGCCGCCGCTGTTCGACCTGACGAGCCTGCAGCGCGAGGGCAACCGGCGTTTCGGCTGGTCGGCTCGGCGCACGCTGAACGCGGCGCAGCGCTGCTACGAAGCCCACAAGCTGCTCACCTACCCGCGCACCGATTCGCGCTGCCTGCCCAACGACTACCGCGAGACCGTCGACGAGGTCATGCGCTCGTTCTCCGAGGGCGGACCGTTCCAGGCCGAAGCCGGACACCTGCGCGAGAAAGGGCTCGAGAACGTGGAGCGAACGTTCGACGACGCCAAGGTCTCGGACCACTTCGCGATCATCCCGACCGGCAAGATCCCCGACGCGAATCTGTCCGGTGACGACGAGCGGCTGTTCGATCTGGTCGCACGCCGCTTCCTCGCGAACTTCTACGAGCCGGCGGTGTGGAACCGCGTCGAGCGCGTGACCGAAGTCGCGGGGCAGAAGTTCCGCTCGCGCTCGCGCACGCTCGACGAACCCGGCTGGCGCGCGGTGCTCGGCCAGGTGGAGCAGGAGGAGCAAGCGCTGCCACCACTGGTGCCCGGCGCGACCGAAGCCGAGGCGGTGAGCGTGCGCGCGCTCGGTGTCGAGCTCGTCGCCGAGCGCACCAAGCCGCCGGCCCGCATCACGGAAGCGCGCCTGCTCTCGCTGATGGAGTCGGCGGGCAAGGACATCGAGGACGAGGAGATCGCGCGCGCGATCTCCGAGAAGGGCATCGGCACGCCGGCCACGCGCGCGGACGTGATCGAAAACCTGATCGCCAAGAGCTACCTCATGCGCGCGGGCAAGTCGCTGCGCCCGACCGTGAAGGGCATCCGGCTGGTCGACGTGCTGCGCCGCATCCACATCGACCGGCTGGCATCGCCAGCGCTGACCGGCGAGCTCGAGTACGACCTGCGCCAGGTCGAGCACGGCGCGATGAAGGCCGAGCAGTTCATGGAGGAGATCGTCGCGTACACGCGCGAGATCACCGACATCGCCAAAACTTTCGAGTACGAAGACCTGTACCCCGACGAGGAAGCGCTCGGCCCCTGCCCGCTCTGCGGCCGGCCGGTCTTCGAGCGTTCCTGGTTCTATCGCTGTCTCGAGGTTCCGGGCGTCAGCGAAGAAGACGACTGTCACCTGCGGATCTGGAAGGACAAGTCGGGCCGCTACATGGACCGCCAGACCGCGCGCACCCTGCTCGAGAAGGGAGAGACCGAGGAGCTCGAGGGCTTCGCGGCGCGCGACGGCCGCACCTACAACGCGCGACTCACGCTCGAAGACGGCGAGGTGGTGCTGCATCCGATCGCGGGCAGCTCCAGCGAGCGAGTCAGTGAGTCACCCGAATACGAGGTCGACGAAGAGCCGCTCGGTCCGTGTCCGATGGGTTGTGGCAGCGATGCGGTCGAATCGCCGACTCATTTCCAGTGCAAGGCGGCGATCGCCAAGCAGCTCGAGAACGAGGCCAAGGCCAAGCTCTTCGAAGCCACGCCCACCGAGGACGGCAAGCGGCGCAAGCGCTACAAGGTGCCCGACGAGGACAAGCCGTGCGGGTTCCTGGTGCCGCGCACGGTCTGCAAGCGCGAGATCACGCGCGACGAAGTCATGAAGATGCTCGGTCCCGACAAGAAGACCGACCTGCTGACCGACTTCACGTCGCGCTTCGGCCGGCCTTTCTCGGCGATGCTGTTCCTGAAGGAGAACGGCCGCCACGGCTTCGAGTTCGCGCCGCGCGCTCCGCGCGGCAAGGCGGAGGCCGGTGCGGACGCGGAAGCCGCGCCCGGCGCCGAGGCCGCAGAGAAGACGACGGCCGCGCCGACCGCCGCGCGCCCCGCGCCCAAGCCCGGCCGTCGCAAGAAGGCCGCCGCCAAGAAGACGCCCGCTCGGAAGGCGGCGCGGAAGAAGGCGTGAGCAGAGTCCGCCGCATCGGCCTCGTGCAGCAGGCGGTCGGCGACGACCTCGATCGCAATCTAGCGCGTGCCGAAGACGCCGTGCGCGAGGCCGCGTCGCGTGGCGCCGAGCTCGTCTGTCTCCAGGAGCTGTTCCGCACGCGGTACTTCTGTCAGCGCGAGGACGCAACGCTTTTCGACCTGGCCGAGCCGATTCCGGGTCCCACCAGCGAGAGACTCTCGAAGCTCGCCGCCGATTGCGGGGTGGTGTTGATCGTGCCGCTCTTCGAGCGTCGCGCGGCCGGCCTGTATCACAACTCCGCGATCGTGATCGAGCGCGACGGCACTCGAGCAGGTCACTACCGCAAGATGCACATTCCCGACGATCCCCTGTTCTACGAGAAGTTCTACTTCACGCCCGGCGATCTCGGCTTTCATTGCGTCGATACGTCCGTGGGCCGGATAGGGGTTTTGATCTGCTGGGACCAGTGGTTCCCCGAGGCCGCGCGGCTGCTCGCGCTCGACGGCGCGGAGCTGCTCTTCTATCCCACCGCGATCGGCTACCTCGACGGCGAGACCGACGAAGAGAACGCGGCGATGCGCGAGTCCTGGCTCACAGTGCAGCGCGGCCACGCGATCGCGAACGGCGTGTTCGTGTGCGCTGCGAATCGGGTCGGCCGCGAAGGCGCTCTGCGTTTCTGGGGCAGCTCGTTCGTGGCGGATCCGCGCGGCGCACTGATCGCGCAAGCCGACGACGCCTCCGAGCAGGTGCTGGTAGTCGAGTGCGATCTCGCGCGCATCGAGACCCAGCGGCGCGGCTGGCCGTTCCTGCGCGATCGCCGCATCGACGCCTATGGCGAGCTGCTCTCGCGCTTCCGCCGCTAGCATGAGCGCACGCCTGCGCATGCCCGCCGAGTGGGAGCCGCACGCGGCGACCTGGCTCGCTTGGCCGCACGCGGTCACGACCTGGCCGGGCTGCCTCGAGCAGGCCGAGAGCGAGTTCGAGACGCTCGTTCGCGCGCTCGCACACTTCGAGCGCGTGGAGCTGGTCGTGCAAGGCGATGCGCACCGCGCGCGGATCGCGACGCGGCTCGGCCCGCTCGCGCGCGACGGCGCCGTGCGCATGCACGTGATTCCCACGGACGACGTCTGGATGCGCGACATCGGCCCGACCTTCGCGCGCGGCGGCGCCGGGCTGGTGGCGCTCGACTGGAAGTTCGACGCCTGGGGCGGCAAGTATCCACCCTGGGATCGCGACGACGCGGTGGCCGCCCAAGTCGCGCGGATCGTCGGCGTCGAGTGCGAGCGGCCCGGCATCGTGCTCGAGGGCGGCGCGATCGAGGTCGACGGCGAGGGCACGCTGCTCGCGACCGAGCCGACCCTGCTCGATCCCAAGCGCAATCCGGGCATCGACGTGCGCGCGATCGACGCGCTGGTGCGCGAGCTGCTCGGCGTGCGGAAGACGATCTGGCTCGGCGACGGCATCGAGGGCGACGACACCGATGGCCACATCGACGACATCGCGCGCTTCACCTCTCCCGGTCGGGTGGTCTGCGCACGCGAGCCGGACCCGCGCGACCCCAACCACGCCCCGCTCGAGGACTGCATCGCTCGCCTGCGCGACGCGCGCGATGCGGCCGGCCGCGCGCTCGAGGTGATCGACCTGCCGATGCCGCCGCCGGTGCTTTCGGGCGACGACCGGCTGCCCGCGAGCTACGCGAATTTCTACATCGCCAACGGAGCGGTGCTGGTGCCGGTCTTCGGCGCGCCCCAGGACGAACGGGCGCTGGCGATCCTGCGGCCGTTGTTTCCGGGGCGCGAGCTGGTCGGGGTGCCCTCTCGCGCGCTCGTGCGCGGCCTCGGCGCGGTGCACTGCCTTACCCAACAGCAGCCGGTGACATAGAATCGTGTCGTGCCTCGCCCGGTGCCTCTGAAGCGCGACGAGTTCGCCAAGTATCAAGCGCTCGGCAACGACTATCTTGTGCTCGACGGCGACCTGCAGCGGCCCAAACTCGACGCCGAGCGCGTGCGCGCCCTGTGCGACCGACACACCGGAATCGGCAGCGACGGAATCCTCGCGCTGCACCGGCCGCGGCGCGGCGAGTGGCTGCTGCGCATCTGGAATCCCGACGGCTCCGAAGCGGAGAAGAGCGGGAACGGCCTGCGCATCTTCGCGCGTTTTCTGTGGGACTTCGGCTACTCGCGCGCGCGTGAGCTCGCGATCCACACGCTCGGCGGTCCCGTGATCGCGCGTCTGTCGGTGGCGAAGTCGCAGGTTCGCTCGATCCGCGTCGAGATGGGCCGCGCGACGTTCCTCTCCAGCGAGATTCCCGTGCTCGGGCCGATTCGCGAAGTCGTCGACGAGCCGCTGCGCGTCGGCTCACTCGAGCTGCGCGTGACCTGTGTCTCGGTCGGGAATCCACACTGCGTGCGCTTCGTTTCCGAGCTGCACCCGGAAGCGCTGCGCAGCTTGGGACCTCAGCTCGAGAGCCACGCGATGTTTCCGAATCGCGCCAACGTGCAGCTGGCGCGAGTGCGCTCGCGATCGGCGATCGACGTGCTGGTCTGGGAACGCGGTGCCGGTGAGACGCGGGCCTCCGGCTCGTCGAGCTGCGCGGTCGCCGCCGCAGCGCATCGGCTCGGTCTGGTCGACCGACGCGTCGACGTGCGCATGCCCGGCGGAACGCTGCGCATCGAGATCGGCGCCGACTACGCCTTGCGCATGACCGGACCCGCGACGCCCATCTACCGCGGCAAGCTGCTCCAGGCGCTCTAGGCGCGCTAAGCGGAGAGGCTGCGGCGCGCGGGTCGCAGAGCGAGCGCGAGCGCGTCCGCGACGGCGCCCGCGTCTTCGGCGCGGAGCGTGGCGGTGGTGACGCGCAGCGCCGGCGCGCTGCGGATCCGGTAGCGCGCGCCGGTAGAGACCGCGAAGCCGGCCTCGAGCAGGAAAGCCGCCGCGGAGTCCTCGTCCGGAACCGGGACCCACACGTTCATGCCCGATCGGCCGAAAGCCGGCACGCCGCGCGAGGCGAGCGCGTCGAGCAGCGCGCGTCTCCGCTCGGTGTAGGTTCGCTCGGCCGCGCGCAGCTTGCGCGTGACGTCACGATCCGCGAGCAGCGTCGCGACGGTTCGCTGCAGCAGGTGGCTGACCCAGCGGATGCCGAGCGCGAGTCGGCCTTCCACGCGCGCGACGGTCGCCTCGTCGCCGGCCAGGAACGCGAGCCGCAGATCCGGGCCGAGCGATTTCGACACGGAGCGCACCACCGCCCAGCGCTTCGCTCCATTGCCGCACAGCGTGTGCGCGGGCGCTCCCGCGACGCTGGCGCCGTGGTCGTCTTCGAGCACGAGCACGTCCGGGTGCGCGCGCAGGAGCGCGCGCAGCTCGCGTGCGCGCCGCTCGTCGAGTGCCGAGCCGAACGGGTTCTGCGCGCGCGTGGTGATCACGAACGCCTGGACGCCGGAACGCAATGCCCGCGCGACGGACTCCGACACTGGACCCGCGTCGTCGACGTCGACCGGCACGGGCACGAGTCCGAGCGCGGAGAGCAGGTGGTAGACCGACGGGAAGCCGGGATCCTCGACCGCGACGCGATCGCCCGGCCGAAGCCAAGCGCCCAGCGCGCGCTCGATGCCGTCGAGCGCCCCGCTCACCACGGTGAGCGAGTCGGTGTCGATTCCATCCGCCGCGAGCGCTCGTCGCGCGATCCGCATCAGGTCGCGATCGCACAGCTCGCCGCCGTACAGCACGGGACTCGCGTCGAGTCCTCGTAGCGCGGGCGCAATCGACGGCAGCAGGGCGGGATCGGGATTCCCGCTCGCCAGGTCGAGCGCGCTCGACGGCACGCGCATGGCTGCGCGCGCTTGCGCGATCGGCGGATGGTGGCTGATCGCGGACCCGCGCCGGCCCTGCCCCACCACGAGCCCGCGAAATCGCAGCGTTCGGTAGGCGGCCGCGACCGTCGTCGGGCTCACGCGCAGCTTCGCCGCGAGTTCGCGAACCGTGGGCAGCCGCTCGGCCGCGTCCAAGCTCCCCGCGCGCAGCGCGGCCTCGACGCTCGCTGCGATCTCGACAGCCGTCCCGCCCGTGATATGATGTGCCAATACAGAACCTTTATCGTTCTGTAACAAAGTAACCCGTCGAACCCGGAGACGTCAAGCATGGCCGAGCTCGTTCCTACCTCGCGGACCCGACTGAAGCGGAGACCCCAGCGCGGCAGCTACGACCGCGCGGTCGTGAACGCGATCCTCGACGAGGGCTTCCTGTGCCACGTCGCGTTCGCGCACGACGGCCAGCCGGGATCGATCCCGACCGTCTACGCGCGCGGTGGCGACTGGCTCTACCTGCACGGCGCGCGCGCGAACCGCATGCTGAACGCCCTGCTCGAGCCGGGACACGACACCTGCGTCTCGGTAACGCACGTCGACGCGCTCGTGCTCGCGCGCTCCGCGTTCCACCACTCGGTGAACTACCGCTGCGTGATCGTGTACGGACAAGCCGCGGAAGTCACCGATCCGGACGAGAAGCTCGAAGCGCTGCGGCTGGTGGTCGAACACTCCATTCCGGGCCGCTGGAAGGACGTGCGCTGGCCGAACGCCGACGAGTTCAAACAGACCCTGGTCGTGAAGCTGCCGATCAGCGAGGCCTCCGCGAAGATCCGCGCGCTCGGCGTGATCGACGACGAAGCGGACATGGGCCAGGGCTGTTGGGCCGGCCTGCTGCCGGTCGTCACGAGCTACGGGCCTGCGCTGCGCGACCCCGCGTGTCCGGCCGAGATCCCGGTGCCCGCGTACGTCGAGGGCTACACGCGAACGCCTCAGTAGCTCGCGTCGACGGCCGGCGGATCAGGCGAGCGGTGACTCGCTCCCCGTGAGCCCCGTCATGCGCACGCTCGCTTCCCAGAGGGCTCGCGCGCGCTCGACGTCGTACGAGTCGCGCGAAGACGCGGCCTCGCGCCAGCGCGCGGCCGACGGAAAATATTTGCCGGAAACGCCAGCGAGGGCCGGGTCGAGCACCATGCGCGCGAGCGCGGGTCCCGACAGGCCGAGCGTGCTGACACCCGGCAGGAAGGGATGCAGCGCGCGCGTCACGCCCGGCAGGACCCAGTTCCAGATCAGTCGCGCCGCAGCGGGGTACTCGCGCGCGAGGCCCGACGCCGGCACGAGGCCGGGCTCCCAGCCATTCACCGTGATGCGCTTCGCGTTCGTCTTCGCGGTCCACACCGAGAGGCGTCGGTCGAGCTCGTAGGCGAACCACAGATTGCAGAGCTTGCTGTTCACGTACGCGAGCCGGCCATCGAATCCGTCGGGATCGGAGCCACCCGTCCGAGCCAGCACGTCGAGATCGCCGATCGACGCCTTCGGCATGCCGGTAAACTGGTCGGGATCGTGCACGCCCGACGCCACGATCACGATCCGCGCGCCGGGCGCGAGCCGCTCGAGCAGCTGGTTCGTGAGCAGGAAGTGACCCAGGTGGTTCGCGGCGAAGGTCAGCTCGAAGCCCTCCGCGGTGCGCTTCGGTCCGGAGTTCACCTGCAGGCCCGCGTTGCAGACGAGCGCGTTCGGAGCGAGCCCGCGCGCGGCCACCTCCTTCGCGAGCGTGCGCACCGACGCGGGCGAGGCGAGGTCGACGCCGAGCTCCTCCGCGCAGCCGGCGCCGCACTCGCGCTCGAGCCTTCGCACCGCTGCGAGCGACGCCTCGCGGTTTCGGCTCGCCATCACCACGCGCCAGCCGGCACGCGCGAGCGCGCGCGCGGCTCCGAAGCCGATCCCGGAGTTCGCGCCCGTGATCAGTGCGACGTCGTTTGGCATGCCTCGCTCATCCTACACGGCACGGCGGTTTCGTCGGGTGAGTTCCGCGATCTCTCGACTCCGTGTTCGAATGCGCTCGGTGCGCGGCACCCGCTATCCACCGAAACGCGCCGCCGTTCGCACACGCGCGCGCTCGGCTTCGATTTCGCGATCGCGCGGCGGCGCGGTCGTCTGGAGCGACGCGAGCAGCGCGCGCGCCACGTCGGCGGTGCGCTCGACCGCGAGCTGGAACGCGGGCTCGTTCGCCTTCGACGGCTTGCTGAAGCCCGAGAGCTTGCGCACGAACTGCAGCGACGCGGCGTGGATTTCGTCGTCCGTCACCGGCGGCTCGAAGTTGAAGAGCGTCTTGATGCTTCGACACACCGTTCCGTCCTCCTCTAGCAAGCGCTCGCGCTCATGCGAGCGAATCTACCATGCGCGGCGGCCGCCACGGACCGGACGCCGAAACTCCAGCGAGCCTGAGATACTGCGCCGCCATGTCGGACCCCGTCGCGCTCGAAGCTCCGCCCGCGCGCCCGCGCACGTTCGCGGCGCTGGGCGTGCCGAGCTTCCGGGTGATGTGGGCGGGGACCTGGGCCTCGTACATCCCTTTCTTCATGGCGACCGTCGTGAACGGCGTGGTCGCGTTCCAGATCGCGCACGTGAACCGCGCGGTCGGCACGGTGGTGTTCGCGCAGGGCGTGGCGATGGCCGCGCTCGCACCGCTCGGCGGCGCGGGTGCCGATCGCTGGCCCAAGCGGCGCGTGCTGGTGGTGACGCAGCTCGCGGCAGCGGCGGTGTTCGGCGCGTTCGCGCTCCTGCTCGCGGCCGAGCGCCTCTCGATCGCCGCGCTCGCGGTGGGCTCGTTCGTGCTCGGCGTCTCGATCTCCTTCCTCGGCCCGGCGCGCCAGGCGCTGGCCGCGGAGCTGGTCGGACCCGAGCTGCGCGGAAACGCGGTCGCGCTGAACCAAGTTCCGCTCACGGGCTCTCAGGTGCTGGGTCCCGCGATCGCGGGGCTCCTGCTCACGTCTCCGTACGGTGCGACCGGCGCGTACGCGCTGATGAGCGCGCTCTACGTCGCCGCGGCGATCTCGCTCGCGCCACTGCCGCCGTCGGTCGCGCGCACGAACGCCTCCGACACGCACGTGCTCGCGGATCTGCGCGACGGGCTCCGCTACGTCGCGACGCACCGGCGCCTGCGCCTGCTCGTGGGCTTCTTCGTGGGCGTGATCATGATGGGCTTCTCGTACATCACCGTGCTGCCGGGCCTGGTCGAGCACGCGCTCGAACGCTCGGCGGAAGCCGTGCCGACGCTGTTCTTCACGAGCGCCCTGGGCGGTCTTGCGGTCACGCTCGGCACCGCGCGGCTGGCGGACTCTCGCCGCGCGCTGCCGCTCTTCCTGGCCATGCCGTTCGTGTTCGCGGCGGGCCTCTTCGGCCTGTCCGCCGCGCCGTCGTACGCGCTCGCGGTCGCGAGCATGTTCGTGGTGGGCATGGGCTTCGGCGGCTTCCAGACCCTGAACGCGGCGGTGATCGTGCGCACGACCGAGCCAGCCTATCTCGGGCGCGTCTTCTCGCTCACCATGCTCGCGTTCGCGGGCGTCTCGCTGATGAGCCTGCCGGTCAGCGTGCTGGCCGACGCGATCGGCGAGCGCGTGACGCTGGCGACGCTTTCCGGTGTGGTGGTAGGGATCGCGCTGTTCGTCGCGGTCGCGCTGCGTCGGATCGACCGTCCTCAGGCCAGCTCGACCGACACGTAGCCGCGGTCGGGGATTTCGACGCGCAGATCGAAGCGGCCGGTGGCGCGGTCGTGCGCGAGCTCGGTCGGCTGCGCGGGATCGACGCTGCACGACGCGAGCGCGCGCGAGCAGAAGCCCGAGACCGCCCCACTCGACGCGCCACGAGCCATCCTCCGACGAGACGAGCGCGAGTCCGTCGGCCGAATCCAATCGCACGGTGTCTGCTAGCCTCGCACGCCGTGGAGCGTGTGCGCCGCGAAGCTTACGCAAGGGCGGGCTTGCTGGGAAATCCGTCCGACATCTACGGCGGCCGGGTGATCGCGCTTGCGCTCGCGAACTTCCGCGCGGAGGTCGCGATCGAGCCCGCCGGCGCGCTCGAGATCGTGCCCGGCGCGGACGATCGACTCAGCTATCCGAGCCTGCGCGAGGCCGCCGCCGCGCTCGACGCGTACGGCTGCGACGACGGCGTGCGACTGCTGCGCGCGAGCCTGCGCAAAGCGGTCGAGCTGCGCGGCGGGCTCGGCGACGTGGCGAGCGACGACCCGCGCCTGCGCTTCCGGATCTCGTACGCGACCGACATCCCGCGGCAGGTCGGCTTCTCGGGCTCGAGCGCGATCGTCACCGCGGCGCTGCGCGCGCTGTGCGACTGGTTCGGATTCCGGCTGGAAGGCGAAGCGCTCGCCGACGCTGCGCTCGCCTGCGAGACGGAGGAGCTCGGCATCACCGCCGGCCCGATGGACCGCGTGATCCAGGCGTTCGAGGGCCTCCTGTTCATGGATTTCTCCAAGCCGCGCACGGCCCGTTCCTTCCGCAGACTCGACCCCTCGAGCCTCCCGCCGCTGTTCGTGGCCTGGAATCCGCGCGGCGGCGCTCCGTCGCGCGCGGTTCATGGCGACATGCGCTCGCGCTATCTCGGTGGTGACACCGAGCTGCGACGCGTGATCGACGAGCTCGCGAGGCTCGCCGACGCGGGCCTGCGCTGTTTCGAGTCGGGCCACGCCGCGGAGCTGCTCCCGCTGATCGACCAGAGTTTTCAGGTCCGCGCGCGCGTGTTTCCGCTCGCCGAGTCCGACCGCGCGCTGGTGCGGATCGCGCGCGAGTCGGGCGCGGTCGCAAAGCTGTGCGGCTCCGGCGGCGCCGTGATCGGCGCGCTCCGCGACGGCGACGGCTGGTCGCGGCTCGAGACCGCGTTCGCCGCCTCCGGCTTCGCCGCGCAGCGCGTGCGGATCGCGGAGGCGAGCGCGCCATGAAGGTGGTCCTGCTCTGCGCCGGCTACGCGACGCGGATGTATCCGCTGACGCGCGATCTGCCCAAGCCGCTGCTCGAGGTCGCGGGCGCGCCGATCCTCTCGCACCTGCTCGCGCGCACCGCGACGCTCCCCGGTGTCGACGAGGTCGTGGTGGTCGGCAACCACCGCTTCGCCGTGCCGCTGCGAGGCTGGGTCGAAAGTGCGCGAAGCCCCGTGCCGATCCGACTGCTCGACGACGGCTCGACCGACGAGTCGAATCGGCTCGGCGCGCTCGGCGACCTCGCCTTCGCCGCGCGCGAAGTGCCGCTCGCGGGCCACGACGCGCTGGTCGCCGCGGGCGACAACCTGGTGCTGTTCGACGTCGCGCCGCTCGCGCTCGCGTTCGCACGACGACGGGCGCCGCAACTTTCGACGCGCATCGCGCCCGCCGACTCGCGCAGCAGTCGTTATGGCGAGGTGACGGTCGACGCCAGTCGCCGCATCACGCGCTTTCGCGAGAAGCCCGCGGACCCGCAGAGCGCGCTGGCCTCGATCGCGCTCTACTTCCTGCCCGCTCGCGCCTGGGAACTCCTCGACCGCTATCTCGACGAGGGCGGGAATCGCGACGCACCCGGGTACTTCTTTGCCTGGCTGGTGAACCAGACGGAGGTCTACGCCGAGCCGATCGCCGGGCCGTGGTGGGACATCGGCGACCTCGACTCGCTCGCCGATGCGCGCGCGAACGCGACGCGCTAGCGCGTCTCAGCGCACGAGCGCCGCTCGCAGCGACTCGATCAGCGAAGCTCGATCGGCCGGCTCGAGCCGCGTCTCGAGCATCTCGCCGACGTTGCTGAGCCAGATCGGCGCGCCCCAGCGCGCGTCGCCGAGGTAGCGCGGCACGACGTGGAAGTGCAGGTGCGGAACCACGTTCCCGAGCGACTCGAGGTTGATGTGATCGGGCCGAAGTGCGCGCATCAGCGCGCCCTGCGCAGCAAACAGGTCCGCGCAGAAACAAGCCCACTCCGTGGCCAAGAGCTGATCGGGACGCGCCGCGTGACGCGGATCGAAGATCAGCACGCACTGCCCGCGGTAGGTCTGGTTCTTCGCCAGGTAGAGCGAGGAGATCTCGAGCTGCGCGATCAGATCCCAAGCGTCGCTCACGTCCGGGCGAGGCGAGTCCAGCGCACACTCGACGCCGCGCACGCTGCGCTCCCAGGCCTCTCGTTCCGACACGCGTTCCGCCGTCAGCTCGAGCCGGCTTCGATCAAGAGCGTCGGCACGCCGGGAATGCCCTTGTCGATGCTGAACACGCGGGTGCCGGCCTTGTGTCCGTCGCGCGTCGGTGTCGCCTCGAAGCCGGCCGCGACCAGGCGCGCGCGCGCCGCGTCGGCGTCAGGCACACGCCACGCGAGGCCCCACAGGCGATCGCGCGCGGACGCATCGACCGGCGTCGAGAGCCGGCTGGCGACCTCGACCGTCACTCCGCCGACGCGGAAGAACAACAGCCGCACGCCGCGCTGCTCGAAAGTGCGGTCGAGCGCGAGCCGCAAGCCGAGCTTCTCGCCGTAGAAGGCCCGAGTCGCCTCGACGTCCTGCGTGTTCACCACGACGTGGTCGAGGCCGCTCGCGATCGAGTCCGTCGCTGCGAGCGGTTCGGCGACCGGCAGCGCGTCGGGTGGTGAGAGGTGTTCGATCGCGAAGACGAGCGGTCCGCGCGACTCGTTCGGCGGCAGGATCACGTTTTTCCAGCTGCGCTCGTGCGGGCGCTCGGGGTCGCGTCCCGTGCCCGGCATCGGATCGGTCGGCGACAGGCCGCGGGCGCGCAGCTCGCGCGCGCATTCGTCGGCGTCGTCGGTGCCGAAGGCCAGGCCGATCAGGCCCTCGCCGTCGCTGTCGAGCCGCGCGCGCAGCATCGACGCGGTTCCGCCCTCGCCCGTCGGCCCGAGGAGCTCGAGGTAGGTGTTGTCGAGCCGGAACAGCGCGTTCGCGGTGCCCATGCCCGGGTGCGTGCCGCGCCACGAAGGCGCGCGGCCGAGCAGCGCGCTGAACGTCTTGGTCGAAGCGTCGAGATCGCGCACGCCGACGATCACGTGGTCGAGCGAGTGGAGCATGGTTCGAGGTTACCAGAATCGCCTCGGGCCTCGTGATCCCAAGTTAATCCCAAGCTCGGGCCGTGGACCTTTGCCATGATCGTGTCGCGATGTTCCATCGACCGCACGCTGCGCAGGCATGACGACCGGCTACTACACCGCATCGCACGACTTCGTCCGGCTCGAGAAGCTGCCCTTCTCGCTGCGCGAGATCGACGGCACGATCGTGGGCGAGCTCGGCGGGCGCGACTACGCGGCGATGTCGACCGCGCGCGTGATGCGCGCCGCGCAGACGTTCTTCGAGCTGCCCACTCGGGGGATCGGCGGCGAGTCGCGTGTCGGACGCGCGCGCGTAGAGCCGGGCAATCTCGCCGCGCTGCTGGCGCGCAAGCCGATCGCGGTGTACGAGGATTCCGACAGTGGCCTGCTGCGGATCCAGTATCGCGAGGTCGTGCTCCGCTTCAAGCCGGACACTTCCCTGAAGCGCAGGGTGGAGATCCTCGAAGCGTCCGGCCTGAGACTCCGCAGCCGGCATCCGCTGATTCCCGACCAGATCATCGCCTACGACGCCGAACGCCGTTTCTCAGGGGACGATCTCGTCAGCACGGCCGCGCGTCTGGCCGAGACCGACGGCGTCGTCTTCGCGACGCCGAACTTCGTGTCGCAGTACCGGCGCGACGCGCGACGAGGCGGCAGCCGGCCGCCACGCGGCCAATGGCACCTGCCGCTCGTGGGCGCGGCCGAAGCCTGGAAGACAACGCGCGGCAAGTCGGCGATCACGATCGCAATCGTCGACGACGGCGTCGACATCGCGCACCCGGACCTGCGCGCAAACATCCGCCGCCGGCCGGATCGGCACGAGCGGCGCGACCTGTACGGACGCGATTTCTTCCTGCGCGACACCGATCCGGGTCACTTCGATCCGCGCCCGAAGCGCTTCCGCGCGCCCTTCGGCCAGATGCGCGGCAACGACATCCACGGCACGTCCTGCGCGGGCGTCGCCGCGGCGCGGGGTCCGCACGTCTACGGCATCGCACCGAACTGCCGGATCCTGCCCGTGAAGGCCTTCCACGCCGACGACCTCGCCGCCGACGCGCAGGTTGCGGACGCGATTCGCTACGCGGCGCTGCACGCCGACGTGCTGTCGTGCTCCTGGGACGGACCGCGCAGCCCCGATCTCGAGTTCGCGCTTCGCGACGCGATGGCGCTCGGTCGCAACGGCCGCGGCGCGATCGTGGTGGGCGCGAGCGGCAACGGGCGCGTCGCGCGCGTCGGCTACCCCGCATCCGATCCGAACGCGATCGCGGTCGGCGCGTCTACCGACAAGGACCTGCTGGCCTCGTACTCCAATCGCGGCGTGCAGGTCTGGGTCGTCGCGCCGTCGAACGGCGGAGAGCTCGGGGTCTTCACCACCGACGTGAGCGCGGCGGGTCGCGGCTTCAACACGGGTACGCAGGTGGCGGGCGGCAGCGACGGGCTGTGCACGAACGACTTCGGCGGCACCTCGTCGGCCACGCCGCTGGTCGCCGGACTGTGCGCGCTCCTGCTGTCGATCGATGCGAAGCTCTCGCTCGCGCAGATTCGCGGCGTGCTCAAGTCGAGCTCGCGCAAGATCGGCCCCGCTTCGGCGTACGACCCGAACGGTCATTCGACGAGCTACGGCTGGGGCCGACTCGACGCCGCGGCCGCGGTGGCGCTGGTCGCGGAAGCCGCCAAGGCGAAGCGCAAGCGCCCCGCCGCGAAGGCGAGAACGCAGCGCGCGACGGCTTCGCACGAGACTCGCGAGCTGCGCATTTCGGCGCGGCGCGCTGCGCCGAGGCGCTAACCCGAGCGAGCGCCTTCGCGTCTTTGCGAGCTTGACCGGGGCCGCACATCCGCGGAACAAACCATATGGTCATATGACCGGATGGTTCAGCCGATGCCCGGGGATGCCCTCAGCCAGACCTTTGCCGCCCTCGCCGATCCGACGCGGCGCGCGATCCTCGCCCAGCTCGCGGCGGGCGATGCGTCGGTCACGGAGCTCGCCGCGCCGTTCGCGATGAGCCGGCCGGCGGTCTCGAAGCACCTGAAGGTGCTCGAGCGCGCCGGACTGATCGCGCGCGCGCGCGACGCGCAGTGGCGCCCGAGCCGACTCGAGGCGTATCTGCGCGAGCTGCAGAAGCCGTCCAAGCCCGTCGTCAGCAACGGGAAGAAGAATGTCCGCAAGCGCTAGCACCGCAGCCGCCGCGTCCGACCTCGAACTCGCGCTGACGCGGGTCTTCGACGCGCCGCGCGAGCTCGTCTTCGCCGCGTGGACACGAGCCGAGCACGCCGTGCACTGGTTCGCGCCGCACGGCTGCACGGTCACATCGTGCACCATGGGCCTGCGCGTCGGCGGCCCGTGGCGCTCGTGCATGCGCTGGCCGGACGGCAGCGACCACTGGCAGGGCGGCGAGTTCCGCGAGATCGTCCCGCCCGAGCGGCTGGTCTTCACGTACGCGTGGGAGGACGAGAACGGCCGACCCAAGCACGAGACGCTCGTGACGGTGCGGCTCGAAGCACGCGGCGCGCAGACCGCGCTCACGTTCCACCAGGCGGTGTTCGAGTCGGAGTCGTCGCGCACCTCGCACGGCGGCGGCTGGAACGGCTCGCTCGACGTGCTCGCTGAGTACCTGGCGAAGCGAACGGGGACGCGCACATGACCGCGGCCGAGGCGGATGCGCTCGCCTATTACGCGACACCAGCGCGGTTCACTGAGCTCGGCCCGCACGCGCCGCTCTCGCGTGATTTGCCCGACGACCTCGGCGCTCTGTGTCGGCTGGTGCAGGGGCTGATCGTGCACCCGTTCCTGGGCCAGCTCTACGGCCTCTCGCCGAACCCGAAGCGCCAGGGCGAGCTCGAGCTTCGCTCGGTGCAGGACATGCTCGACCGGATGCTCGCGCTCGAACCCGCTCCGCTTTCGGCACGCCGCGCGCCCGAGCAGCGGCTACTCGGCAACTGCCGTCACTTCTCGGTGTTGACGTGTTCTCTGCTGCGCGCGCGCGGCGTACCGTCGCGGCCGCGCTGCGGCTTCGCCAGCTGGTTCGAGCCGGGCAAGTTCACGGACCACTGGGTCTGCGAGGTCTGGGATCCGCAGCGCAGCGCGTGGCGCCTGGTGGACGCACAGCTCGACGCCGAGCAGCGCGAAGCCTGCAAGATCGACTTCGACCCGCTCGACGTACCGCGCGATCGCTTCCTGATCGCGGGTCGCGCCTGGCAGCGCTGCCGACACGAAGGTGCGAATCCGACGGACTTCGGAATCCTCGACCTGCGCGGTCTCTGGTTCGTGCGCGGCAACCTGGTGCGCGACCTGGCCGCGCTCGCCAAGCGCGAGCTCCTGCCCTGGGACGGCTGGGGCCTGATGGCGGATGCGCACGAGAGCGACGCGAGCGAGCTCGCGCTGCTCGATCGTGTCGCGGCGCTCACGCTGGCCGGCGACGAGCGGCACGCCGAGCGCCTCGCGCTGCAGTCGAGCGATCCGGGTCTGCGGGTGCCGCGCGCCGTCGTCAACTTCAACCTGGGCGGCGCCGCGGTCGAACTTCCGCCCGGAGTCGCGAACGAATCGAGCTAGCGCGCGGCCGGCCGGCCGCTCAGGTCGGGCGCTTCCTCAGATTCGACGCCAGCAGGCGCTTGCGCAAGCGCAGGCTCGCGGGCGTGACCTCGAGCAGCTCGTCGCCCTCGATCCACTCCAGCGCCGACTCGATCGTGAAGCGGCGCGGCGGCGTCAGGACCTGCGCGTCGTCGTGGCCGGTGTTGCGCACGTTGGTGAGCTTCTTCGCGCGCGCGACGTTCACGTTCATGTCGTTGTCGCGGCGGTTCTCGCCCACGACCTGGCCTTCGTACACGCTCTCGCCGTTGCCGATGAACATGGTCGCGCGGTCTTGAATGCTGAACAGCGCGTGCGTGGTGGAGCGGCCGGTCTCGCTGGCGACGATCGCACCGACGCCCCTGCCCGTCAGGTTGCCTGCGAGCGGCTCGTAGCCGCGCACGCTGCGGTAGAGATTTCCCTCGCCGCGCGTGTCGGTGAGGAACTCCGTGCGGTAGCCGAACAGGCCGCGCGAAGGCACGATGAAGTTGAGCAGCGTGCGCGCGCCGCGGCTCTCCATCTGCACGAGTCGGCCGCGGCGTGAGCCGAGCTTCTCGAGCACCGCGCCGGTGGCTTCCTGGGGCACATCGGCGACGACGTCCTCGACCGGCTCGCAGCGCTTGCCGTCGACGACGCGCTCGATGATCTGCGGCTGAGAGACCGCAAACTCGAAGCCCTCGCGGCGCATGGTCTCGATCAACACCGCGATCTGCAGCTCACCGCGGCCGGCAACCTCGAAGGTGTCGGTGGATTCGCCGCTGCCGATCCGGATCGACACGTTCGTGAGCGCTTCGCGTCGCAGACGGTCGCCGATCTGACGGCTCGTGACGTACTTGCCTTCCTGACCGGCGAACGGAGAGTTGTTCACCGAGAAGCGCACGCTCACGGTCGGTGGATCGATCGCGATGCGCGGCAGCGATTCTTGCGCGTCCGGCGGACAGACGGTGTCGCCGATCTCGATCGTGTCGACGCCGGCGATGATCGCGATCTCGCCCGCGGAGGCCGACTCGCGCTCGACGCGCTCGAGCCCCTGGGGCGCAAATAGTTTCGTGATGCGGAAGCTCTGCGCCGCACCCGACTCGGGGATACGCACGACGGTGACGCCGCGTCGGAGCGTCCCCCGCTCCACGCGCCCGATCACGAGCCGGCCGACGAACTCGTCCCAGCCCAGCGTCACGGCCTGAAACTGCAGCGGCCCTTCGGTGTCGACCACGGGTGCGGGCGCGTGCTCGAGGATCAGATCGAGCAGCGGCCGCAGGTCCTTGCGCTCGGCTTCGGGCGTGAGCGCGGCGGTGCCCTGCTTCGCGGACGTGTAGACGATCGGGAAATCGAGCTGGCGATCGTCGGCGCCGAGCTCGACGAGCAGGTCGAAGACCTCGTCGACGACTTCGTGCGCGCGTTGCTCCGGCCGATCGATCTTGTTGACCACGACGATCGGCTTCAAGCCGCGCGCGAGCGCCTTGCCGAGCACGAAGCGCGTCTGCGGCATCACGCCCTCGACCGCGTCCACGAGCAAGAGCACCGCGTCGACCATGCCCAGCACGCGCTCGACCTCGCCGCCGAAATCCGCGTGACCAGGCGTGTCGACGAGCTGGATCTTCACGCCCTCGTACTCCACCGCCGTGTTCTTGGCGTGGATGGTGATGCCGCGCTCGCGCTCCAGGTCCTCGCTGTCCATCGCGCGCTCCTGCACTTCCTGGTTGACGCGGAAGGTGCCGGTCTGGCGCAGGAGTCCATCGAGCAGCGTCGTCTTGCCATGATCGACGTGCGCAATGATGGCTAGGTTGCGGATGTCTTTGCGGGGGCCACGCATCGGGGCGCCGAGGCTAAGATCCCTTCCTTCAGATGTCCACAGGCCGAATCGCCCGCATCCACATTTTCCACGGGATCTCGCGTGAGCTCTCCGAGGCGCTCGCGCGCCCGCTGCGCGCGCGGCTGCCCGACCGCGAGGTGCTGGTCTGGACGCACGAGGACGAACTGCGCGCGGGCATCGGCGAAATCGAGGCCTTGCTCGCGTTCCGGCCGCCGCGCGGGATCTGGGCCGGCGCGGCGCGCCTGCGGCTCTTCCAGATGATGGGCGCGGGTGTGGACGCCCTGTTGCCGGCTCCCGATCTCCCCGCAGCGGTGCGGATCGCGAACGCGCGCGGCATCCACGGCCCGCACATGAGCGAGTTCGCGCTCGCCATGGTGCTCGCGCTCGCCAAGCGCGTGCCGCGCGCGCTCGAGCAGAGCCGCGACCGGCTCTGGAAACCGTACGGGGTCGACACCATCGCGGGTCGGACGCTCGCGATCCTGGGCCTGGGCTCGATCGGCGCAGCCGTCGCGGAGCTGGCGAGCCGGCTCGGCATGCACGTGGTCGGCACGCAGCGCGAGCCCAAGCCCATCCCGCACGTGGCCGAGATCGTGCGGCCCGAGAGCACCGAGCAGGTGCTGCGCGAGGCCGACTTCGTGGTCGTGCTGCTGCCGCTCACGCCCGAGACGCGCGGGGCGCTCGGCGCGCGCGAGCTCGCGTGGCTGAAGCCGACTGCGTACCTGATCAACCTGGCGCGCGGCGGAATCGTGGACGAGGACGCGCTCGCCGACGCGCTGCGTTCCGGACGCCTCGCCGGCGCCGCGCTCGACGTGTTCGCCGAGGAGCCGCTGCCCGCGTCGAGTCCGCTGTGGAGCGCCCCGAACACGATCCTGACGCCGCACGTCGCGGGGCTCGGGCCCGGCTACATGGAGCGGCTCACGGAGATCTTCGCCGAGAACCTGGACCGGATCGAGAACGACCTGCCGCTCCGCAACGAAGTCGATCGCGCGCGCGGCTACTGATGTAGACGAGCACGGCTGCACACGAGGAGTGAACGATGAGGCTGGCCGGAAAGCGCGCGCTGGTGACGGGAGCCGCCAGCGGAATCGGGCGCGCGAGCGCGATCTTGTTCGCGAGCGAGGGCGCGCGCGTGCTGGCCGTGGACATGGCCGAGGACGGTCTCGCGGGCACGCGCGAAGAGATCGAGAAGCAGGGCGGCACGTGTCTGACCCGACGCGCAGATGTGTCGGATGAAGACACCGTGCGCGAGCTGGTCGCGACCGCCCGGCGCGAGCTCGGCGGCCTCGAGGTCTGCTACGCGAACGCGGGCGTTTCCGGCGGGCTGGTGCCGTTCTTCGAACTCTCCGCCAGCGAATGGGAGCGCGTGCTGCGCGTGAACCTGATCGGCCCGTTCCTCGCCATCAAGTACGCCGCGCCTGCCATGCGCGACGCGGGCGGCGGCTCGATCCTCTGCACCGCTTCGGTCGCGGGTCTGCGCTCGGGCGCGGGCGGCAGCGCGTACAGCGCGAGCAAGGCGGGCGTGATCTCGCTGGTGCAAACGGCCGCCAACCAGCTCGTCGGCACGAACGTGCGCGTGAACGCGATCTGCCCCGGACTGATCGAGACCGGCATGACCCGTCCCATGTTCGAGCTGGCGCGCGAGCGCGGCAGCGAGAAGAAGATCGGTCAGCTCAACCCGCTGAAGCGCGCCGGACAGCCGATCGAGATCGCGCGCATGGCGCTGTTCCTCGCCAGCGACGACGCCAGCTACGTGAACGGCCAGGCGTTCGCGGTCGACGGCGGGCTCTCGTCGAGTCACCCGTTCGTGCCCGGGCGACTCGCCTGATCGAGCGCGCGCTCACTCGCCCTTGAACTCGACGCCCATGATCACCTTGCCCTTGCCCTTCCATTCCTTCTCGCGCAGCCGGAACTTCTGGATCTTGCCGGTCGCTGTCTTGGGCAGGTCGCCGAATTCGATCGCCTTCGGGCACTTGAACGCCGCGAGCAGCTCCTTCGTGAAGGCGATGATCTCGTCGGCGGTCGCCTTGGCGCCGGGCTTGAGCGTGACGAACGCCTTCGGAACCTCGCCCCACTTCTCGTGCGGCATCGACACGACCGCGCACTCGAGCACCGCGGGGTGCTTCACGATCGTGTTCTCGACTTCGATCGTGGAGATGTTCTCGCCGCCCGAGATGATGATGTCCTTCGAGCGGTCGCGCAGCTCGATGTAGCCGTCCGGGTGCATCACGCCGACGTCGCCGGAATGGAACCAACCGCCGCTGAACGCCTTCGCGGTCGCCTCGGGGTCGTTGTAGTAGCCACGCATCAGGTTGTTTCCGCGCATCACCATCTCGCCCATGGTCTGCCCGTCGGCGGGAACGTCGGCCATCTGCTCGTCGACGACGCGCAGGTACACGGCGTGCGGGTACGGCACGCCCTGGCGCGACATCATCTTCGCGCGGGCGGAGGTTTCGAGCTTCTCCCAACCGTCCTGGATCTCGCAGATCACGTGCGGACCGTAGGTCTCGGTGAGCCCGTACAGGTGGGTGATCTTCACGCCGAGCTTCTCCATCTGCTCGAGTAGCGTCGGCGACGGCGGCGCGCCGCCCGTGCAGGTGTGGATCGGCGGATCGAAGTGCTTGCCCTGCGCGGCCGGGTCACTCGCCAGCATCAAGAGCACCGTCGGCGCGCCGTTCAGGTGCGTGATGCCTTCCTCGTCGATCAGGCGGAACAGCTCGGGCGGATCGACCTTGCGCAGGCAGATGTGCTTGCCCGACGCGCCGGTGAAGGCCCACGGCATGCACCAACCGTTGCAGTGGAACATGGGCACCGTCCAGACCAGCGTCGAGCTCTTGCCGAGACCGAGTACACCGATTTGGTTCACCGCGTTCAGGTACGCGCCGCGGTGCGTGAACATCACGCCCTTGGGCATGCCGGTCGTGCCCGAGGTGTAGTTGATCGAGATCACGTCCTCTTCGTCCTGCACGGTGTTCTCGATCGGCAGCACCGGCGCGCCGGCGGCGAACGTGTGCCAGGCGAGCTTGCCGGGGCGTGCGGCGACGAAGCCGTCGGGAATCTCGATCACCTGCTGCAGCGCCCGGCGTTCGGGCAGGATCGCATCGAGCGGCGGCGCCAGCTCCGGATCGACCAAGAGCAGCTTCGCGCCGCAGTGATCGAGGATGTACGCGATCTCCGCCGCGGCCAGGCGCGTGTTGATCGAGACCAGCGGCGCGCCGAGCAGCGGCATCGCGAAGTGCGCGACCAGATGTGCGGGCGTGTTCGGCGCGAGCACGGCCACGCGATCGCCGTGGCCTACACCGGCGCGGCGCAGCGCCCCCGCCATGCGTCCGACCTCTTCCGCGAACTGTGCGTAGCTCCAGCGCAGCTTGCCGTGCACCACCGCTTCTCGGTTCGGAAACACGCGCGCGGTGCGCATCAGCATGACCAACGGCGTGAGAGGATCCGTCCATACGTTCGCGTGTGGCTTGGCCGACATCGTTTCTCCCTTCGCCTCAGGCTTTGAAGCGCTCGGCGGCTTCGTAGCGGGCTTCGAGCCCGACCAGTGCCGTGAATTCGTCGAAGCCCAGCTTGCTGCGCGTCTCGTCGGGCGCGACGCCCGTCTTCAAAAGCTCCGCGAACGCGCGCTCGAGCGCGCGCGACGCCGACAGCAGCCCGGTGAGCGGATAGACCACGTACTCGAAGCCGAGCTCGGCCAGCTCCGAGGCGCCGAGGATCGGCGTCTTGCCGCCCTCGACCATGTTCGCCATCAGCGGACCCGGAACCTCGCGACCGATGCGCACGAGCTCCTCGCGCGACAGCGGCGCCTCGACGAAGATCCAATCCGCGCCCGCCTCGCGGTACAGGCGCCCGCGCCGGATCGCTTCGTCGAGTCCGAGCGGAGCGCGCGCGTCGGTGCGACCCAAGATCGTGAACGAGGCGCTGCCGCGCGCCTCGACCGCGGCGCGGATCTTCTGCACGTGCTCCTCGGCGGGAATCACTTCCTTGCCGCGCATGTGCCCGCAGCGCTTGGGCCAGACCTGGTCTTCGAGCAGCATCCCCGCGGCTCCGATCGCGATCAGCTCGCGCACCACGCGCTGCACGTTCAGCGGTCCGCCGTGGCCCGTGTCGCCGTCGACGATCACCGGAACGCGCACGGCGCGCACGATGTTTCGCGCGGTCGCGAGCATTTCCGTCTGCGTGAGCAGGCCGAAGTCCGGCTCGCCGAGCTGCGTGCCGGCGACGGCGAAGCCCGACACGAACAAGAGCTCGAAGCCGGCGCGCTCCGCGAGCTTCGCCGAGAGCGCGTCCCATACACCGACCGAGAGCGTCACGAAAGCCCTCGGGCCAGCTCGCGCACGTCGGCGTGCTTCTCGAGCGAGTCGATCGCTTCGATGAGCGCACGCGCGCGCGCGGCGCCGAGCGCGGGCTCGAGACAGAGCTGCGCCTTCGCCACGCGCTGCTCGTGGCTGAGCGGGTTCTGCGGGTTGCCACGCGCGATGCGCACCGTCTCTCGCGCGCGCGTGCCGTCCGCGAACACGAGCTCGACCTGCTCGTCGGCCGAGCGCGATTCGCGCACCGCCACGCGCCGCAGCAGCGCCTGCACATCGTCCGAGCTCGCGCGCGCGTCGGCGAAGGCGCCGAGCCCGGGCCAGCCGTCGAGCCAGGCGATCGCGACACAATATTGGAGCGAGAACTTCCCCTCGAGGCCCGTGCTCGGCTCGTCGTAGATCAGGATCTTCAGCCCGAGCCGATCGCTCGCGCACTCGATCGCACGCAGCTCGCGGCCCGCGTGCTTCTCGCGCAAGCAGAGCACCGCGTCGATCGCGCGGTGCGTGAAACGGCACGACGGATAGGGCTTCAACTCCACGCCCGGCCGCTCGAGCGCGAAGCCGTCGTCGAGATCTGGCAGCGCGAACGGCACCGCGCCGCCGTACAGATCCGCGAGACCCATCTTCATCTCGAGGCCGTCCTCGCGCGCGGTCAGGCCGCGCTTCGCCAGCTCGGCGGCTTCGAGCCCGGCGCGCGCGGCCAGTCCCGCGTGCAGCGGCTTGGCGTCGGTGCCGAAATTCGCGCGCGTGCCGGACGCACGCGAGACCGCGATCCCGAAGGCTCGGCGCAAGCCCGCTTCGTCGAGCCCGAGCAGCACGGCCGACGCCGCCGTGGCGCCGAACACGCCCATCGTCGAGGTCGCGTGCCAGCCGCGCTCGTAGTGCGGCGTGCCGAGCGCCTGACCGAGCCGCGCCTCGACCTCGAAGCCGACCACGTACGCGCGCAGGAGCTGCTCGCCCGTGGCGCCCACCGTCTCGGCGCACGCGAACGCCGCGGGCAAGAGCGGCACGGTCGGGTGGCCGTTCATCGCCCACGACACGTCGTCGAAGTCGAGCGCGTGTGCGGCCGTGCCGTTCACGAGCGCGGCGAGCGCAGGCGACACGCGCTCGCCGGTCCCCCACAGCGTCGCGCGCGGGTGCGATCCCTGCTCGAGCGCGAAGCCACGCAGCTCTCGCGTCACGCGCTCGTCGCGGCCCGCCACCGCGCAGGCCAGACCGTCCAGGATCGCCGCGCGCGCACTCGCGCGCACCGTTTCGGGGACGCGATCGAGCGACAGCCCGAGCGCAAATCGCGCCAGCCGCGCGGTCTCGCTCGTCGGCTCGCTCATCGGGTCCCTTCCGTCGCCATGCCGCGCAGTTGACCGCGAGGCGACGCGGGGGTCAAGTATGCGTTCCGACGCCTACTTGCGCAGGATCGTCGGCGCGATCTCGCGCGGGTGTTCGAGCAGGAATTCCGCGCCCGCCGCAATCAGCTCCTCGCGCCCGCGCAGCCCCCAGCCGCAGCCGATCGTGCGCGCGCCGGCCGCGAGGCCTGTTTCTACGTCGATCGCGCTGTCGCCGACCATCCAGACATCGGCATCTCGGCTGCCGAGCCGCTCGAGCACGTGCACGAGCACGGCCGGGTCGGGCTTGCGGATCGAGAGCGTGTCGCCGCCCAGCACCGCGCCGAACACCGACTTCAGCCCGAGGCCGTCGATGATCCGATGCAGGAAGCGCGCGGGCTTGTTCGAAAGCACAGCCAGCGTTTCGCCCGAAAGCGCTTCCAGGCATTGCCCCATGCCCGGGTATAGATCGGTGGTGTCGAGACAGCAGCGGTCGTAGTGCGAGCGAAAACGCTCGTAGTGCGACTCGAGTCGCTCGGGCGCGCGCTCTTGCTCGGGCAGCGCGTTCGCGAGCAGCTTGAGCGCGCCGTCTCCGATCCAGGCTTTCACCTGGGGTCCCTCGACCGGCGCGAGACCCGCGTCTGCGAGCGTGCGATTGAGCGCCGCCGCAAGATCGCGCCAGGTGTCGGCGAGCGTGCCGTCGAAGTCGAAGATCACGACGCGGCCGGACCGGGAATGCCCCATCGGGCACAGACTAGGGCTAGCCCGCTTTGCGCGCGAGATCCTCGGTGGTAGCCTCAGCAAACTCCGGGTTTGAGGCCAAGGCTTTGTACGGAAAGGGAATTTCCCGCCAGTGATCTTCCCGCTGCGATTCAAGCTCGCGATCCTGTCGAGCGTCCTCCTGGTCGGCGCGATCGGCACCATCTCGCTCGTGGTGCTGGAGCGCAGCGCGCAGGCGCTGGCCGACGAGGCCGGCAAGCGCGCGATCGTCCTGGCCGAGCAGCTCGCCCGCAACGCGCGCGAGCCGCTCCTGCTCGAGGACGACCTGACGCTCTCGCAGCTGCTCGAGACGGTCTCGGAGGAGTCCGAGGTCACCGTCACGCGCGTGCTCGACAAGAGCGGGCGCGTGATCGCCTCGTCGCGTCCCGACGACGTGGCGCAGCGCGACCGCCTGACCACCGATCAGGAGCTCGCCACGCGGCCGAGCGGAGGCGTGCTGGTGGTGGCCGCGCGCATGACGTACCGCGAGCTCGACATCGGCGAGGCGCAGGTCGCGCTCGACGTCGATGCCGTCACGGGCCGTGTGATCCGAGCAGCGCGCCGCCAGGTCCTGGTCGCGGCCGGCATCCTGCTCGCGATCGGTCTCGCGATCGCGTTCGTCGTGTCCGGAATCCTGTCCCGCCCGCTGCGCCAGCTGCGCCTGGCGGTGAACGCGCTCGCCGCGGGCGACTTGTCGGCGCGCGTGCAGCCCACCTCGCGCGACGAGATCGGCGTGCTCGCGCGCGCCTTCAACGAGATGAGCGAGAGCCTGGGCGAGAAGCGCCGCATCGAGACGGCGTTCCGCCGCTACGTCTCCGACCACGTGCTGCGCGAGGTGATCGACTCGCCCGAATCGATCCACCTGAAGGGCG
This sequence comes from Deltaproteobacteria bacterium, assembly GCA_031396695.1. Lineage (GTDB taxonomy): Bacteria > Myxococcota_A > UBA9160 > SZUA-336 > SZUA-336 > VGRW01. The sequence continues at coordinate 72,059 of JANNLG010000016.1, forward strand.
AGCTGCGCGAGGTCTCGGTGATCTACCTCGACATCCGCAAGTTCACGCGGCTGACCGGCACGATCGGACCGGAACGGACGGTCGCGTTCCTGAACGAGTGCTTCGATCTGATCACGGGGCGGCTGCTCGAGCACGGCGCCACGGTCGACAAGTACATCGGCGACGCGATCCTCGCCTACCTCGGCGCGCCGATCGAGACCGATGATCACGCGCAGCGCGCGGTCGCCGCAGCGATCGCGGTGCAACGCGCGATCCACGAGCGGAACCGCCGCTGCGAGGCCACCGGCCAGCCGTTCGTGCGGCTCGAAGTCGGCATCGGCATCGAGACCGGCCCCGTGGTCGTAGGCAACATCGGTTCGGAGCTGAAGATGGACTACACCGCGATCGGCGAGCCCGTGAACGTCGCGAACCGGCTGCAGTCGCTCGCGGGCCCTGGCCAGATCAAGATCACCGGCGAGGTGCGCGACCGCATTGGCGAGCTGGTCGACGTGAAGGCCGAAGGTACGCGCATGCTCGAGGGGGTCGATCACCCCATCGAGGTCTACGAAGTCCTCTACTAGGAACGGCTCGAGCCCATGGTCCCGCGCCGGCGAGTAGAGGGACGCGCGGCTTCGGGTAACATCCGCGCAGTGCGGCGGATTGGAATTGCGCTCGGTTGCGCGCTGCTTGCAACGCTTTCGGGCTGCGCGAGTCCGTACGAGCATGGCGATCGCTTGTACAGTCAGGGCGATGTAGCCGGCGCACTCGCGGCGTGGCGCGAGATCCCGCCGAAGAGTGGCGAGTACGCGCGCGCGCACGCGCGGCTCGAAACGGTGGAAGCCGAGCTCGCGAGCTCGCTCGCGCGCTACGAGAAGCGCGCGGAGTTCTTCGAGGACGAAGGACGCCTGTCCGAGGCGGTGCTGTACTACCGGCTCGCGCTGAAGCTCGATCCCGACCGGCCGCAGACGCTCGCGCGCACGCAGTCGCTGTACCGCGAGCTGCGCGCGAAGGAAGCGGACGAGCGTGAGCGGCTCGCGGCGGCGCTCGCGGCGGGCAGCCTGCGCGAGGCGAACCAGAGCGCCGAGCACCTGCAGCGGCTCGACCCGTTCGATCCCGCGATCCAGATCGAGCTGCGTCAGGTGCGCGCGGAGACCGGCGCTCAGGTGCTGCGATTTCTCGAGGACGGCAAGCGCGCGTATGCACTCGGCGATCGCACGGGCGCGCGCACCGCGTTCGAGCACGTGCTCGAGCTCGACGGCGAGAACGAGGCCGCGCTCGGCTACCTGTCGTACCTGAAGCGTTACGACGAGGGCGTCGCGGCGCAGACGCTGCAGCCGCAGCCGAGCGACCGCCGCCCCGCGCGCGTCGCCGCGGTGCTGCCGCCGCCTTCGGTGTCGTCGGAGGAGATCCTCGCCGAGGGACGCTACCGATCCGGCCGGTCCGCCGAAGCCGCGGGCGACCCGTACCGCGCGATCCGCGACTTCCAGGAGGCGCTGCGCATCGACCCGAAGCACGCGCCCGCGCGGCGCAGACTCACGGAGCTGCGCGCGGAGCTCGCACCGCGCGTGCCCGGGCTCTACGAACAGGGCAAGCGCTACTTCCAGGACGAGGATCTCGAGAAGGCGCTCGTGGTATGGCGCAACGCGCTCCTGATCGCGCCCGACGACCAGCGCACCAGGGAAAACGTCGATCGCGCGGAGCGCATCCTGTCGCGGCTCGAGGAGATCCAGACCCGTGGCCCGTGATCCCCGCGCGCTCGCGCTACTGCTCGTCGCCATCTGCGCGCTCGCCTGCGCGAGCACCACCGACCGGATCGCGGAGCGTCTCTTCGCGCGCGATCAGCCGCTGGTCTTCGATCGCGGCTCGCGCCTGCTTCCGCCCGAGGGACTGCGCGTGACTTCGAACCAGGATCGACAGGTCGCGCTCGCCTGGGATCCCGTGCTGGTCGGCGATGTCGCGGGCTACACGATCCTGCGCGCGAAGGGCAGCGGCGAGGAGCCGTACGCGCGCGTCGGCATCACCAAGTCGCGCTTCGGCACCGTCTTCACCGACACGGGCGCAAGCGCGGGGGCGCTGGGCGACGGCCAGACCTACACGTACCGCGTGCACCCGTACGACACCAAAGGGCGTATCTCGCGCAGCCACGCCGCGCTGCTCGCGACCACGGAGCCCAAGCCGGACGTGCCGGACGGACTGCAGGTGTACTCGAACCTGCCGCGCAGCGCCGTGCTCTCATGGAGGCCGAGCGACGCGACGGCGGTCTCGGGCTACGCGATCTACCGGAGCCCCACGATGGCCGGCCCCTGGGAGCGCGTGACCTTCGTCGACGGACGACTCAATACGGTGTACGAGGACACGGTACCCGGCGACCTGCGCGTGATGTACTACCGGATCGCCGCGGTGAATCGCTTCGGCGGCGAGAGCGAGCCGACCGAGCAACCGATCCGCGCGGTGACGAAGGCCGAGCCGCTGCCGCCGATCGGTCTCGAGGCGAGCGCGGCGAGCCTGGGCCGCGCGGATCTGCGCTGGGCGCCGAACGTGGAGCCGGACTTGGCGAGCTACGAGGTCTGGCGCGCGCTGGCCAACGGCGCGGGCTACGGCGAAGAGCTGCAGATCGCGGAGGTTCCGGCCGGAACCACGGAGCTCGTCGACGACGCGCTCGGCTGCGGCGAGAGCGCGCGCTATCGCCTGCGCGCGACCGACGCCGACGCGCTCGTGAGCCTGCCGTCCGAGCCGCTCGAGGTGCAGGGTGCCAACGCCGGGCTCTCGATCGAGCGCCGGGACGGCGCGCTGGTCGTGTCCTGGGATCCGGCGCGCGCCGGCGACTGGACGGGCGCGCGCGTGGCCGAGGTACGCAGCGCGCTGCCGGATCGGGAGCTCGCGATCGTGTCAGCGGGGAACGAAGTGGTGCTCCCCGATCTCGGCGCGGGGACGGAGATTCGGGTCACGTTCTTGCGCACCGAGGCCGGTACCGCGCTGTCCGAGGCCGCTCCCTGTCGGCTTGTCGTCCCCTGATTTATCCGTAGACTGAGCCACCCATTCCCCGATAGCTCAGTTGGTAGAGCGGGTGGCTGTTAACCACTAGGTCGGCGGTTCAAGTCCGTCTCGGGGAGCCATTTCCGAACCCGTCGCCGCTCGAGCAGGATGATGAGCCCCGTCGACGTCGGCCTCGGCATTCCGGAGATCCTGCTGCCCGCGCCGGGCATCGACCTGGCGCGCTGGGCGGTGGTCGCATGCGACCAGTACACGTCGCAGCCCGAGTATTGGAAGGCCGTCGCGGAGCGGGTCGGCGACGCGCCCTCTGCGCTGCACCTGGTCCTGCCCGAAGTGTGGCTCGGCGCTCCGGACGAGGACGCGCGGATCGAAGCGATCCAGGCCCGCATGCGCGAGTACCTGGCGACGGGCGTGTTCGCGAAGCCGCTGCGCGGCTTCATCGCCGTCGAGCGCGCTACGCCGCACGTCGCCGCGCGGCGCGGCCTGATGGTCGCGCTCGATCTCGACCGCTACGACTGGCGCCCGGCCGCGCGCGCGCTCGTGCGCGCCACCGAAGCCACGGTCGAGGAGCGGCTGCCGCCGCGCCTGCGCGTGCGCGAGGGCGCGGCGCTCGAGCTTCCGCACGTGCTGGTTCTGGTCGACGATCCCGAGCGCAGCGTGATCGAGCCGGTCGGCGAGAACGCCTCGCGCGGTGCGCCGCTCTACGACGTCGAGCTGATGGACGGCGCCGGACGCGTGCGCGGCTGGGCGGTGGCGGAGCCGGCCGAGATCGCGCGCGTCGAGCACGCGCTCGCGGCGCTCGCGCAGCCCGAAGTGCAGCGCGCGAAGTACGGCGCGAGCGACGGCGACCCGTTCCTGTACGCCTCGGGCGACGGCAACCACTCGCTCGCCGCTGCCAAGCTCTTCTGGGAGCGGCGCAAGCTCGCGCTCTCCGCCGCCGAACGCGAGCAAGACCCGGCGCGCTTCGCGCTGGTCGAGCTCGTGAACGTGCACGACCCGGGACTGCGCTTCGAGCCGATCCACCGCGTGCTGTTCGGCGTCGATCCGGACGCGCTGCTCGCCGAGCTCGCGCGCACGCGCGGCGCGGGTCCGGCCCACGCGCTGCGCTGGGTCGCAGCGACACGATCCGGTGTCGCGACGCTTCGCTCGACCGACGAGCCGCTCGCCGTGGCGGCGCTGCAGACGTTCCTCGACGAGTTCCTGGTCACGCAGCCGGACGCGCGCATCGACTACATCCACGGCGACGACGCGCTCGCGCAGCTTGCGGCCGAGCCGGGCCGGATCGGCTTCTTCCTGCCCGCCTTCGAGAAGTCCGCGCTGTTCCCGACCGTCGCTCGACGCGGTGTCTTGCCGCGCAAGGCGTTCTCGCTCGGCGAGGCCGAAGAGAAGCGCTTCTACCTGGAGGCCCGCCGGATCCGCGCCTGACGCCGCTCGCGCGCGGTATGATCGTCGCGCGGGCCAGACGAGGAGCGGCGAGATGAGCGAGAGCGAGTTCCAGGCGATCCGCTACGAGCAGCCCGCGGCCGGCGTCGCGCGCATCGTGCTCGCGCGTCCCGAGGCGCGCAACGCGCAGGACAAGCGCATGCTCTACGAGCTGAACGCCGCCTTCGACCGCGCCGCGCGCGACAACGCGGTGAAGGTGATCGTGCTCTCGGCCGACGGGCCGCACTTTTCGTCGGGGCACGACCTGCGCGATCGCTCGAACGTCGCCGACTTCGAGCCGGTCGGAACCTGGGGCGGCTTCGATCTGCCCGGCGCCGAGGGCACCATGGCCGTCGAGCACGAGATCTACCTCGGTCTGTGCTGGCGCTGGCGGAACCTGCCCAAGCCGACCATCGCGCAGGTGCACGGCAAGACGATCGCCGGCGGGCTGATGCTGATGTGGGTCTGCGATCTGGTGATCGCGAGCGAGGACGCCACGTTCTCCGATCCGGTCGTCGCCTTCGGCGTGAACGGGGTCGAGTACTTCGCGCATCCGTGGGAAGTCGGTGTGCGCAAGGCCAAGGAGATGCTCTTCACCGGCGCGGCGATCGGCGCCGCCGAGGCGCGAACGCTCGGTATGGTGAACCAAGTGGTGCCGCTCGCTGAGCTCGAGAAGTTCACGCTCGAGCTCGCGCTTCGCATCGCGTCGCGGCCGAGCATGGGGCTCAAGCTCGCCAAGCAGTCGGTCAACCAGGCGCAGGACGCGCAGGGTTTCTGGACCGCGCTGCAGGCGGCGATGTCATTGCAGCAGCTCGGTCACTCGAACAACGCGCAGGTGCACGGAATGCTCGTCGACCCCAGCGGCGCCGAGGTCATCCGGCGCGAAGCCAAGTCGGGCACGTGAGCGCGAAATGAAACTCGGCGCGTTCATGATGCCCTCGCACCCGCCCGAACGAAGCATCTACGACGGCTACCAGTGGGACCTGTCGCAGCTCGAGCTGTTCGACCGGCTCGGCTTCGACGAGGCCTGGATCGGGGAGCACTTCACCGCGCCTTGGGAGCCGAATCCGGCGCCCGACCTTCTGATCGCGCAGGCGCTCATGCGCACCAAGCGCATCAAGCTGGCGCCCGGCGCGCACCTGCTGCCCTACCACCACCCGGTCGAGCTCGCACACCGCGTGGCCTTCCTCGACCACATCTCGCAGGGTCGGACCATGCTCGGAGTCGGGATCAGCGCGCTGCCGAGCGATCTCGCGCTGTTCAACGTCGACGCAGCCACCGGACAGAACCGGCGCATGACGCTCGAGTCGCTCGACATCATGCTGCGGCTCTGGACCGAGGGGCCGATCAAGTTCGACGGCGAGTTCTGGTCGGTGCGCCCGCCCGAGACGCAGTTCGACTTCCTGTCCTTGCACCTGCGCCCGTTCCAGAAGCCGCATCCGCCGATCGGGATCGCCGGCCTGTCACCTGGGTCGGAGACGCTGAAGATCGCGGGCGAGCGCGGCTTCATGCCGCTGTCGATCTCCCTCAACCTCGCGCACACCGCGTCGCACTGGGCCTCGATCGAGGCCGGCGCCGCGCGCGGCGGCCGCACACCGGACCGCCGCGATTGGCGACTCGTGAAGGAAGTCTACGTCGCGCGTACGGACGACCAGGCGCGCCGCTTCGCGCGCGAGGGCGCGATGGGCCGCTGCTGGCGCGAGTACCTGCTGCCGTTCTACCTGGGCAGTGGCATGCACTCGAGCTTCAAGGCCGATCCGAGCCACGCGGATTCGAGCCTGGACGTCGACTACCTGATCGAGCACAGCTGGTTCGTCGGCTCGGTGCAGACGGTCATCGACAAGATCGGCGCGCACCAGCAGCGCACGGGTGGCTTCGGCGGACTGCTCGCGATGGTCTACGACATGAGCGGAGAAGCCGAGCGCTGGTCGGAGTCGCTCGAACTGCTCACGCGCGAAGTCATGCCGCACTTCCCCGAGGAGCGGAAGATCGGCTGACGCTCAGATGTGCTTGCGCACCTGAGTCGCGACGATGCCCGCGCCGACGATCATCAGCAGCACCGAGCTCGGCTCCGGGATCGGGTTGTTCGGGCCGGGGCCGGGCGTCGGGATGCGGTTCTCGTCGATGCGCAGCCCGGCGAGCGCGAAGTCGTTGTGCTCGCCCGAATCCGGCACGAGTCGGATCGAGGTGACCCAGCGGTTCACGCGCACGCTGAGCTCGCCGTCGCTGTTCGCGTAGTCGGAGTCGAAGTTGATGTCGAAGCCGTTGCCCATGATCGAGCCGGTCTCGTCGACGCGCAGGTAGTAGCGGCCCGAAGTGCTGAGCAGCGCGATGTCCACCGAGGTCAGGAACACGGCCTGCTCGAAGCGCACCGTGAGAACCTCCGGCGAGTCGATCTGGTACGTCGAGTCAGCGCTGCAGCCGCTCACCGAGCTCGGGCAGTTGATGCCCAGGCCGTTGCCGGAGCTCCAGGTCAGGTCGCTGCCGTTCGGGCTGGCGATGAACGTGACGTCGCCGAAGGCGGAGTTCCCGCTGTAGGTGACGGTCCCGTCGTAGCCGCTCGCGATGGTCGATCCGACGGAGCGCGTCAGATTGAGGCGCGCGGCACTCGCGGTGGAACCCAACAGGGTGGCAGAGGCAGCAAGGACGACAGCAGCGGACACCAGGAAGCGCATAGCGAAAGTACCCTCAGAGCTGGAAGTTTGGAGACCGATCCTCGATGGTGATTTGTATCACCTTCCTAACTACCCGGTCAAGCTCACCTTTTTCGAACATTCAACGTTCGGAGTGGTATGCCAGCCACACACCGGAGGCAGCGAAGCGAAGCTTCGCGAGCTCCGCTACTTGGCGTCGGAAATTGCCTGTAGGACCGAGTCCACGATCGCCTCCGCCTTGGCGCGCATCTCGGCGTCGGTGGCGTCCTGGATCGGGTGAGGTACGAAGACGCAGCGAACGTCGGGCAGGCCGAGTGCGCGCGCCTGACCCGCGGCGGCGTCCTCGAAGACGCTCGAGGCCACGAAAACCGACGGCCGACCCTGGAGCTCGAACCAAACTGTGTCGTGCACACTGCACGTCGTACAGGAGCCTCAATCGGCCAGGGCTTCGATCACGAAGCCGCACTCCTCTGCGATCCGGCGCCGCAGTTCGAGCGGCGCGGGCTTGGTGAACGTGGGTTTGCGGTAGCGCCGGAACGCGACGTCGGGCAATCGCTCGCGCAGTAGCTGCTCGAGCCGGTCGAGCAGCACATCGCCGCGCGGCTTGATGATGTCGAGCAACGCGACCGTGCCCGTCACGGTGCCGTGTCGAGCCGCGAGCGCGCGGCGGATCGGCACGCGCTCATCGGTGGGATCGAGAATCGTCGTCACCCGGAGCTTCCCTCGTCTGTTTCGATCGCGCGGGTCGTCATTACAGAGCCGAGCGGTCCCGACACCCAGCCCTGGAAGTATGCGCCGAACTTCCCCGCCTCGCCGCCCGCGACGACCAGGGTGATGTCCCCGGGCGTGCGGAACTTCGGCACGCGCGCCTCGGCGCCGAGCTTCGCGAGCAGCTCGTCGGGCAGGCCCTCGGCGCAAACGTCGTCGCGCAGCAGCTCGCGCAGCGGACGCGACGTGACCTCCTGAATGCGCGCGCGGAGCTGATCCTTCGTGAAAGCGTCGCGTTTGAAGGTGTCGACGTGCTCGGGCGGCACGACCACCACGATCTCGCCGTGCAGGTAGTGCTTGGGGTGGTTCGCCGCCTGCAGCACGAGTCCGTAGCTGGTGGCGAGCCCGCGCGCATCGCGGGACAGCTGGTCGATGAAGCCGTTCGGCGCGCCGCCGGCGAAGGCGGTGACGGTGCTCTGCTCGCGCGCGAAGCCGCGCTCGACGTGCAGCGGCGCCCAGTCGCTGCGCTCTTCGTTCTCCGCGAAGCACATCGTGAACTTGCCCGGCTGACCGAGCGCCGCGCGGTCGACCTCGCCGGGTCGACCGCCACCCAGGTTCCGCACCACGAGCTGCACCGCCCGGCCGATCGTCGCGTTGGCGCGGTTGCCCTGCCCCAGGCAATTGATTCCGGAGTTCATGCCGATGCGCGCGCGGATCGGGCCGTTCACGATCAGCACCGGCGTGGGAAAGAACGTGGTCGCCAACACGCCGTGCAGGTTGAACTCGGGCGTGCAGATCGCCTCGACCGCTGCGATCACGACTGGAAGGTAGGCGGGCTTGCAGCCCGCCATGACCGCGTTGATCGCGATCTTCTCGACCGTCGCGGGCGCGTAGTTCGGCGCGACCTCGGCCACCACGTCCTGCGCCGCGCGGCGTGTGCCCTCGAGCATGCGCATGACACGCTCGGGTGTCGGCGGAACGACGGGTAGCCCGTCCGTCAGGCCCTGGTCGAACAGGAACTCGAACGGATCGTCGGCGTCGCCGAGCTCGATCCGGCGCGCGCGCATCGGGCTGCTCGAGGCACGCGCCTCGAACCGCGCGGCCACTTCGGGATCGTTCGTGCGCGAGCCGCAGCCGGGGCGAAGCTCAGGTAGACGCGACCAATCGCGCGCCGGAGCGGGCGTTCCGGCGAGCTGCGCCATGCGTTCGAATAGCGCGCGCCAATCCTCGCGCGCGAAGCCGACGTAGCGAGCGAGCTCCTCGCCCCCTGCGTCGAGCAGCACTGTGGTCGGAACTGCATCGATCTCCGCGCCGAACGAGACCGTGAGCGCGGAGTCGTCGAGAAACGGCGTGCGCAGGCCGTGCTTCTCGCGCAGCGCGCGCCCGCCGTCGTCATCCTGCGAGACGATCGCCACGTCGAGCACCGTGCCGAACGCTTCGTGCGCCGCCTCGACGATCGGAAGCGTGAGCTCGCAGGTGGGACAGCCCGCGTGGGCGAACACGAGCAGCCTCGCTCGGCCCGACGGCCACACGTGCGCGCGCGCATCGGTGTCGAGCAAGCGAAACGCGGGAACCGCCGCCACGCGCGCAGTATAGCCGGAGCGCCAGCGAGCCTGCGGGGCAGGCTTCGGAGCGCGCATCTTCTCGAGCTCGTGCTTGAAGCGCTCGCACGGGTCCTCGTCGTCGACGCGCGGCGTGAACCAGATCAGATCGAACTCCGTGCCGAACTCGGCCGCGCGTAGCGACGGGTCCTGCTTCGATTCGACGGAACCGGCGGGCACCTCGCTGAAGGCGAGCGTGAGCACTCGGCGCTGCGGCTCCCGCCGAGCCAAGTAGAGCGGCACGCCGCGGTCGCGCCGGACGTGCCCCGTGCCCGCGATCAACACGCCACCGTCGGACTCGCCCGACCCGAGTAGCGCGTCGGCGAGCGTCGCGTCGCGCGCGCGTTGCACGGCGATCATCGCGTCGACCATCGCCTCGGGCGCCATCCCGCAGTGCGCCTCGCGCACTTCGTCCGCGAACGCCCGCCGCGCCTCGTCCGACGGGGGAGGCTCGAGCGCGAGCCGCGCGCGCTCGGCGGGCGGAAGCGCGTCGAGTGAGCGAAGCCGCATCTGCGCGAGCTGCGCGCGAGCGAGATCTCCGGGCACGATCGCCAACCGCGCTGCGAGCGCCGCCGCGAAGATCGGCCGGTACAGCGCGAAGTCGGGCCAGCCGCCGTGCGCCCAGTCGAGCGCCACGGCGAGCGCGTCGGGGTCGTCGGGATGCGCCGCGATCGCGGCCTCCAACACCGCTGCGCGATCGCGGGGAATCATCTCGAACACCACGGCCGGCCGCCGTCCCGCGCCCGCGAGCGATTCGACCAGCCACGCCTGCAGCCGGTGATGGTCCGGGTTGTCGTGCTTCTCGCCCAGCAGCACGAACGCGGAGCCGCGCGCGCGCGAGAGAACGTCGGCGGGCGTGACGAAGCGACGCTGTTCGGTGTCGAGGATGCGCCCGACCAACGCGTCCTCGCGACCCAGCGGTGCCTGCCAGGCGAGCCACGGCTCTGGCACCGCTCGCGGCGCGATCGCGGAATTCGCGCAGCCAACGACGAGGCTCGCGAAGAGCAGCGCGGTGGCGAGCCGCATCAGCCCGATTCCAGGTCGACGCCCGCGAGCGCGAGTCCGATCCAGACGATCCCGAGCAGCAGCGACGCGAGCGATGCCGCCACGAACACGCGCCGATAGGCGCGGCTCGCCTCCTGTTGCGGCGCGAGCACCCCGAGCAGCCAGGCGATCCCCATCATCGAGACGACGGTGCCTGCGCCGAAGCCGGCCAGATAGAGCGACGACTCCAGCCAGGAATGCATGCCGGCGGCGGGCAGCACCGCCAGCGTGGCGCCCGTTCCGACGAGCCCGTGCAGCGTGCCGATCGAGAGCGCGGCGGTCGCGTGAATGTGAACGTGCCCCCGGCCGGCCGCGTGGGAGAAGTGGTCCACTGCGCGGCGCTGGTGCCGCAACCCCCACAGTCCGACGGCCACGAGCACGAACCCGACCAGGTAGTCGCCCGCGTCCCCGAGCAGGTCCAGGTCGAGCCAATCTGTCGCCGAGACGACCAGCAGAGCCACCGTGATGATGCCGAGCGCATGACCGATGCCCCAGCGCAGGCCGACGACCCACGCTTTCTCGCGCGCCTCGACCGAGAACGGCGCGAGCGCGGCGACGTGATCGGGCCCGAGCACCACGTGCCCGAAGCCGGCTGCGAGACCGGTGAAGAAGACGAGGATCACGGGGTCGGACGCGCCAGCGCGGCCCGGTACTCGGCCGCGAGCTCCACGTAGTGGCGGTTCTGCTCGTCGAGCACCGCGCGTTCCTCGTCGGACACGGGCCGGACGAAGCGGGCGGGCCGGCCGAGCCAGAGCTCGCGCGAGCCGACGCGCTTTCCGGGCGAGAGCAGCGAGCCTGCGCCCAGCATGCCCTCGCTCGCGACCACCGCGCCGTCCAGGATCACCGAGCCCATACCCACGAAGGCGCGATCCTCGAGCGTGCAGGCGTGCACGATGCAGCCGTGGCCGATCGTGACCTCTACACCGATCAGCGTCGGCAGCCCCTCGCGCGAGACGTGGATGATCGAGCCGTCCTGGAAGTTCGTGCGCGCGCCGATCCGCACCTGCTGCACGTCCCCGCGCACCACGCAGCCGAACCACACGCTCGCCTGTGCGCCGAGCTCGACGTCACCGATCAGCGTCGCCCCCGGAGCCACGAACGCATCGGGCGCGAGACGCGGCAGGCATCCGCGGTAGGGCAGCAACCGGGCTTCCAAAGTGCGCGGATTCTACCGCCCGCGCGCAGGCTTAGAAGCTCGGGGGCGGCGCCGCGAACGGTCCCGGGATGAATCTTGACTTGTTTGTACAGTTTATTAGGCTGCGGGCTCGATGCAGCTTCTCGCGCAAGAAGAGTATGGGTTGCGCTGCCTGATCCAGGTGGCCCGGCAGCGAGGCCCTGACCCGCTCACGATCCCCGAGATCGCCGAGCGCGAGGGGATTTCGCCCGAATACGCCGCCAAGCTGATGCGCGCGCTGCGTCAGACCGAGTTCGTGCTCAGCACGCGCGGCGCCGGGGGTGGCTATCGGCTCGCGCGCCCGGCCGGCGAGATCACCGCCTGGCAGGTGATCCAGGCGCTGGGCGGCTCGCTCTTTCCGGCCGAGTTCTGCGAGACGCATCCCGGCCAGCTGCGCGACTGCGTCCACTCGACCGGCTGCTCGCTGCGCGGACTCTGGAGCTCGGTCGAGAGCGCGATCCGCAACGTGCTCGAGGGCGTGACGCTCGCCGACCTCGCACGCGACGACCGGATCCTGTTCGGGATCGACGGGCCGCCGCTCGAGCCCAAAGCGCAGGCGCCGCGATGAGCAGCAATCCCGAGATCGCCGCGCTCACCAATCGCGAGTACGAGGCGGGCTTCACCACCGACGTCGAGTCCGAGACCGTCGCGCCCGGGCTCGACGAGAACGTGATCCGGCGCATCTCCGAGAAGAAGGGCGAGCCGCAGTGGCTGCTCGACTGGCGCTTGCGCGCGTACGCGCGCTGGCTCGAGATGCGCGAAGAAGACGCGCGCTGGGCGAAGGTCACGTTCCCGAAGATCGACTACCAGGCGATCAGCTACTACTCCGCGCCCAAACCGCGTAAGAAGCTCGGCAGCATGGACGAGGTCGACCCGGAGATCCGGGCGACGTTCGAGAAGCTCGGCATCCCGCTCAGCGAGCAGAAGATGCTCTCGGGCGTCGCGGTCGACGCGGTCTTCGACTCGGTCTCGGTCGCCACCACGTTCCGCGCCAAGCTCGCCGAGCTCGGCATCATCTTCTGCTCGTTTTCGGACGCAGTGAAGAGTCACCCGGAGCTGGTGCGGAAATATCTCGGATCGGTCGTGCCCTACTCCGACAACTACTTCGCGACGCTGAACTCGGCCGTGTTCACCGATGGCTCCTTCGTGTACATCCCGCCGGGCGTGCGCTGCCCGATGGAGCTCTCGACCTATTTCAGAATCAACGAAGCGAAGACCGGCCAGTTCGAGCGCACGCTGATCGTCGCCGACGAGGGCGCGTACGTGTCGTATCTCGAGGGTTGCACCGCGCCGATGCGCGACGAGAACCAGCTGCACGCCGCGGTGGTCGAACTGGTCGCGCTCGAGCGCGCGACCATCAAGTACTCGACCGTGCAGAATTGGTACCCGGGCGACAAGGAAGGCCGCGGCGGCATCTTCAACTTCGTGACCAAGCGCGGCGCGTGCCGCGGGAAGCGTTCGAAGATCAGCTGGACGCAGGTGGAGACCGGCTCTGCGATCACCTGGAAGTACCCGAGCTGCATCCTGCAGGGCGACGAATCGGTGGGCGAGTTCTACTCGGTCGCGGTGACCAATCACTATCAGCAGGCCGACACCGGCACGAAGATGCTGCACATCGGCAAGAACACGCGCAGCACGATCGTCTCGAAGGGCATCTCGTGCGGACACGGCCAGCAGACCTACCGCGGCCTGGTCGAGATCCACCAGAAGGCGACCGGCGCGCGCAATCACTCGCAGTGCGACTCGCTCTTGATCGGCGACAAGTGCGGCGCGCACACCTTTCCCTATCTGGATGTTCGCAACGCGAGCGCGCAGGTGGAGCACGAGGCCACCACCAGCAAGATCAGCGACGACCAGCTGTTCTACTGCCAGCAGCGAGGGCTCGGCACCGAGGACGCCGTTTCGATGATCGTGAACGGCTTCTGCAAGGAGGTCTTCCGCGAGCTGCCGATGGAGTTCGCGGTCGAGGCCTCCAAACTTCTGTCCGTGACGCTCGAAGGCGCGGTCGGTTAGCACGGAGGCGTGATGCTCGAGATCCGGAATCTGCACGCGCGCGTCGAGGGCAAGGAGATCCTGCGGGGTCTCGACCTGGTCGTGCGCGCGGGCGAAGTGCACGCGGTGATGGGTCCGAACGGCTCCGGCAAGAGTACGCTCGCGAACGTGCTCGCAGGCCGCGCCGGGTACGAAGTCACCGACGGCAGCGTGCTTTACCGCGGCCGCGACCTGCTCGCGCTCACGCCCGAGGAACGCGCGCGCGAGGGCGTGTTCCTGGCCTTCCAGTACCCGGTCGAGATTCCCGGCGTGACGAACTCCTACTTCATGAAGGCCGCGACCAACGCCGTGCGCCGGCACCGCGGTCTGAGCGAGCTCGACGCGATCGACTTCCTCACGCTCGTGAAGCAGACCATGAAGGATCTCGAGATGGACGAGAAGTTCCTCTCGCGGTCCGTCAACGAGGGCTTCTCGGGCGGCGAGAAGAAGCGCAACGAGATCCTGCAGATGCTCCTGCTCGAGCCGACTCTCGCGGTGCTCGACGAGACCGACTCCGGGCTCGACATCGACGCACTGCGCATTGTCGCCGACGGCGTGAACCGGCTGCGCTCGCCGCTGCGCGCGGTGCTCGCGATCACGCACTACCAGAGGCTGCTCGACTATCTGGTTCCCGACCGCACGCACGTGCTGATGAACGGGCGGATCGTGAAGTCGGGCGACCGCTCGCTCGCGCTCGAGCTCGAGAAGCGCGGCTACGGCTGGATCGAGCGCGAGCTCGGCGCCGAGGCGCCGGCATGAGAGGCACGCCGGCCGAGCTCGCCTTCGCGCGGCACTTCGCGGCCGCGCGGGTAGCGCAGGCGTCGCGCGAGCCGGCCTGGCTCGCCCGACACCGTGCGGAGTCGTTCGCCGCGTTCGAGGCGCAGGGTCTGCCGACCGCCAAGCACGAGGACTGGCGCTTCACGTCGCTCGCGAAGCTCGAGCAGATCGAGTTCACGGCGGGCGGAGTGGACGCGAGCGCGCCGACCGCGGAGCTCATCGCCGCTTCGCGAATCGCGCTGGGACCGGCACACCGACTGGTGTTCGTGAACGGATGCTACGCGGCGCAGCTCTCCAGCGTCGGCGCGCTGCCTCCAGGCTGTCGCGTCGCCCCGCTCTCCGCGCTGCTCGGCTCGGACGGCGAAGCGGTCGAGCGCGTGCTCGCGAGCGCCGCCGAGCCCAAGCGGCGCGCGCTGGTCGACCTGAACTCCGCGCTGTGGAGCGACGGCGTGTTGATCGAGCTCGAGCCCGGTGCGGTGCTCGATCGTCCCGTGCACCTGCTCTTCCACCAGTCCGGAGCCGACGCCCCGGTCGGCGCCCACGTGCGCACGCTGATCGCGGCCGGCGCAGGTAGCCGCGGCACGATCGTGGAGCAACACAGCGGCGAGACGCGCCATCCCGACCTGACGAACGCCGTGACGGAGATCCGCGCCGATCGCGGCGCGCAGCTCGACCACGTGCTGGTCCAGGACCTTCCCGAGCAGAGCACCGCGTTCAGCGCGCTGCTGTCGCGCCAGGAAGCGCAGAGCCGGCTCGGCTTGCACGCGTTCACGCTCGGCGCCGCGCTCGCGCGCGCCGAGGTCGAGAGCCGGCTCGAGGGCGAAGGCGCGGAGCTCGCGCTCTACGGCCTGTACCTCGGACGCGGCACGCAGCACCCCGACCAGCACACCACGATCGACCACGCCGCGCCGCGCACGAACAGCCGCGAGCTGTTCAAGGGCATCCTCGACGAGCGCGCGCATGGCGTCTTCCACGGCCGCATCCACGTGCGGCCCGACGCGCAGAAGATCAGCGCGGACCAGACCAATCGCGCGCTCCTGCTCTCGGACCGCGCGACGATCAACAGCAAGCCGCAGCTCGAGATCTACGCCGACGACGTGAAGTGCAGCCACGGCGCGTCGATCGGCCAGCTCGACGACGAGCAGCTCTTCTACCTGCGCGCGCGCGGACTCGATCTCGCGACGGCGCGCGCGCTGTTGACCGTCGCGTTCGCCAGCGAAGTGCTCGAGAAGCTGCCGCACGATGGCTTGCGCGCGTCGCTCGAGCGCGCGCTGCTCGGCTGGCTGCCGAGCGGAGGCGGAGCATGAGCGCGCTCGACGTCGAAGCGCTGCGCAAACAGTTCCCGATCCTCGCGCGCCGAATCCACGGCAAGCCGCTCGTCTATCTGGACAGCGCGGCGTCGAGTCAGAAGCCGGCCTGCGTGATCGAGGCGATCGCCGACTACTACGGCCGCTACCACTCGAACGTCCACCGCGGCGTGCACACGCTCTCCGAGGAAGCCACCGCGGCTTACGAGCACGCGCGCGCGAAGGTGCGCGACTTCGTGCGCGCGCAGTCTTCGCGCGAGATCGTGTTCGTGCGCGGCACGACCGAGGCCATCAACCTGGTCTCGCAGGCGTGGGCGCGACCGCGGCTCCGCCCGGGCGACGAGGTGCTCGTGACCGAGCTCGAGCACCACTCGAACATCGTGCCTTGGCAGATCGTGTGCGAGCAGACCGGCGCCAAGCTCGTGGTCGCGCCGATCGACGAGCGCGGCGACGTGATCCCCCAGGAGTACGCGCGGCGGCTCGGCGAGCGCACGCGCGTGGTCGCGCTCGCGCACGTCTCGAACGCGCTCGGCAGCGTGCTGCCGGTGGCGGAGTTCGCGCGCCAGGCGAAGTCCGTCGGCGCGCTGGTGGTCGTCGACGGCGCGCAGGGCGTTCCGCACATGCCCGTCGACGTTGGCGCGTTGGGCTGCGACTTCTACGCGTTCTCGGGTCACAAGATGTACGCACCGACGGGCATCGGTGCGCTGTTTGGACGGCTCGAGCTGCTCGATGCGATGGAGCCGTGGCAGGGCGGCGGCTCGATGATCCGCAGCGTCTCGTTCGCGAAGACCACCTTCGCGAGCTCACCCGAGCGCTTCGAAGCCGGCACGCCCAACATCGAAGGCGCGATCGGCCTGGGCGTCGCGATCGAGTGGCTCGAGCGGCTCGACTTGTCAGCCGTTCACGCGCACGAGGCGGATCTGATCGCGTACGCGACCGCGTCGCTCTCGGCGATCCCGGGCGTGCGCTTGATCGGGGATCCACGCGAGCGCGCGGGCGCGGTGTCGTTCGTGGTCGGCGACGTACACGCACACGACGTCGGCACGATCCTCGACGGTGAAGGCATCGCGATCCGCGCGGGACACCACTGCGCGCAGCCGGTGATGGACCACTTCGACGTGCCCGCCACCGCGCGCGCGTCGTTCGCGGTGCACAACGGCCGCGACGACGTCGATCTTCTGGTCGCCGGCGTTCGCCGCGTGCAGGAGATCTTCGCCTGATGTCCGATCTGCGCGAGCTGTACCAGGAGGTCATCCTCGACCACACCAAGCGCCCGCGGAACTTCGGGACGCTCGAGCACGCGACCCATCGCGCGCAGGGACACAACCCGCTGTGCGGCGATCAGCTCGCGCTGTTCGTCGAAGTCGAAGGCGACCGCCTGCGCGACGTGAGCTTCGCGGGCCGCGGCTGCGCGATCTCGACCGCGTCCGCATCGCTTCTGACCGAAGCGTTGAAGGGCAAGACCACCGCCGAGGCGCACGCGCTGTTCGAGCGCTTCCACGCGGCCGTGACGTCGTCGTCCGACCAGCCGATCGACGTGGCGGGTCTCGGCAAGCTCGCGGTGCTCGCGGGCGTTCGCGAATTCCCCATGCGCGTGAAGTGCGCGAGCCTGGCCTGGCACACGCTCGAGGCCGCGCTCGCCCGACGCGCCGAGCCCGTGTCGACGGAGTAGACCATGAGCATGGATTCGATCGAGACCCGAGACCCCGCGACCGAGGCCCTGCGCGAGAGCGTGATCGAGGTGCTGCGCAGCATCTTCGATCCCGAGATCCCGGTGAACATCTACGAGCTCGGGCTGGTGTACGGCATCGAGATCGGCGAGGAGAACCACGTGAAGGTGCGCATGACGCTCACCTCGCCCATGTGCCCCGTCGCCGAAAGCCTTCCCCCCGAAGTCGAGCAAAAGGTCCGCCAGATCCCCGGCGTCGCCCACGCCGAAGTCGACCTCACCTGGGAACCCACCTGGAACCCTTCCATGATGTCCGAAGCCGCGAAGCTCCAACTCGGCTTCTAGGCAGCGTCTCGAACGCATCGAAATCGAAGTATCGATTCCGCGAGCGTTGTCGGACCCGCGCGGAGGGCGACTACGCGCGAGTCTTGACCTTGTAGAGCTCCCGCACGTTGTCGCCCAGGAAGCGCACGCGACTCTGCTCGTCGAGCAAGCCCGCGAGCTCCTCCACTTCCCGCATGTAGCTCGCGGTGTGATCCGCGTGCGGGTAGTCGGACGCCCAGAAGAAGCGGTCGGCGCCGAGCAGATCAATCAGCGCCGGGATCGTGCGTTCGTCGGGATCGGACGAGATCCAGCAGCGCGTCTTGAAGTAGTGACTCGGCTTCTCGCGAAGCGGCACGCGCTCGCCGATGAAGGTCGAGCCGTACACCGCATCGAGTCGGTCGAGCCAGTAGCCGATCCAGCCCGCGCCAGATTCGAGCACCACGATCTTCAGGCGCGGGAAGCGGTCGAAGACGCCGAAGTCGAACAGCGTCGTGAACGCGTGGCGCACGCCGTCGGCGGCGGTCACGCTCGAGAGCAGGCGCGACTTGCGCATCTGCGTGAAGCGCGTCGACGCGATCGCCGGCGGCTCGAACGCGGGGTGCAGCGCGAGCGGCACGTCGAGCGCCTGCGCCGCTGCGAATAGCGGATCGTGGTCCGAGTGGCCGTGCGGCAGGTGCGACCAGGTGAACGGCACCACGAACGCGCCGCGACAGCCGTCGCGCACCGCGCGCTCGAGCTCGCGCGCGGCGGCCGCCGGATCGGAGAGCGAGACGTGCGCGATCGGGATCAACCGACCACCGGAGTCGAAACAGAACTCCGCGATCCAGCGGTTGTAGGCGCGACAGTACGCGTCGGTCAGCTCGGCGTCCTCGAGCTCCGCTTCCCAGAGTATCCCGATCGTCGGATACAGCACCGCCGCCTCGAGGTTCTCCGCGTCGAGCCGCTCGAGCCGCTCCTTCATGTCCATCGAGCCGTGCGGCGCGCCCGCCAGGTACGTGCGCTCGGGGTTCGGCCGCACGTCCTCGACGTGCATCTTGCCCATCGCGCCGAGCGTCCCGGGAAATCCCTTGCGCGACATCAGCGACGGCACGCCTCCGATCTCGATGTACTCGAGACCCTCCTCGTCGGTGCGGATCCGCAGCGCGCGGTCGCGGTAGCGCGGCTCGAGGTAGCGCTCCCACAGATCCGGCGGCTCGAGGATGTGACCGTCCGCGTCGATCACGCCGTTGTACTTGATCCGATAGACGTCGCGCATCGGTGTCTCCCGCCTTTGTCCCGTGCGATTCTACTTCGTGGCCGGAGCTCGATGCGAGCGGTACGATCGCCGCGCATGAATGCCTGGCTCGCCAGCCGCGCCGCCGCGATTTTCGTGAGCGCGTGCGCGTGCGCCTGTCTCGGCTCGTACTCGCGCGCGCTCGAAGAGACGCGCGCGGGCCTGCTCGGACTCGACGGCCGCGCGCTGCGCGCGTGTCTCGGCGTGCCGACCGACTTCACCGTCGACGGGGACTTCGAGCAGCAGACCTACCGCTTCGAGCGCGACGACGACTTCGGCGGACTGGAACCGCCCGGCGGAATCGGCGGCGTCGTGCTCGGCGGGCGCGGACCGACCGATCGTGGCTACGAGCCCGGCGGGTTTCCGAGCGACGAGCCCGACCAGTCGTTCTGCCAGCTCGACTTCGAGCTCACCCAGGGCCGCGTGTCGCGCGTCTCCGCGCAGGGACGCACGCGCGAGGGCATGAACGCGGACGGAAGCTGCTTGCTGCGCGCGGAGCCGTGCCTCGACTACGTCGACGGCGAGCCCGAGTCCGACCTGGAGTAGGCGCGCGCGCTGCGCGCGATCGCGTCGGCGAGCGCGGAAGCGCCGATCAGACCCACGACCAGCGAAGCCGGGTTCGCGAGCCAGGCCGTGCACAGCTCGCGTACGCGCACGCTGCCGGGCCGCTCGCCGACGAGTGTGGTCTCGAGCTCCACGAGCTCCGCTTGCGCGGCGATCCAGTCGCCGCGCAGCCGAACGCGCGCGAGACGACCGCCCGCGTCGAGCGCCACGTGCGCTTCGAGAGCGCCGATCGGCGTAGCGAGCGCGCCGGCGCAGCTGAGCTCGGCGAGCTCGGCCTCGACCAGCGGCGGGCGCGCGTCCGCTTCGAAGAGCCGCGCTTCGTCGCTGGTGAGCGGCGTGTCGTCGAGTGTCAGCTCGAACTTGGCAGCGAATCCGGCGCAGAGCGCGCTCGCGAGCGGCTCGAACTCCGGCGTCGGCACGCGCTCGCGCGCGAGCGAGCTCGCGGCCGGAGCCAACGGCAGCCCCGGCCAGCTCGGCTCGCGTTCCTCCGTGGTGTAGGGTGCGCCGACGCCGAGCACGGCCTGGAACAGCAGCACGCCGCTCGGTTCGCGCGAGAGCGACACGTACGCGAGTCGCCGGCCGTTCGCCGACACGAAGTCCCGCCCCGGGTAGCTCGCAGGTAGACCGAGCCGCGAGAGGCCCGCGAGCAGGCCGCGCACCAGCCGGTTCAAGAGCCTCGGGCCCGTCAGCGAGCCGGCTTCCGGGAACCACGCCCGCGGCGAGGGCAGAAGCGCGCACAGCGAGACGACTCCGTCACCGTAGCGTGTAGAGCGGCCGCCGCTCAGCCTGCGCACTTCGTGCTTCGCGAGCGAGCTTCCCGCTCGCTGAAGGCGCCCGAGCGAGGCCGCCTCGCCGGTGAGCTCCGCGACCACCAGCGCGGCGCTGCCAGGCCGTCGCGCCAGGCCCGCCACCAGCTCGAGCTCGCGCTCGGGCGACACACGCGCCAGACGGATCACGCGTACGCAGCTTCGCGCTGCGGATTCCGCCCCGTGATCGCTCATGCTCGAATGAATCCTTTCCCGGCCGTCTCACCAACCGGCAACTCCACTAGTTGCACACGGCAAACGTTTCCACCCGACCGAGCGCCCCCCTAAACAGTCTTTGCTTCAACCCCGTCGTCCCCGACGCCGAAGCAGTGATGTCGGGGGGTTACCCCCCGGGGGAGAGCCGTTTTGGGGATCCGCGTCACTGCGCGGAACTGGATCGCGCGCTGCGCGCTGGCCGCTCTCTGCTTGCTCGCCGCCTCCGACGCGTTCGCGCTCGGCACGCCCGCGGGTACGGTCGTCACCAACACGGCGACCGTCACGTACGTGGTCGGCGCGAGCGCGTACACGCAGAGCGCGAACTCGGCTTTCACGGTCGACGAGCGCGTCGACGTCGTCGTCACCTGGCAGGACGCGGCGCCGGTAGCGGTCGCACCCGCGGACGTCGATCGGCTGCTCACGTTCCTGCTCACGAACGCGGGCAACGGCAACGAGGCGTTCGCGCTGGTGGTCGACGCGCTCGTGCTCGGCGACCAGTTCGATCCGACCAACGCGCGAGTCTACATCGACAGCAACGCTTCGGGCGTCTACGAGCCCGGCGTCGATCCGCTCTACGTGGCCGGCGTGAACGATCCGCTGCTCGCCGCGGACGCCTCGCGGCTCGTGTTCGTGCTCGCCGACATCCCCCCGGCGACCCTGAACGGCGAGCGCGGCGACGCGGAGCTCGAGGCGACCTCGCTCAGCGGCGGCGTCACGGGCACGATCGTCGCGGGCGCCGGCGACGGCGGCACCGATGCGGTGATCGGCGGCGGCACTAGCGCCGTGATCGGCAGCTACCTCGTCTCGGATCTGTTCGTCTCGATCGCGAAGACCGCGGTCGTGACGGATCTCGGCGGCGGCGCCACGCCCGCGCCTGGCTCGACCATCACCTACACGCTGGTCGTCACCCCGAACGGCACCGGCACGCTCGCGAACGTGGTGATCACGGACGCCTTGCCACCGTTCACCAGCTACGTCGCGGGCTCGCTGACGCTCGACGCCGTCTCGCTCACCGACGCCGTCGACGGCGACGCGGGCGACTTCGGCGGCACCACCGCGAATCAAGTCACCGTCGCGCTAGGGAACGTGGCCGGCGGATCTCTCCCCCAGACAATCACGTTCGCAGTCACGATCGACTAGGAGGGAATGCCTTGAAACATGTAGTTGCTTTGGGTCTTTCGATTCTGCTCTTCGCTGAGAGCGCGCACGCGGTCGAAACCGCGGGAGACACCGCAGTCGAGATCAAGATCACGGCCGAGATAGAGGTCACGGTGAAGACCGCGGACGGGCGCGAGGAAGTGAAGCGCATGCCCGCGGCCAAGGTTCCGCCCGGCACGGCGGTGATCTACACGCTCAATGCGAAGAACACCAGTGCGGCGCCCGTGGCCGACGTGGTGATGACGGACCCGATCCCGGCCGAGATGGAGTACGTCGACGGCTCGGTCAGCGCCGCGGATGCGCGCGTCACGTTTTCCGTCGACGGCGGCAAGAGCTTCGCGACCAAGGAGTCCCTGAAGGTGAAGGGCGAGGACGGCGCGATGCGCGCGGCGCTCCCCGCCGACTTCACGCACATCCGTTGGCAGCTCGAGAAGCCGCTCGCGCCGGGCGAAGTCCGCGCGGTCAGCTTCCGTGCGCGCGTGGAGTGATTGAGTGAGTTCCCCCCCCTGAAAAGGCGGAAGCGTCGGCACACGCTGCAGTGCCCGGTCGAGTTGAGTTGAGTTGGAAATACTGCAAGGAGAAGGCAATGTTGAGGCATGACTTGAAACGATTGGCGAGTTCGCTCGCCGCCGCTGCGCTCTTGTGGAGCGCGGCGGACACCGCATCGGCCGTGGGCGCCGACGCGGGCATCACCGTCTCGAACACGGCATCGGTGGTCTACACCGTGAACGCCGTGCTTCAGCCGGCAGTGGCGAGCAACGCGGCCGACTTCGTCGTCGACCGCCTGGTCGATCTGACGGTGACGGCGATCGGGGTGACCTACACCTCCGTGACGCCGGCGACGAACGGGGCGTTCCTGTTCTCGGTCGCAAACATCAGCAACGCCACCCTCGGGTTCAACCTGAGCGCGGCCAACAACGCGACGGATCCGTTCGGCGGCACCGACAACTTCGACCCGACTACGCTCACGGCGGTCGTCGATACGGGTGTCATCGGAACCTACGAGCCGGGCACCGACGTGGCGACCACGATGGACACGGTCGCCGAGGACGGAACCTTCGGCGTGTGGATCGTCGCGGCGATCCCGGGCGGTCAGGGCAACCTCGACATCGCGGCGGTCACGCTGACCGCGACGGCGCGCGAGCCGGGTATCGGCGGCGCGGCGCTCACCGAGGAAGTCAACCCGGAGAACCCGCTGGTCATGGAGACCGTGTTCGGCGACGGCGCGGGTGACACCGACGCGGTGCAGGACGCGGCCTTCTCGGACAGCGGCGCCTATCAGGTGGCTTCTGCGGACGTCACGATCACCAAGACCGAGACGCTGCTCAGCGACCCGATCAACGGTGCCGCGCCGAACGCACGCCACATTCCGGGTGCACTCGTCGAGTACGTGGTGACGGTCACCAACGACGCGGGCTCCGCGTTCCCCGCGACCACGCTCACCATCAGCGACGTGCTGCCGGGTGACGTCACGTTCGCGCCGGATACGTACGGGATTGGCTCGGGCATCGACCTCGACGGCGCGCCGCAGACCAACGCGGCGGACTCGCCGACCGACGAGAGCTCGTTCGCAGCCGGAACGGTGACCGTGACCGTGCCGTCACTCGCAGCGGGCGCCTCTGCGGTCATCACCTTCCAGGTGACGGTGAACTAGCCACCGGCTAGCTCTCGATGGTGAGCCCCCTCCCCCCAGTGCCGCGGCACGTCGAGTGCCCGCGCGCCGGCCTACATGGCGGCGCGACGGGAGACTTGCGTTCGCGCACCGGGAACGGGCGCTCACCGGACCGCGACCATGCGGTTCGCACGTTGTGCCTCAACGAACCGGCTGCGACGGGAAAGCCCCGCCGCAGCCGGTTCCGCGAGGCGCTGGTGATGCTCGCGCTCACCGTGCTTCTGTTTCCGTTCAGCGCACGCGCGCAGACACCCGCGGGCACGCCGATCCCGAACACGGGCTACGCGACCTACGACATCGGCGCCACCACCGGAATCGTCCGGCCGTCGAACACGCTGGTCATCACGACCGCCGCGTTCGGAACCAGTTCGAGCCTGGAGTTCATGCGCTATGCGCCCGGCGCTCCCGGCTCGATCACCTACGCCGTCTCGCCCACGCAGTGCTTCACGGGCGGATCGTTCAGCGCCCTGCCCGCGCCCACCGCGTACGGCGGCGGCGTGATCAACCTGGCCAACGTCGAGCTCGAGCTCACGTCGAGCTACCACCCGGGTGAGCCGGTCTTCGTGCGGCTGGTCGACGCGGATCAGAACCTGAATCCCGCGCTCGCCGAATCGATCCTGGTCACGCTCGCGACACCGAGCGTCGCGGACGTCGAGCAGCTGCAGCTCTTCGAGACTGGCGTGAACACGGGCATCTTCGTCGGCTACGTGCCCACGGCGGCGCCACCGGCGCCGGCGAACGACTGCGTGCTCGCCGCTCCGTCGGGTCAGACCGTCACCGGCAGCTACACCGATGCGAGTAACGCCGCGGACACCGATACCGACAGCGCGCTGATCGACCCCGAGAGCCGGGTCTTCGACAGCACGAACGGCTCGCCGGTCGACGGCGCGACCGTGACCCTGATCGACGACGCCACCGGACTGCCCGCTGCGGGCATCCTCGGCGACGACGGTCTCTCCGCCTTCCCCGCCACGCTCACCAGCGGCGGCTCGGTCACCGATGGCGGCGGGCAGATCTACAACTTCGGCCCGGGCGGCTACCGCTACCCGGTCGTTCCCGCGGGCAGCTATCGACTGCAGGTGACGCCGCCCGCCGCGTACACGTTCCCGAGCGGTGTGGCCGACGCCACGCTGCAGACCTTGCCCGGCGCACCGTTCGCGCTCGCGCTCGGCTCGCGCGGCGAAGTCTTCGCCGTGCCGGTCGGTCCGACCTTCCAGCTCGATCTGCCGGTCGACACCGCGTCGGGCTTCGGCTTCATCTCGATCGACGCCAGCCGCGACGTGGTCTCGCTCGGCGAGCACTTCCAGTTCGACGTGCGCGTCGAAAACCCGGGCGTGCTCGGAGCGCCGCTCGGCGTCGACGTGACCGTCGTATTGCCGCTCGGCATCCGCTTCCTGCCCGGCAGCGTGCGCATCGACGACGGCAAGCAGCCCGATCCGGTGATCTCGCCGGACGGCCGCACCCTGACCTGGACGCTACCCGCGAGCGCGCTCCCCGTCGTGACACACATCCGGTTCACCGTGAAGGTCGGGCCGAGCGCCGAGATCGGCCTCACGCGCACCACCGCGCGCGCGCAGGCGCTGGGCGGAACGAGCACCGAGGACGCCGTCGCCACGGTGCGGGTCGTCGAGGACCTGGGCGCGAACAACTCCTACATCCTCGGCCGCGTTTCCGAGGGCGCCTGCGACACCGACGACTTCGGCGGCAAGGGCGTTTCGGGCGTGCGGGTGTACCTCGAGGACGGCTCGTTCTCGATCAGCGACTCGAACGGCTACTACCACTTCGCCGGCGTCGTTCCCGGCGCGCACGTGGTGCAGATGGACGTGCAGAGCCTGCCCGGCTTCTACGAGCCGCTGCCGTGCGCGAAGGACGAAGGCCAGGCCTTCGCCGGCCGGCCGTTCTCGCAGTTCGTCGAGATGCAGGGCGGAACGATGTGGCGCAGCGACTTCCGTGTGCAGATGCGCGCGCGCGCGCAGGGCGGCATCAGCCAGCGGCTCGAGAGCCAGCTCGTCGGCGACACCATCCACTATCAGCTCGCGCTGCGCGGCAACGGCGTGGCCGTGCGCAATGCGCGTGCGATGGTGATGCTGCCCGAGGGCGTCCAGTTCGTGCCCGGCAGCACGCGCGACGCGGGCGCGCCGATGGCGGATCCCGAGTTCAAGGACGGCGTGCTCGTCTACCGGCTCGGCGAACACACCGAAGACAACTGGACGCTGGATCTCACGTTCGATGCGAAGCCCACGGGCCCGAGCGAGCGCCAGCTCGAGACGTCGTCCGTGGTGATGTTCGAGACGCCGGTCGAGAAGATCGGCAGGACGCCCGTCGCGAAGACGTTCCTTTCCGGCGAGTCGAGCTCGGGCAGCGGCATCCAGGTGGTCGAGACGCTCGGCCTGCGGCCGGGTGAGGATTGGAACTCGGTCACGACGCCCGCACCCGACGTCACGCCCGTGAAGCCCAGGGTGTTCAACAAGGCCTGGCTCGAGCAGGCGCAGCCGGGCTTTGCGTGGCTGTCGCCCGAGCCGGGCTTCGCCGCCGCGATCGCGAGCGTGAACATCGCCATTCAGCACGCGCCCGGCACCACACTCGAGCTGACGCAAAACGGCGTCGCGGTGCCCAAGTTCAACTTCGAGGGCGAGTTCTCCAACAACGCCAAGACCGTCTCGCTGTCGCGCTGGCGCGGCGTGGATCTGGTCGACGGCGAGAACGCCTTCGTGGTGCGCGCGCTCGACGCGCAGGGCAACGAAGTCGAGCGCTTCGAGCGCGGGCTTCACTTCGCCGGTCCGCCGTTCCGTGCCGAGCTCGTGCCCGAGCTCTCCAAGCTGGTGGCCGATGGCACCACGCCGCCGGTGATCGCCGTGCGCTTCACCGACGAGGACGACAAGCCCGCGCGCGAAGGACAGGTCGGCACGTTCCAGGTCGAGGCACCGTACCGCCCGAACCTCGAGCCCGCGCTGCGCGAGCTGAAGCGTCAGGCGGGCCAGCCGCCCGAGTTGCCGAGCTACGCGATCGGTCAGGACGGCATCGCGCTGATCGAGCTCGCGCCCACCACCACTTCCGGACGCGTGAACCTCCGCTTCGCGCTGGCCGGCAACCACGAGAAGAAGCTCCACCCCTGGCTCGAGGCGACCGCGCGCGAGTGGGTGCTGGTCGGCCTGACCGGTGGCACGCTCATGTACGACTCGGTCTCGGAGCACAGCGAGAGTCTCGTGCCGGGCGGCGTCGAGGACGGCTACGACCTCGACCGCGGCACCACCGTGTTCGCCAAGGGCCGCGTGAAGGGCTCGTGGCTGCTCACCGCCGCCTACGATTCGCGCCGCGAGTCGTACGAGTCGTCGAACGACATCGACCGCGCCGCGCTCGAAGGCGGTCTCGATCCGAACCAGTACTACACACTGTACGGTGACGAGACCACGCAGGGTTTCGAAGCGCCGAGCCAGCGCAAGCTGTACGTGAAGCTCGAGCGCAAGCAGTTCTACGCGCTGTTCGGCGACTTCCAGACCGGCCTCACGGTCACCGAACTGTCGCGCTACAACCGCAGCCTGAACGGTTTCCACACCGAGTACGACGGCGACTACGTGAGCTTGAACGCGTTCGGCACCGACACCAGCCAGGCCTTCGTGCAGGACGAGATCCGCGGCGACGGCACGTCGGGCCTGTACCGGCTCTCGCGCCGCGAGATCGTGCTTAACAGCGAGACGGTATCGATCGAGATCCGCAATCGCTTCCACGGCGAGCAGGTGATCTCGACCGAGAACCAGGTGCGCTGGGTCGACTACAACATCGACTACAGCTCGGGCACGATCTTCTTCAAGCGGCCGATCCCGAGTACGGGCGAGGGCTTCAACCCCGTCTTCATCGTGGTGGAGTACGAGGCCGACGACGACTCGGACGAGGAGATCAACGGCGGCGGACGCGCGGCCGTGAAGCTGTTCGACGACAACGTCGAGCTCGGCACCTCGCTGATCCACGAGGGCACGGTCGGGCAGACCTCGAGCCTGTACGGCAGCGATCTGCGCATCGACCTCGACGCCTCCACCAGCCTGCGCGGCGAGTACGCGATGACGCGCTCGGCGCTGCTCGACTCGGACCTGGATCCAAACGGTGGCGCGTGGCTCGCGGAGCTTTCGCGCCGCGATCGCGATCTCGACTCGCGCGTGTACTGGCGCGAGCAGCGGCCGGGCTTCGGGCTCGGCCAGCAGAGCGCGAGCGAAACGAACATGCAGCAACTCGGCCTGGACGCGCGCTATCGCCTCTCCGACTCGCTCTCGCTCTCGGGCGAGGCGTTCCGCCAGGTCGACAGCGCCTCCGACGCGCGCCGCGATCTGTTCCAGGGCCGCGTCGATCACCACGAGGGACCGGTCAGCGCCTACGGCGGCCTGCGCTTCGCGCACGACGTGTTCTCGGACGGTGAGGACGCGTCGTCGCCGCAGGCGCTCGGCGGGGGCAGCTACACCCTGTACCAGAACCGACTGAAGCTGCGCGCCGACACGGAAGTGACGCTCTCGGGCGACGAGAGCCTCGACTTCCCGACGCGCTTCCTGGTCGGCGCGGACTTCGAGCTGCTGCCCGAGCTGACCGTGTTCGGCGAGGAGGAGTTCACGCTCGCCAGCGAGCGCAGCACCGCTTCCACGCGCGTGGGCTTGCGCACGAGCCCGTGGTCCGGCGGCCAGGCCACCGCGGCGATCGGCCAGCGCAGTCAGCAAGACAGCGCGCGCCTGTTCGGCACGCTCGGCCTGTTGCAGACCTATCAGCTCAGCGACGCGCTTTCGTTCGACTTCGCGGTCGACAACTCCGTGACACTCTCCGGTGACGACACGGCCGCGACCTCGATCTCGCCGTTCGCGCCCAACCAGCCGGTGAACTTCGGCCTGGCCGGCAACGCGCAGGGCGACGACTTCACCTCGGTCTCCGTGGGCACCACCTACGCACAGGAGCTGTGGGCCGCGAACCTGCGCCTGGAGACGCGGATCGGCAACGTGCAGGACAAGTGGAGCATCACCGCGGGCGCCTACCGCGAGCTCGCCGAGGGCATCGGCGTGGCCGTGCGCGCCGAATTCTTCGACGCCAGCGGCTCGAGCTCCTCGCTCACCACCGGACCGGACGCGACCTCCGGCCCGGTCTACAGCTCCGACGGCAGCTTGCGCCCGAACACCGCCTACGACGGCATCGAGTCGCTCGGCAAGCTGCGCGTGTCGGCGGTGTACCGTCCGATCGGCGGCCGCTACACGCTGCTCGAGTCACTCGAGCTGCGCAACGAGCGCCTGGACGACGCCGTCTTCCAGAGCAGCGCCACGCGCATCGTCAACAACATGAACCTGAACATCAAGCTCGATCGCAAGACGCAGGCTTCGCTGCAGTACGGCGCGAAGTACCTGCTCGAAGAGATCGACGGCGAGAACCTGCGCGGCTACACCGACGTGACGGGCCTCGAGCTGCGCCGCGCTCTGTGGGGGAGCTGGGACGTCGGCGGCCGCGTGGGCATGCGCCACTCCTGGAGCGACGCCAACATCCAGGAGCTGTACGGCGTGTCGCTCGGATACATCCTGATGAAGAACATGTGGGTGAGCGCGGGCTACAACTGGGAAGGCTACCGAGACTCGGACTTCTCGGAAGGCGAGTGGACGAGCCGCGGGCCGTACATCTCGTTCCGGTACAAGTTCGATCAGGAGACGGTGAAGGAGCTGCTCGACTGGGCGGAATAGCTCGCGTTCGCGAAGCGAACGCGAGCTAGTGGCCTCGCAGGCTGGATTGGGAGATCTGGCGCGCGAGCTTCTTCTCGTCGGTCGGGATGGATACCGCGTTCCACTGCTCGCTGCGTACGGAGTCCTGGTTGCTCCAGTCGATCAGTGCGCTGCCGACGCCGTCGATCACGCGGACCGGGCGCGTCGGGTCGTCGGCCCAACGGGGATAGTCCTCGCGGTCTTCGCTCCAGCGTCCGACGAAGTAGCCGAGTCCGCCTTGCGTCGAGCCGTCGCGGTAGGCGGCGTAGTAGAGCGGGAAGAGCGTCTGCAGGTCCAGGTACCAGACGTAGCGGCGTACGCCGTCGCCGAACGAGCCTTGCTTCAGGCGTCCTTCGATCACGAGCGCACGGCGTAGCTCCCAGCGGTCGTTCGCGAACGACACGCCCGCGGGACCGAAGCCGCGCGACTTGTCCTCGGGGTAGATCGGCGCGCGCGCGTTGATCGGCGCGAGCACGTCGCGCACGCCGACGAGCCTCCAGTCATGGAGCTGCGGTGACTCGCCGTGCAAGAACAGGCCGTCGCCGATGCTCGCGTCCACGAGACAGCCGGTGAGCGGCGACTCGGAGTCGGGAGCGGTCGCCCGACTCACCTTGCGCGCGGCTCCGTTCCAGACGAAGAAATCCGGCAGCCGGTTGCCACTGTCGTACTGCCGGAAGGCGCACTCTCCGCCGGTGTCCAGGTTGCGCGACGCGCCGCCCGCCGCCCACAGCGCGCGGGTCGAGGACGGAAAGCGGAAGTCCTCGCTCTCGCGATCCGCGCGCCCAACGAGCGGCACGAAGAAGTAGTCGCCGGTGAATCGCTGCTGCAGATCCTTCGCGAGCAGGCTGATCCGATACTCGCCGAAGCTGCCGCCCGCCTGGTAGCGCGAGACCCAGTTCCACGCCCAGCGCAGCGCAGCCTGTGGATCGTTCGGATCGATCGAGTCGGGCGCGAACGGCAGACCCGCGCGGTGGTTCTCGAGCTCGCCCTCGGGCGTGAGCCGCGCCTCGCCGCGGAAACGCTCCGTCACCTTCGCGAAGAACTCCGGCGGCGCGTAGTCGCGATAGCACGGGCCGATCTCCAGATGCATCCCGTCGTAGAAGAAGCGCTCGCGGTTGGCCCACAGCTCCTCGGGCACGTAGCCCTGCAGCGCTTCGGTCTTCTTCTCGTCGAGCACCTCGCCCACGCGAAACGGCGGCGGCACCGCGTCCGCGCCGGGACGCACGAGCGCGCCGGTGGTCTCACACGACCCCTCCGCGGGAATCGCCCATGGATCGGCCGGCTCGGCCGCGATCGACCCGGCCGAAGAGACGAGCGCGATCCAACACACGAGCGTCGCTCCGCGCCTGCATTCGAGCATCGAGCCCTCCTCGTGCGGGGACGATAGCGGGCGGGATACGATGCGGTCATGACGACACCCTCCGATCCGTTTCTCGGCGCGAACCCGCTCGATCCCGCGTTCCGCGCCGATCCGCACCCGGCGCTGAAGCGCCTGCGCGAGACCCACCCCGTACACGAGACGGTGATCGGGCTGTGGCGGCTCTCGCGCTACGCGGACTGCGTTCGGCTGCTGCGCGACGCGCCGACGGGCGTGCGCCTCTCCGACGGCACGCGGCCGGGGCAGGACCGCATCCCCGCCGCGCTCGGCTCGTTCGGGCAATTCATGCTGCAGCAGGATCCGCCCGCGCACACGCGCCTGCGGCGGCTGGTGTCGAAGGCGTTCACGCCGCGCGCGATCGAGCGCCTGCGCGCGCACGTGCAGAAGCTCGCCGACTCGCTCGTCGAGCGCGCGCTCGAGCGCGGCGAACTCGACGCGATCGCCGATCTCGCGCTGCCCGTTCCGTCGACCGTGATCTGCGAGATGATGGGCGTCCCGCTCGCCGACCGCGAGCGCTTCACGCAGTGGACCGCGCACTCGACCCACCTGCTGGCCGCGTTCGCCGCGCCACCCGACGTGCTCGAGCGCGGCGTCGCCGCCTCGCAGGCGCTCGCGAGCTACTTCGAGGCGCTGATCGCGGAGCGCCGCAAGTCACTCGGCGACGATCTGCTCTCGAACTTGATCCGCGCCGAGGAGGCCGGGGATCGGCTGTCGCCGCAAGAGCTGCTCTCGCAGTCGATCGGCCTGTTGATCGCGGGCTTCGAGACCACGATCGGCCTGATCGGGAACGGCCTGCTCCAGCTCCTGCGCCACCCCGCCGAGCTCGCCAAGCTGCGCGCGAACCCGGGCCTGATCGGATCCACCGTCGAGGAATGCCTGCGCTTCGACGGCCCGATCCTGCTCACCGTGCGCATCACCCAAGACGAAGTTCGCTTCGGCGAGCAGGTGATCCCGAAGGACCGCATGGTGATGGCGCTGCTCGCCGCAGCGAATCGCGATCCCGAGGTGTTCCCCGACCCCGAGCGCTTCGACATCGAGCGCACGCCCAACGAGCACATGGCCTTCGGCGGCGGCACTCACTTCTGCCTGGGCGCGCACCTGGCGCGCATGGAGGCGCAGGCC
This sequence comes from Deltaproteobacteria bacterium, assembly GCA_031396695.1. Classification (GTDB taxonomy): domain Bacteria; phylum Myxococcota_A; class UBA9160; order SZUA-336; family SZUA-336; genus VGRW01. Next base: position 103,652 of record JANNLG010000016.1, read on the forward strand.
GCGATTGGCGCGCTGGTGCGCCGCTCGTCGAAGCTCGAGCTCGTGTCGGACCAGCTCGAGTGGGGTCAGTCGCTGTTCCGCGTGCTCGGCAAGCTGCCGCTGCGGGTCACGCCGGCGCGCTGACGAAGCCGGCGGACGCGAGCTCCGTGCGCAGCGCGGAGCCGGGGGCGAGCAGGCGGATCAGCGCCTGCACGGCGGGGCGCTCGAGCCGCCGCTTCGGCACCACGAAATCGTAGTGCTCGAAGCGCAGCGGGCGAAAGCGCAGTCCCGACTCGCGCGCGACGCTCTCGATCGTCACACCCCAGTCGGCCCGGCCTTGCGCGACCGCCGCCGCGACCGCGTTGTGCGAACGCGGCTCGTAAGCGAAGCCGTCGGGACGCCGACCGCCGAGCAGACCGTCGATCAGCACGCGCGTGCCGCTGCCGCGATTGCGGTTCACCATACGCAAGCTCGTGTCGGCGACGAGCGCCTCCGTGGGCCTGCGCTCGTCCTCGCGCGTCACCACGCCCTGCATGCGCAGGTAGCCGGGCACCAGGGCGAGAGACTCGTCGAGGAACGGCGTGTTGTAGGTGTCGGTGGACGGATCGAGCAGGTGCGCGGGCGCGACGTCGCACTCGCCGCGGCGCGCGGCCTCGATCCCGCCCTGCGAGCCGACCGCGAGCAGCTTCACCGAGAAGCCCTCCGCGTGCAGCGCGCGCGCGATCCGATCCAGGCCCGTGCAGTGGCTGCCGATCACGACCAGGTCCGCCGGCTCGAGCGAGGGGCCGAGCAGAATCACCTCGACTTCCGTGTCCGCCTCGACGATCTCGAGGTTGCGACCCAGCCGCACGAAGCCGTCGGCGCGGCTCCAGGTCGTGACGCTGCCGCTGCCCTTTCCCATCGGGTACGCGCCGAGCTCGCCGCCTTCGCCCCGCACCAGCCCGACCAGCAGATACTCGAGCCGCCCGCGCTCGGTGTGGGTGCGCAGCGCGAGCTTCGCGCGCACCGCCTCGGAGCGCAGCGGCGGCGCGCCCGCCAGCCGGCGCAGCACCGGCGCGACGAATTCGTGGAACGTGAACACCGCCGAGGTCGGGAAGCCGGGCAGGATCACGACGGGCTTTCCGTGGTGCGCGGCCAGGCAGATCGGCTTGCCGGGCTTGAGCGCCACGCCGTGCACGAGGATGCCCGGCTCGAGCTCCGCGACCACGCGGTACGAGAGGTCACCCTCGCCTTTCGACGTGCCGCCCGACAGAACCACCGCGTCGCACGCGGCGAGGCCCCGCTCGAGCGCGCGCCGCAGCGCGGATTCCTCGTCGCGGAACGCGCCGAAGAAGACCGGCTCGCCGCCGAGCTCGCGCACGGCGTCGGTGATCATGCGCCCGTTCGAATCGAACACGAGCCCCGGGCGCATCGCGTCGCCCGGGTCGATGATCTCGTCGCCGGTCGAGATCACCGCGACGCGCGGCTTGCGCACCACCGGAATGCGCGCGGCGCCGATCGCCGCCAGCACGCCGGTCTCGCGAGAGGAGAGGCGCTGGCCCGCGAACAGCACGGTCTCGCCCAGGCCGATATCGGTGCCCGCGAACGAGACCGCCGCGCCGGGCACGCGCGCCGCGCGCACCACCACGATCCGGTCGCCGTCTTCGACGTCGGTCATCTCCACGGGCACGACCGCGTCGGCGCCGCGCGGCAGCATGCCGCCGGTCGCGATCGGCGTCGCCGTGCCGGGCTCCACACTGAGTCGCGGGTGGACACCGGTGGGGATCGACTCGTCGTTTCGGCGCAGGCGCACCGGCTCGAGCTCGCTCGCGCCGTAGGTGTCCTGCGCGCGCACCGCGAAGCCGTCCATGTTCGAGCGGTCGAAGCTCGGCACGTCGACGGGCGCGCGCACTTCGCCGGCGAGCACGCGGTCGAGCGCGATCTCGAGCGGGATCTCCTCGCTGTCGAGCCGCGCGAGCGCGAGCGCGGCGTGCCAGCGCTGCTCGGCGACGTCGCGGTCGAGCACCTCGAGAAACTGCTCCTGCTTCACGGCCGCACCGCGCTGCGCAGCGCCGCGCCCTCGCGCGAATCTTCGTCGTAGAGCAGAACCTCGACCTCGGCGCCCTCGGGCATGCCCTCGAGCTCCCGCGGCACGATCACGGCGCCGTCGGCGCGCACCGTCGACGACAGGATCGACGCGCCCGCGGTGGCGAGCGGCGCCACGCGCTCGCCTTCGAAGGCGACGCGCACGTAGTCCGTGCGGCCCACCTCGGAGCTGAGCTTGCGCGCAAGCACCGCCCGCACGCGCCTGTGCGGCCAGGCACGCGTGCGGCCGCCGAGCGCGCGAATCGAGGGCCCGGCGAAGAACTCGTACGCGCACAGGCAGCTGACGGGATTGCCCGGCAAGAGGAATACCAGCGCGGCGCCGATCCGGCCGCCGCCCGCCGGGCTCGAGGGGCGCATCGAGACGCCGTGGAAGAGCAGCTCACCGTGTTCTGCGAGCAGCCGCGGCGCGTGGTCTTCGGCGCCGACGCTCGAACCGCCGGAGACCAGCACGACGTCGGCGTCGCCGGCCGTCAGCGCGGCGGCGATCAGCTCAGGACGGTCCGGGATCAGCTCGAACGGCAACAGCGCCCCGCCGTCGCGCGCGACCAGCGCGCGCAGCACCACCGAGTTCGAGTCGACGATCTTGACGCCGTTCGGTGTAGAGCCGGGCGGAAGCAGCTCGTCGCCGGTGACGACGAGCTTCACGCGCGGCCGGCGCACGCAGGCGACGGAGCCCTGGCCGATCGACGCGATCAAGCCTGCGTCCTGCGGCCGGAGCCGGCGGCCCGCCCGGAGCACGAGCTCGCCGGCGCGGATGTCCTCGCCGATGGCGCCGATGTTCTTGCGCGGCGCGACCGGCTCGTGCAGGACGACGCGCCCGCCGCGCTCCTCGCAGACCTCCGCCTTGACGACCGCGTCGGCGCCGGCGGGGACCGGCGCGCCCGTCATGATGCGCACCGCCTCGTCCTTGCCCACGCGCCCGGCGAACGCGCGGCCGGGAAGGGTCTCGCCGATCAGCGCGAACTCGAGCCCCGCGTAGTCGGAGGCGCCGAACGTGTCCTCGCCGCGGAGCGCGTAGCCGTCCATGGCCGAGCGCGCGAAGCTCGGCACGTCCACGCGCGAGACGACACCCTCAGCGAGCACGCGACCGACGCAGTCGAGCACGCCGACGGGCTCCGCGGCAAGACTCGCGCACAGCCCCGCGAGCAGGCGATCGACCTCCTCGACGTCCTTCCGCTCCGCGAATCCCCGCATCCGCACGTCGCGAGTCATCGCGGAACCCGAGCCGCCTTCGGTGCTGTCCCTTTCAGCCGGCCGCTTTGGTCGTGTAGAGCTTGTCGCGTCCCGGCTTGCGCACCTTGGCGTCGGCGATGATCTCGGCGGGCACGTCGAAGACGACCTTGGCCGGACCGATCGCGTCCTCCTTCATGCACGCCGGGAGCACGTCGTCGGCGTCGGTGAAGCCGGCGCGGCGGTTGAACTCCCACTCGTCCAGCAGCACCTGCCAGCCCTGGTCGGCGATCTCTTCGCGCGAGATCTCGCGCCCGACCATGAAGCCGTAGAACTGGCGGATGTCGTCGAGCGTCGGCTGCACGAACTGGCAGAAGCCCGACGAGTCGCAGACCGCGTTCACCAGCTGCACTTCCTGGGAGGCCTGCGCGAACTGGTCGGCGGGGAGACCCGGGTTCACGACCAGCCCCGCGGTGTGATCCGCCCCCTGCGCGCTGGTCGCGTAGGTCACGCCCGTGGCCTTGAGCGGCCGCGGATCCCAAGCCGGGATCGCCTGACCGCGCACGACCGGCACGCGGTGGTGCTTGGTGTGCTTCCCGGTCGCGGCGCAGCCGTTGCCGATCACCTTGCCGAGCTCGGTGCCCTTGCCCACGTCGGCGACCAGCTTCTTCATCGCCGCCGCGTCACCCCAGCTCATCTTGCCCGCGTCCATCAGCACGCCGATCGCGGCGCCGGTCTCGATCGTGTCGAGACCCACCTCGTCGCACAGCCGGTCGAGGTCGGCGACATCCTCCCAGCTCGCGACCGCGCAGTTCGAGCCGAGCAGCGTCAGCGTCTCGAACTCGAGCGCGCTCGTCACGTAGTTGCCCTTGCCGTCGTGCACGACGTTCGAGCACTTCACGATGCAGCCAGTCAGGCAGTTGTGCATGCCACCGCCGCGCTTGTCGAAGCTCTCCACGATGCGCGCGCCGTCGAGCGTCGCCGCGTCGGGCGACTGGCCCGAGGTGCGATTCTTGTACGGGAAGGTGTGGAGCATGTTCGCGACGGGCACGACCGACGAGGTGCCGGTCTTGAACATCTGCGGTCCGTCCAGGTACCCGCGCGTGTACTTCTTGGAGAGCTCGTTGAAGCCGGCCTTGTCCTTCGGCTCGCGCACGCGCGCCTTGCCGCGCTCGACCGCGACGAACTTCAGGCGCTTGGAGCCCATCACCGCGCCCACGCCGCCGCGCGCCGCGTGGCGCGCCGGGTGGCGGCTGTCCTGGTCGGTGCAGGCGACCGACGAGCCCTTCAGCATCTGCTCGCCCGCCGGGCCGATCGTGATGAACGAGGCGTTCTTCGTGTACTTGTGGGTGAGCTCTTCGCAGGTCGCGTAGTTCCACTTCAGCGCCAGGTCGTCGGCGGGCACGATGCGCACGCCCTTGTCGTCGCACTCCAGACCGTAGAGCCGCTTCATGTCCTTCGGCTGACCCTTCACGACGATCGCGCGGATGCCGAGCTTGTTCAGGTCCTGGCCGGGATTGCCGCCGACGTTGGCTTCCTTGATGCCGTTGGTCAGCGGGCTCTTGCAGCCCACGCTGAGCCGGCCCGAGGTCGGCGCCGAAGTTCCGGCCAGCACGCCGGGCGCGAGCACAAGCACGTTCTCGGCGCCGAGCGGATCGCACTTGGCGTTCTTCAGGTCGCGCAGCAGGATCTTGGCCGACAGCCCGCGCCCGCCCAGCAGCTCCCATTCCGCCGGCAGATTCTCATTCGAGACGGTCAGGTTGGTCATGTCGACGTGAACGAGCTTGTCGCCTTGCATCGCAATCCTCCTCGAAAGTATGGGCAGCGTACCACCGGACTCCGGCCTTCAGCCACCCGCGATCGCGGCCACGATCTCGAGCTCGTCGCTGGCCGCGAGCGGCTGGTCGAGGCGCTTGGCATCGACCGGCTCGCCGTTCACGAACAGCTTCACGAAGCGGTGCAGGTTTCCGCGCGCGTCGAACACCTGCGGGGCGAAGCCGGGGAACTTCTTCTCGACCGCCTCGATCGCGGCGCGCACGGTCGCGGCGTCGACGGCCAGCTCCTCCTGGCCGTGGGTCGGCCCGCGGTAGGGCGAGGGGATCAGGATTCTGGGCACTTTTTCACCTCCACGATCAGAACGCGAACACCCGGAACTCGTGGGTGCCACGGAAGCCGAGCGACGCGAACAGCGCGCGCGCCGCTTGCTCTCCGTCCTTCAGCTGGATCACCACGCGGCGCTCCGGGCTTTCCAGCGCGCGCACCGCCGCGCTGGCGAGCGCGCGCGCGTAGCCCTGACGGCGGCAGTCCTCGCGCGTCTCGAGGTGCGCGAGCAGCGCCACGCGCTCGCTCGTGAAGCGCGCCCCCGCGACGGCGGCGAGCTCGCCGTTCGCGTCGCGAATGCCGAAGAACGGCCCCAGCTCGAGCTCGAGTCGCGCGAAGCTCGTGCCACAGTAGTGTGTCAGCTCGTCCGCGTCCGTGATCGCCTCCACGCGCGGGTCGCGCGCGGGCAGCGGCACGCCCGAGTCGAGCCGCGCCATCTGCAGCTCGGTGCGAATCTCGCGCCCGCCCGCGCGCGCGACCTGCGCCCCCAGACGCGCCGGCACCGGGCACACGAACGGCCTCGGCATGCGCGGCAAGAGCGCCGCCGCGACCCCGGGCAGCGCGCCGTCGACCGCCACGACGCGGAACGGAAACAGCCCGTCGATGGCGGCCGCGAGCCCGACCACGCGCTCGCCGTGCAGCGATTCGACCACCTCGACGCGCGCGAGCAGGCCCGGCACCTCGAGCGCCGCGTGCAGCCACAGCCGCTCGAGCAACGCCGCGCGCGCAAATGCACGCGCCGCCGCGAGCGCGGCCGAGTCCCCTTCCTTCAGGGGCCGATACACGTAGCGACTTGCCATCCGGCGCCGATCCTAGCCCATCCTGTCTGCAGGACGGTCTTACGAATTGTGATCAACGACCCCCTAGACAACCCGCTTCAGGCGGCACCCTTCTGGATCGCGGCCATGTACGCGCGCAACACCGCATTGATCCTCGACTGGTAGCGGGGACCCTGCGCCTTGAACCAGTTCAGAACGTCCTCGTCGACCCGAAGCGAGATCGGCTGCTTCGGAGTCGGGTGAACGACCGAGGCGGTCTCGAAGAAGTCAGCCGGAAGATCCGCGAGCTCCGGCGGCGAAGTGCCGCGAATCGTCCGCTCCGTCGACTTTCGAAGGCGAGCGAGATTCGCTCGTCCGCGGCGCGGCTTTTCACTCTTGCGAGAGGGCTTGGTAGTACGCTTGACGTTCACGACGATCACTCATGCGAGCCGAGATGATTCTGCGGATCACGACGCCGGCCTCGGCCCGGTCGGTGTAGACGACGGTGAGCGCATTCCCCTGAGCCAGTCCGATCGTAACCACACGCTGCTCCCCGTAGTCCCGGCGCTGATCCTGGCGCTCGAGCGTGGGGCCCTCGAATACGAGGGTTGCGAACTCGAAGTCGAATCCGCGTGCACGAAGGTTTTCTTCACTCCTGCGAAGATCCCACGCGAAGCGCACTCGTCCAAAATACATCTGTATATACAGATGCGCAATCGACGAGTTCGCGGAAGCGGCCACGGGCGGACGTGCTCCCGCCCCCTCGGCTTCTTGAAGGAAAGAGGCATCCAATTCGCGAATCCGACGGCTTCCTCTGTGGACGGTTCATCGCTCCTGGCTACGCCACGGCCTCACGATGGCGTCCACGTCGAGATCCGATGGATGCCACCTTCTAGGAATCGGTGGTAGAAAGAACCCCTACAGATCATTGCCTTCATGACATAGGCCACTTGCGTTCGACCACGACGTGATCGACTACGACCGGCATCACTACACGTTGACGCGCGCGAGTGGACGGTCATCGAGGCCCGCGGACTCGCGCCGAGACGAACGCAGGGGCGGGCCGGATGGGGGTCGACGAAGCGGTCGGCTGTGCCGGGCACCGCTGAGGAGACCCCCATCCGGCGCGCCCCGGCACTCGCACTCACGAACGAATACGCGGTGCGTCAGCCCTTCGGCGGCATCCGGATCGCGCCGTCGAGCCGGATCACTTCCCCGTTCAGCATGCCGTTCTCGATGATCGAACGGGCGAGGTGCGCGTACTCGACCGGGCGGCCGAGGCGGCGCGGGAACGGGATGTTGGCGGCGAGCGCCTGGCGTGCGGGCTCGGGCAGGCCGGCGAGCAGCGGCGTGTCGAACAGGCCCGGCGCGATCGTCACCACGCGGATGCCGAGCGAGGACAGGTCGCGCGCGACCGGCAGGGTCATGCCGATCACCGCCGCCTTCGAGGCTGCGTAGGCGATCTGCCCGATCTGTCCGTCGTAGCCGGCGACCGAGGCGGTGTTCACGATCACGCCGCGCTCACCCTCGCTGTCTGCGTCGTTTTTGCTCATGCGGTGGGCTTCGAAGCGGATCGCGTTGAAGGTGCCGACCACGTTCACCTCGAGCACCTTCATGAACGGCTCGAGCGGGTGTGGTCCTTCCTTCGTCACGGTGCGCTGTGCCCAGCCGATGCCCGCGCAGTTCACCGCGATGCGGATTCCGCCGAATTCGGCGACGGCGCGGTCGACCGCGGCCTCGACCTGGTCGGCCTTGGTCACGTCGCAGGGGCAGAAGATCGTGCCGCGGCCGAGCTCGGCGGCGACTTTCTCGCCGGGCGAGCGCGGCAGGTCGAGGATCGCGACGCGCGCGCCGGCGGCGATCAGCTCAGCGACCGTCGCGCCTCCGAGTCCGGACGCTCCACCCGTGACGACGGCGCCAGCGCCCTGGATCTGCATGTTGGCTAGGACTCCTGCTCGAGGTAGGTGTAGCCGCTCATGCCCTGCTCGAAGCGGCGGCGCAGCAGCGCGGATTCTTCCAGCGTGAGCCGGCCCTCGCGCATCGCCGTCTCGGCGGCCATGCGCACGGACTCGGTCAGCGCGCGGCGGTCGTAGCCCAGGTACTGCACCACCTGCTCGACCGAATCGCCCTGCACCACCTGCTCGACGCTGTAGCCGCCGTCCTCGTACACCTTCACGTGTACGGCGTCGGTGTCGCCGAACAGGTTGTGCATCTCGCCCAGCGTCTCTTGATAGGCGCCGACCAGGAACACGCCCAGGTAGTAGGGGCGGCCGTTCGGCGCGTGCAGCTCGAGCACGTTCTTCACGTCGCGCAGATCGATGAACTCGCTGACCTTGCCGTCGGAGTCGCAAGTCAGGTCCGCGAAGGTGCCGCGGCGCAGCGGCGCCTCGTCGAGCCGGTGGATCGGGACCACCGGGAAGAGCTGCTTCATGGCCCACGAATCGGGCAGCGACTGGAACACCGAGAAGTTTCCGTAGTACTTGTCCGCGAGCTGGCGCTCCAAGCGCTGCAGGTCGTCGGGCACGTAGGTCATCTCGCGCACGATGCGCAGGATCTTCTCGCAGCAGGCCCAGAACAGCTCTTCCATCTTCGCGCGCGTCTGCAGGTCGAGGTAGCCGAGCGCGAACGCGGTGGTCGCCTCTTCCTTCAGCTGCAGCACGTCGTTGTACGACTCCTGTACGTTGCGGGTCGTGATCGAGCCCCAGACCTCGAACAGCTGCTGGATGACCTTCTGGTCGTCCTCGCCAGGTTGGGTCGGCGTCGCAGTCGAGCGCACGCCGTCCACGGAGAGCACGTCGAAGATCAGCACCGACGCGTGCGAGACCAGCGCGCGGCCGGCTTCCGTGACGATGTCGGGGTGCGGCACGCCCTTCTCGTCGCAGATGTCGCGGATCGCGCTCACCACGTCGTAGGCGTACTCCTGCGTGGTGTAGTTCATCGACGAGTGGAAGTTGGTTTGCGAGCCGTCGTAGTCGACGCCGAGCCCGCCGCCCACGTCCATGAACTTCACCGGCGCGCCCAGCGTGTGCAGCTCCGTGAAGATGTGCGACGCCTCGCGGAACGCGTCCTTGTGCGCGCGGATGGCGGTGACCTGCGAGCCGCTGTGGAAGTGCAGCATCTCGAGGCAGTCGAGCATGTCGTCGTGCCGCAGCCGGTTCACTACGCCCATCAGCTCTTCGGCCGAGAGTCCGAACTTCGAGCGGTCGCCGGACGACTCCGCCCACTTGCCCGCGCCCTTGCTGGCGAGCCGCGCGCGCACGCCGATGTGCGGGCGGATGCCGAGCTCGCGGCTGACCTTGATCAGCGTGTCGAGCTCGTTCGGGCGGTCGATCACGATCACGACGTAGCGGCCGAGCCGCTGAGCCAGCAGCGCCAGCTCCATGTACGCCCTGTCCTTGTAGCCGTTGCAGATGATCAGGGCTTCCGGCGTGTCGAGCGTCGCGAGCCCGACCAGGAGCTCCGGCTTGGAGCCGACCTCGAGCCCGAGGTGGTGCGGGCGGCCGAAGTTGACCAACTCCTCCACGACCTGGCGCTGCTGGTTGACCTTGATCGGGTACACGCCGCGGTAGCGGCCCTTGTACTCGTACTCAGCTATCGCGCGCGTGAAGCAGCCCGAGATGTGGCGCACGCGACTCGCGAGGATGTCGGAGAAGCGGATCACGAGCGGCGTGCGCAGGCCTCGCCCGCGCAGCTCTTCGACCAGCGCCGGCAGGTTCACCTGCGCGGTGCCCGGGCCCGCGGGATGGACGAGCATGTCGCCCGTCGCACTCACCGAAAAATACTCACCACCCCAATAGGGGATGCCGTACAGCTCAGCGGCCTCTCGAACGGTCCAAGCGCGCATCGACCACTCCTTGGCAGACAACAGGCGCGGCGCTCGCGCCAAAAAAGGCGCGAGTCGCGGCGCATGTTAACGCCACTGGAACTACAGGTCGAGCGATTCGCCCAAAAACTTTGGGACTTATGGGTCCCGGCGCGCGGCTAGAACAGCGCCAGCGGGAGCACTTCGGCGAGTCGCGTGATGTGGTGGTGGGGCTCGGCGCTGGCTCCGACACCGCTGCCGGGCGGCGGCGCGCCCTCTTCGCGGATCAGCGCGGTGGTCATGCCGAGCGCGCGCGCGCCGGTGATGTCCTGCTCGGGTGAGTCACCCACGAAAAGCACCTGCTCCGGGCGGCAGCCCGCCTTCGCGCAGGCGTAGCGGTAGATGCCCGCGTCCGGCTTGCACGAGCGCGCCTCTTCGGAGCTGGTCCAGTGGTGGAGCAGCTTGGTCAGCCCGGCGCGCTCGAGCATCGGCTGCAGGTAGTCATCGTCGATGTTCGACACCACCGCGATGCGCAGCCCCGACGCGCGCAGCTCCTCGAGCGTCTCCACGCAATCGTCACGCAGGCTGAACTGCTCGGTGACGACCTTGCGCTGGCCGTCGATCAGGTTGCGCACCCACGCCTCGGTCGGCTCGGCGCCGAGCACGCGCGCGAAGCGCCGCCAGCTGTCCTCGAACAGCTCGCGGTGCAGGTAGTAGGGCCGCTCCTGCAGCGCACGGTAGGCGTCGCGCATGGCGTCGTTGTACGCGGCGCCGATCCGGCCGGGCTCGATCGGGATCTGGAGCGCCATGACCGCGTCGCGGATCACCGTGCCGGTGCCACCGCCGACCTGGCGGTAGCTGAACAGCGTGCCGCCGAAGTCGAAGAACACGGCGGCGACGCGGGCTCTGCGGGCGGGGCGGCTTCCGTCGGTCGTCACGGGCGCGAGTCTCCACAGCGGCAGCCGCCGTGTCAAAACCGCGTGCGGTAGAATCGCCGACCATGAGTGAGGGCGAATCTTTTGCGGTCGCGGTGATCGGGGGCGCCACTGCCGGTGCCGAGGCGGCGGACATTTTCGCCAAGCAGGGCTTCCTCACGGTCGTGTTCGAGCAGAACGCGCGGCCCTACGGGAAGGTCGAAGACGGGCTGCCGCGCTGGCACATCGGCCTGCGCGCGAAGGAGTACGCGACCATCGACGCGAAGCTCTCGCAGCCGCACGTGCACTTCATCCCCAAGACGCGCATCGGAAAGGACGTCGACCTGCGGGAGCTGGCCGAGCGCTGGGGCTTCCACTGCGTGGTGCTCGCGAACGGCGCCTGGCGCGACCGCGCGCTGTCGGTGCCCGACGCGGAGAAGTGGGTCGGCAAGGGCCTCGTGTACCAGAACCCGTTCATCTACTGGTTCAACCACCGCCACGAGGCCGGCTTCGCGGGCGCGGCGTTCGAGGCGCTCGACGACACGATCGTGGTCGGCGGCGGGCTGGCCTCGATCGACGTCGTGAAGGCGATCAACCTGGAGCTCGCGCGCGGCGCGCTGGAAGAGCGCGGCATCCACGCCGACCTCGAAGAGCTCGAGGTGAAGGGGATTCCGAAGGAGCTCGAGAAGCACGGGCTCACATGGGAGCAGCTCGGCTTCAAGGGCGCGACGCTCTTCTACCGTCGGCGCCCGGAGGACATGCCGCTCGTCACGATGCCCGACAATGCCGACGAGAAAGTGCGCACGAAGATCGAGAAGACGCGCGCCAACATGCTCGAGAAGGCGACCTCGAAGTTCCTGTTCAAGGTGCGGGCGCTGCGCGCGCCGCACTCGCTGATCATCGAAAACGAGCGCGTGGCCGGCATGCGCTTCGCGAGAACTAGAATGGACGGCGGCAAGCTCGTGCAGACCGACGAGCTCGAGGAAGTGCGCGGCTCGCAGGTGATCAGCTCGATCGGCAGCATCCCCGAGCCGATCGAGGGCGTGCCGATGAAGGGCGAGCTGTACGGCTACAGCGATTGGGATCTCGGCCGGCTGCCCGAATTCCCCACCTTGTTCGCGGCGGGGAACGTCGTGACCGGCAAGGGCAACATCGTCGACTCGCGCAAGCACGCGAAGCACGTCGGCCAGCACGTGCGCGACCACTACTTCGCGGTCGCCGAGGGCGTGCGCGCGCTCGAGCCGATCGCGCCCGCTGCGCGCGACGCGCTGCTCGCGCGCGTGAAGTCGCGCCAGGACGAGGTCGGCTACGGCGAGTATTCGAGCTGGATCAAGGCCGCGCGCCCGCCCGAGTTCGTCTGATGGCGCGTCCGATGGCGCAGGGCGCGCGATGACCAATCGGCTCGCGCAGGAAAGCAGCGCGTACCTGCGCCAGCACGCGCACAACCCGGTCGACTGGTACCCGTGGGGCGACGAAGCCTGGGCGCGCGCGCGCGCCGAGGACAAGCCGGTGCTGGTCTCGATCGGCTACTCGTCGTGTCACTGGTGTCACGTGATGGAGCGCGAGTCGTTCGAGGATCCGAACGTCGGCCGGCTCATGAACGAGCACGTGATCGCGATCAAGGTCGACCGCGAGGAGCGCCCCGACGTCGACCAGATCTACATGGAAGCGGTGCAGCGCATGACGGGCTCGGGCGGCTGGCCGCTCAACATGTTCTGCATGCCGGACGGCCGGCCGTTCATGGGCGGCACGTACTTTCCGCCGCGCCGCATGCACAACCGGCCGAGCTTCGCGGAAGTCGTGCTGGCCGTCTCGCGCGCCTGGACGACGCAGCGCGACGACGTGCTGAAGGCCGCCGACGAGGTGCTCGCGTCGCTCTCCGCGCGGCCCGAGGTCACCGCGCCCGATCCGCTCGGGCGCGAGTCGCTGTCGGTGCTGGTGCGCCAGATGATGGCGCGCGCGGATCGCCGCCACGGCGGCTTCGGCGCGGCGCCGAAGTTCCCCACGCCGACCAACCTCGAGGCGGTGCTGGCGGCCGTGCGGCTCGGCATCGCGCGCGGCGACGCGCTCGAGCACGTGGTGTTCACGCTCGAGAAGATGGCGCGCGGGGGAATCTTCGATCAGCTCGGCGGCGGCTTCCACCGCTACTCGACCGACGAGCGCTGGCTGGTGCCGCACTTCGAGAAGATGCTCTACGACAACGGCCAGCTCCTGCAGCTGTACGCCGAGGCGTACCGGCAGACGGGCAACGAGAACCTGCGCTGGCCGGTCGAGGAGACCGTCACCTGGCTCGAGCGCGAGATGCGCGATCCCGCGGGCGGCTTCTACGCCAGTCAGGACGCGGACAGCGAGGGCGAGGAGGGACGCTTCTTCGTGTTCGGCCCCGACGAGGTCGCGGCGGTGCTCGGGCCCGAGCTCGGGCGCGAGTTCTGCGACGCGTACGGCGTCGAGCCGCAGGGCACCTTCGAGCATTCGGGCAAGAGCGTGCTCACGCACGGGCTGGCGGGCGAGCGACCGCGTTTCGCCGAAGCGAGAGCGCGGCTCTTCGAAGCGCGCAGCGCGCGCGTCGCGCCCGCCACCGACCGCAAGAACGTGTGCGCGTGGATCGGCTACGCGATCTCCGGACTCGCGTCCGCGGGCACGGCCTTCGCGCGGCCCGATTGGATCGCGGCCGGCGCGCGCGCGGCCGAGTTCGTGCTGACGCGCATGTCCGACGGCGGTCGCAACCTGCTGCGCGTGTACGAGAACGGCGAGGCCAAGATACCCGCGTTCCTCGACGACCACGCAGCGATGATCCTGGCGCTGCTCGACCTGCAGCGCGCCGACGCGGATCCGCGCTGGGTCGCTTCGGCGCTGGTCGTCGCGGACGAGCTGCGCACGCGCTTCTACGACGCCGCCAAGCGCGAGCTCTACTTCACGTCGACGAGCGACGCGACGCTGGTTCTGCGCCCCTCGAGCGACGGCGACGGCGCCACGCCCGCCGGCGCGGGGCTCGCGGTGCTGGCGTTGCTGCGGCTCGGCGAGCTCACCGCGCGCGCCGAGCTACGCGAGGTGGTCGAAGCGGTGTTCGAACGCGAAGGCCCGGTCGCGTCGCGCGCACCGCTCTATCTGCCCACGCTCACGCGTGCGGCGGCGCTGCACGAGACCGGCCTCGGACTCGCGCTCGTGCTCGGCGCACGCGACGACGCGCGCACGCAGGCGCTGGCCGCGCGGTCGCGAACGCTGCTCGGCCCCGAGGACGCGGTCGTGATCGTGCCGCCCGGCGAGACGCCCGCGTGGCTCGCGCCCGAGCTGCTCGAAGGCCGCACGCTGCGCGGCGGCGCGCCCACCGCATATCTGTGTCGGGGGCAGGTGTGCGGCCTGCCTGCGATCGATCCGGACGCGCTGCGGGTGCCCTGACCGTGGCACTCGAGGCCGCGATGCGGAGGAAGCCGTGAAGATCCAACATTTCTTCGACGCCCCGTCCTCGACGCTGACCTATGTCGTGCACGACGGCCGCACGGGCATCGTGATCGACCCGGTGCGCGACTTCGACCCGAAGAGCGGGCGTACGTCGTGGTCCTCTTCCGAGCAGGTCGCGGCCTACATCGCGCGCGAGAAGCTCCAGATTCCCTACGTGGTCGACTCGCACGCGCACGCGGATCACCTGACGGGTCTCCCGTTCTTCAAAGAACGCTACGGCGCGCGGTCGGTGACGGGCGCGCGGGTCGGCGAGGTGCAGCGCGCGTTTCGCGACATCTACAACTTGGACCGCGCCTTCCCGGTCGACGGCCGTCAGTTCGACGTGCTGGTCGACGAGGGCAAACGGCTCGGCTTCGGCTCGCTCGAGATCGAGGCGCTCGACACTCCCGGGCACACGCCGGCGCACATGTCGTGGAAGGTCGGCGACGCGGTGTTCGTGGGCGACACGCTGTTCATGCCCGACTACGGCTCGGCGCGCTGCGACTTCCCCGGCGGGTCGGCCGCGACTCTCTACGACTCGATCCAGCGCCTGTACGCGATGCCGGAGGAGACACGGCTGTTCATGTGTCACGACTACATGCCGAACGGACGCGCGCTCGCCTTCCAGACCACGGTCGCCGAGCAGAAACGCTCGAACATCCAGATCAGCGCGCGCACGACCCGAGCCGAGTATGCGGCCCTGCGCGATGCGCGCGACGCCACCCTCGACTCGCCCGCGCTGATCCTGCAGTCGGTGCAGGTCAACATCCGGGCCGGCGACCTGCCGGAGCCCGAGACGAACGGCGTCGCATACCTGAAGATTCCCCTGAACGTGCTGGGAGGGCGATGAGCGTGGCGTTCGAGGAGATCTCGGTCGAAGAGGCGCGGCGCAGGCGCGACGAGTTCCACGCGATCGACGTGCGCGCGGACCACGAGTTCCGCGGCCCGCTCGGCCACGTGGAGCGAGCGAAGCTCGTGCCGTTGCCGGAGCTGGAGGCGCGCGCGAGCGAGTTGCCGCGCGACCGTCCGCTGCTGCTGATCTGCCGCTCCGGCGTCCGCTCGGGCAAGGCCTGCGAGAAGCTGCAGGCGCTCGGCCTCGCCTCCGTCTTCAACCTGACCGGCGGCATGATCGCGTGGAACAACGCGCGCCTGCCCGTCGAGCTCGAGCGGCCGGCGTCGCTCGCCGCGCTCTTCGAGCTGGTGGTGCGTTACGTCGCACAGGTCGGCTCGCAGCCGCCCGAGGCGGTGCGCGAGACGCTCGGCACTCAGCTCCAGGGGCTCGGCGCTTCGGTGGTCGAGCCCAAGCGCGAGGCGCTCGCACGCGTGCTCGACGCGGTCGAGCGCTCGTTCGTCGAGAAGGGCGCTCCGCCGGACTTGACGCTCTCACTCGCGTCTTTCCGGCGCTGGCTGGCGGAGCTCTGAGCGGCGGCGATGGCGCTCCTCGGGATCGCGCTCAGCGTCCTGATCGGGGTCTCGCTCGGCTTCTTCGGCGGCGGCGGCTCGATCCTCACCGTGCCGCTGCTCGTCTACGTGTTCGCGCTCGATCCGAAGGAGGCGATCGCGAGCTCGCTCTTGATCGTCGGCGCAGCCAGCGTCTCGGGCGCGATCCAGCACTGGCGCATCGGGAACGTCGAGCTGCGCACGGCGCTGACCTTCGGCGCAGCCGGAATGGCGGGCGCGCATCTCGGGGGGCGCGCGGGTGCGTTTCTCGACGGCACGCTTCTGCTCTTGCTGTTCGCCGCGATGATGATCATCACGGCGCTGGCGATGTCGCGCGGCCGGCGCCTCCCGAAAGCCGCCGTGGTCGGCAAACGCTCGCTCGCACCGCTGCTCGCTCAGGGCTTCGGCGTCGGGCTGTTCACGGGGCTGGTGGGCGCGGGCGGCGGCTTCCTGATCGTGCCGGCGCTCGCGCTCTGGGCGGGGCTGCCTCTGCCCGTCGCGGTGGGGACCTCGCTGGTCGTGATCGTGCTGAACACGCTCGCCGGGTTCTCGGGTTACGCGGGCCACGTGGGGCTGAACTACCCGCTCGTCGCGGCGGTCGCTGCGTGCGCGATCGCGGGCTCGTTCGTCGGGACGCGGCTCGCACGTCGCATCGACCCGGCGTCGCTGCGCCGCGCCTTCGCGGGCTTCGTGTTGGCGATGGCGATGCTGATCCTGGTTCGCGAGGTCGACATCTGGCTCGCCACCGCGCGCTCCGCGCTGCCGTCCACCCTGCCACAGCTCGTCTTCGCGCTCGCCGTGCTGGCGATCGGGATCGGCACCGGTCGGGTGTACCGCAAGTCCGCGACCGTTCCGGTGCCCGACAGCGCCTTCGAGCAGGGAGCCGGCATATGAGCGAGACGACGTTCACGCCGGTCTCGGGCCTGCTCGGCGGGGCGCTGATCGGGCTCGCGAGCGCCCTGCTGCTGCTCGCGAACGGCAGGATCGCGGGCATCAGCGGGATCCTGGGCCGGAGCTTCTTTCCGGCCGCGGGTGATCTCGGCTGGCGGCTCGCGTTCCTGATCGGACTCCCGATCGGCGCGTGGCTCGCGACGCGCGCGACCGCCGACGCGCTCGGCTTCGCGATCACCGCCGACCTGCGGCTCTTGATCGCGGGCGGATTCCTGGTCGGACTCGGCACGCAGATCGGCGGCGGCTGCACGAGCGGTCACGGCGTGTGCGGAATGGGGCGTGGATCGCGGCGCTCCATCCTGGCGACGCTCACCTTCATGCTGACCGCCGCGGTCACGGTGTTCGTGATGCGCCACGTGCTGGGCGGCGCGTGATGCAACGGCTGGCCGCGGGAGCGTGTGGAGTCGTGTTCGGCGCGGGGCTTGCGCTCTCGGGCATGACGAATCCCGCCAAGGTGCTCGCGTTCCTCGACGTGTTCGGGCGCTGGGACCCGACGCTCGCATTCGTGATGGGCGCTGCGCTGGCGGTGAGCGCGCTCGGCTACGCGCTCGCGCGTAGCGTTTCGCGGCCGTGGTTCGCCGAGACGTTCGCGATTCCCACGCGGCGGGACATCGACGCTCGCCTGATCGGCGGCGCCGCACTGTTCGGTGTCGGCTGGGGGCTCGTGGGTCTGTGTCCCGGGCCTGCGCTCGCGAATCTCGGTCGCGGCTCCGGTGAAGTCTTCGTGTTCGCGGGTGCGATGATCGCCGCGGTCGTGCTACACCGCGTTGCGGTCGGGAGGAAGGCATGAGGCGACGTTCTCGGAAGCTGTCCCTCGTCGCGATCGCGTTCTGCGTCGCGCTCGCGTTCGCGCAGACCGGCTGCGGCCGCAATGCCATCTCCGCGGAGATTCCCGCGAGTGAGCTGCTCGCTGGCATCGACGCGAACGCAGCGCCGCTGATTCTCGACGTGCGCACTCCCGAGGAATTCGCGCGCGGCCACGTGCCGGGCGCGCGCAACATCTCCATCGACGAGCTCTCGCAGCGCGTCGGCGAGATCGCCGACCATCGCGCGGAAGAGGTCGTCGTCTACTGCGAGCGCGGCCCGCGCGCGGAGCGCGCCTCGGCGCTCCTCGCCGAAACTGGCTTCACCTCGGTGCGCCTGCTCGAAGGGCACATGTCGGGCTGGCGCGCGGCCGGACTGCCGACGAACCCCTGAACAAACTAGGAGAGAGAGAATCGTGCTCAAGCGATCATTGACCGTGTGGGGATTCGTGTGCCTTCTGCTCCTGGTCAGCAGCGTGACCCACGACGCCGCCGCTCAGCAAGCAGCCGCTGGCCCCGGTTCGCCGGCCGCTACGACTTCGATCTCCGGCAAGCAGCTTCCCGCTCCCGATCCGAAATTCGGCGGCGTGATCAAGGACGACGCGCTCAGCTCGAAGGCGTGGTGGGCACCGCGCATCGTGCCGCCCAAGCAGGCCCCCAACATCCTGCTCATCATCACGGATGACTCCGGCTTCGGCGTCACCAGCACCTTCGGCGGCGTGATTCCGACGCCCACGATGGATCGCGTCGCGACGAGCGGCCTCCGCTACAACAACATCCATTCCACCGCGCTCTGCTCGCCGACGCGCGCCGCGCTGATCACCGGCCGGAACCACCACTCGGCGGGCTTCGGCGTGATCTCCGAGCAGGCGACGGGCTTCCCCGGCTACACCAGCATCCTCGGCGACGACAAAGCCACGATCGGGCGCATCCTGCTCGACAACGGCTACGCAACCTCGTGGTTCGGGAAGAACCACAACACGCCGGCGTTCGCCGCGAGCCAGGTCGGTCCGTTCGACCAGTGGCCGAGCGGAATGGGCTTCGAGTACTTCTTCGGCTTCGTCGGCGGTGACGCGAACCAGTGGGAGCCGAACCTCTTCCGCAACACGACGC
>JANNLG010000053.1:0-42245 GCA_031396695.1 Deltaproteobacteria bacterium
GAAGCGACCCGGGCACGCCTCGCTCACGGGCGGGCCGGGCTGATAGCCGACGGCGAATCCGCCGGCCCCGTACGTGATCGGCGTGGTGCGCGCGAAGGCGCCCTCGCCGACCGGCACGCCGTCGTAGAACAGCGCGACGTCGCCGCGGAAGGGCCCGGTCGACGTGAACACCGCGCGCGCGACCACGCGACCCGAAGGTAGCTCGACGCTCGCCGACACCGTCGTCGACTGCACACCGAGCAGGTTGTGCACGAAGTGGAGCCTGCGGCCCTTCAGGTACAGCGAGTAGCCGCCCGCGTTGCCGCCGTGCGCGACCAGCGTGCCGGCGATCTCGCCGCCCGCGGGCACGTTCAGGTGCGCCTCGATCACGAAGCCGCGGTTGCGCAGGTTCGGCGCCACGCTGTCGGGCAGCCGCCCGATGCCGGCGTGGAAGACGTGTCGCTCGCGCCGGAAGCGCTCGTCGGCGAAACGTCCCGGCTGGTTGTTGAGCGGCAGCACCTGGTGCGCCTCCGCTTCCTGCCACCAAAGCGCCTTCAGCTCCGCCAGCTTCTCGGGCAAGTCCGCCGCGAGATCGCGCACCTCCGCGAAGTCCTCCGCGACGTGGTAGAGCTCCCAGACGTCTTCGTCGAACGGCTTCGACACGTCCGTGCCGTCGTACACGGCGATGCGCGCGGGGTGGTAGACGACGGCCTTCCAGCCCTCGTGGTAGAGCGCACGCGAGCCGAGCATCTCGTAGTACTGGGTTGCGTGGCGCGACTTTGCGCCCGCATCGCCGAGCGTGTGCGCGAAGCTGACGCCGTGCATCGGGCTCTGGCGCACACCCGCGAGCTCGCGCGGCGGCTCGACGCCGAGCAGATCCAGGATCGTCGGTACGATGTCGACGACGTGCACGTATGGGTGACGCGTCTCGCCGGGTCGGCCGAGCCGCGCGGGCCAGTGCACGAGCAGCGGATCGCACACGCCTCCCTCGTGCGTGTCGCGCTTGAAGCGCTTGAGCGGCGTGTTGCCAGCCCACGCCCAGCCCCACGGGTAGTGGTTGTGCGCGCGAGGCGTGCCCAGATCGTCGATCCGGCGCAGGTTCTCCTCCAGGCTCTCGGGCACCATGTTGAAGAAGAAGGCCTCGTTGAACGAGCCCTTGGGTCCGCCCTCCGCGCTCGCGCCGTTGTCGCTCATCAGGATCACGAGCGTGTCGTCGAGCTCGCCGAGCTGCTCTATGAACGCGAGCAAGCGACCTATCTGAGAGTCGGTGTGCGTCATGAAACCCGCGTACACCTCCATCATGCGCGCGAATAGCCGGCGCTCGTCGCTCGACAGCGAGTCCCACGCCGGCACCCACGACGGTCGCGCCGACAGCTCGGTGCCTTTCGGCAGGAGCCCGCTCGCGACCTGTCGCGCGAACACCTGCTCGCGCCAGCGATCCCAGCCCGCGTCGAAGCGACCGCGGTAGGGCTCGATGAACGACGGCGGCGCTTGGTGCGGCGCGTGACACGCACCCGGCGCGACGTAGAGCAGGAAGGGCTTCTTCGGGTAGGTCGCGCGCAAGTCCTTCACGAACGCGATGCCGTGGTCGACGAGGTCCTCGGTCAGGTGGTAGCCCTGCTCGGGCGTGCGCGGCGGATCGACCTGGTGATTGTCGTGGATCAGGTCCGGGTGGTACTGGTCGGTTTCTCCGCCCATGAAGCCGTAGAAGCGCTCGAAGCCGCGACCGAGCGGCCACTTGTCGCGCGGGCTGCCCTGGGTGGTCTCCGTCATCGGAGCGAGGTGCCACTTGCCGACGGCATACGTCGCATAGTGTCGCTCGCGCAGGATCTCCGGCAGGAAGCCGTTCTCCTTCGGGATCACCGCGTCGTAGCCGGGAAAGCCGCTGGGGAAATCCGCGATGCGTCCCATGCCGTTCGCGTGGTGGTTGCGGCCCGTCATCAGGCACGCGCGCGTCGGCGAGCACAGCGACGTGGTGTGGAAGTTCGCGTAGCGCAAGCCCCCGGCTGCGAGCCGGTCGAAGGTCGGGGTCGCGAGGTCGGAGCCGTAGCAGCCGAGTTGCGCATAGCCGACGTCGTCGAGCACCACGATCACGATGTTGGGCGCGCCGTCGGGCGACTTCGGCAGCTCCGGCCACCACGCCGACGAATCCGCGAACGTGCGGCCGATCTTCCCCTCGAATGGCTTGGGCATGGCTTCCTCCTGCGAGCGCTGTGACGCGAAGTATGCGCCCGCGGCCCGCGCTTTTGGGCGGGCCGCGCGCGGTCGCGTACAATCGCCGCGGGTTTCGGCAGGAGGAGCAGGTCATGGTCCGCGCCGCGCGTCTGCCGCGTGTCATCCCGCGAATCGCGTGCGCGTGCGCGCTGGGGCTCGGCGCCGTCGCCGTCGCGCAGACCGCCGCTTTCGATGCGAACAGGGCCGGAGCCGTGGCTACGCTGATCGCCGACCAGGCGAAGCAGGTCCGCGCGCAGCTCGTGTCGACCGACATCTCGTTCGCCGACGATCTGCGCGAGCTCGAAGGCCACGCCGACCAGCTGCGCTCCCGTCTCGGCGGCGGGCTCGGCGAGGACCCGACGGCTTCGCTGGTGAAGCGCGTGGTCGATCTGGCGCTGGCGGCGAACGAGCGCGCGAAGCTGGCGGGAGCGAGCGCGGCGACGCTTGCGTCGCTCGACGCGCTGCAGGCGCACGCGATCGAGCTCGAGGGGCTGTACGGGATCGACGTGGCGAGCTCCACGCCGCGGGAGCCCGCGCCAGCAATCGCGAACGCCGACCCCTGCGTCGAGCGGGTGCGGTTGGTCGGCGTCGAGTTCGCCTTCGACTCGGCCGACCTGACGCCAGAGAGCGCGGCCACGCTCTCGGTCGCGGCGAGCAGGCTCGAGCTCTGCGCGGCGATCGCGGTGACGATCGACGGCTACACCGATTCGAGTGGCCCTGCCAGGCTCAATCGGCAGCTCTCGCAGAAACGCGCCGACGTGGTGCAGGCGTTCCTGGTCGAGCACGGAATCGACGCGGAGCGACTCAGCGCGCGCGGTCCCAAGAGTTGAACGCGAGCGCCGATCCGCTGGGGAACGACGCTCCGCGGGTGATCCGCTGGGAGACGCTGACCAAGACCCAGTTCGACGCGATCGACCGCGAGCGCGCGGTGGTGTTCGTGACTTGCTCGCCGATGGAGGTGCACGGGCCGCACCTGCCGCTCGGCGCGGACTGTCTCGAGGGCGAAGGCCTGGCCGAGCGCGCGCTGCGCTTCCTGCCTGAGCGCCATCGGTCGCGCGCGTTCTTGAAGCTGCCGTTCGTTTGGGCCGCGACCGACGGCGTGCCGCAGGCGGGCACGATCGCGTTCCGGCCGTCGACGACGATCGCGTTCCTCGAAGACATGGGCCGCTCGCTCGCGATCCAGGGCTTCCGCAACGTGATGGTCTCGAACTTCCACGGCAGCCCGCGTCATTTTCTGGCGATCGAGACCGCCTGCGAGCGCATCTCGCGCGCGCATGGAATCCGCATGGTGTCGATCTTCTCGCTCATGCTCTCGCGCTTGAACGGCGGCGGCTCCGAGTTGGGCGGCGTGCTCGGCCACATCCCCGGCATCGTCCGCTCCGACCTCGACGGCGACACCCACGGCGGCCTGGTCGAGACCTCTCAGCTCCTGGCGCTGCACCCGTCGCTGGTCGACCCCGAATACAAGTCGCTGCCGCGCCGCACGGTGGAGCTCTGGCTCGACGAGACGGGCCGCGCGAAGCCGCCCGGTCTGCGCGGCAAGCCCGCGTCGATCCCCGAGATGGTGCGCGGCTTCAAGGCCGGCATCCACTACTTTGCCGAGGAGACCTACGCGGGCGCACCCGCCGGCGCGTCGGCGGAGATCGGCGAGCAGATCCTCGACACGCTCGCGAGCCGGACCGCCGGTGCGATCGCCGAGATCCTGGACGGCATCCTGCCACCGGCGCAGTGGCACTCGCCGTTCTGGAAGCTGCGACACATCTTTGTGAACCCGCTGGCCGTGCGCTTCTTCAACTGGCTGCTGGGCGTTCCTCGGACGGTGGGCTGAGCGGGGCAATCCTCCCCACGTCGGTGCGGATTCTCGCTGCTTGACAGGCTCGCTCGGGCTCTCGGATGATGGTTCTTCGGCATACCGCCGCGGGAGCTACCATGCGTCTCTCCCTCGCTTTTGGCGTAGCCATCCTGCTCGGACTCGTGAGCGCAGCGAGTCACGCGCAGACCGTACAGTCGACTCTTTCGATCGCTCTGACGGCTGAATTCTCGGTTCCGACCTCGAACGGCTCGAAGATCGAGAAGGTTCGCCTCAGCACGAGGGATCTCGTCGACGAGATCAAGTACGAGCTCGGAATCCCCGGTAACGGGGGCTCGCTCGTCGTCCGGCGATCGATCGACGATTTCGACAGCCCTGCCGAGACATTCCTGATCGTGAACAAGGTCGCCTACCCGGTCCCGGACGAGCCGATCGACGAGATCGATGTCGACCTTCCCGAGAGCTACTTCGCGTACATCGAAGCCGTGAAGCTCAGAAGGACCGACGGAGTCGAGAGCGAGATCAAGATCCAACAGCCGATCGCATTTCAGCTCGGGAACTTCGACCTCGATGGATACGAGATGACGTTGGTCGGCCTCGAGAAGGTCACCCTCAAGCTCCTCACGCTAGGCGGGTTCGATCTCGGGTACGTAGTCGGCGGCAGCTCTTCGAACGTGACCGGTGGAGCGGTGTTCGACGATCCGGGCTACGAACCGTTCGATGCCGTGGTGACCGGCAAGCTCAGCACCAGCAGCGAGAAGATCGTTCCCTGACGAAGCTCGCGCGACCGGCCGCGATCCTCGGCGTCGTGCTGCTCGCGCTGGCCGCGGGCTGGTGGATCCGCGACGCGCGCGAGCCGGTGCCGGCCAAGCGGCCGGAAGCCTTGCCGTCCACAGCGGCGCCCACGGTCGATCCGGCTGCTGCGACGGCTCCCACTCCGACGCCGCACGAAGCCATCGCGCCGTCCCAGCCGCCGCCGTCGGAGATCGAGCGGACTCCAGATGTCGCCGACGCGGTCGCGCGCTACCGCGGTGCGGATCCCGCCGAGCGCGAAGCGGCGCTCTCCGATCTCGCGGGGAGCGGGGAGCCGAGCGCCCTCGCGTTCCTGATCGACGAGTTGCCTCACGCGCCGCGCGAGCAGCACGGGAAGCTCCTCCAGGCCCTGATCGACTTCGGCAGCCGCGATGCGATTCCGGAGCTGCGCGAGCTCGCGCAGGCCTCCGAAGATCCCGAGCAGAAGGCGGCTCTGATCGAGGCGGCCGACTACCTCGCGCTCCCGACCCTGAAGGAGTTCCGAGAGCGTCGGGCGACGGGGGCCGCTCAGCCGTGAACGCTAGGAGCGCGCGCTCGTTCAGACGATGCCGGAGCGGCCCGTGAGCTCCTGCGGCCGATCCTTGGCTTTGCGCTCGCGGTAGCCCGATTCGCGGTAGACGGCGATCGGGTCGATCGCACCGCCCGCACGCGCGCGGGCGTGCGCCAGGATCGGGCCGACGTCGGTCTGGAACGCGGCCATCAGCGCCTCGCGCGCGAGCAGCGCGTCGTTTCGCTGCTGGTGCTCGGCGAGCGCGTCACGATCGACCAGGAGCGCCTGCGCGAAGGCCCGCTGCAGGTTCTGCGCGCTCGCGATCAGACTCTCGATCGGGTCGGTCACGTTGTGCGACTGGTCCATCATGTAGGCCGGCGCGAAGCCGGGCACGCGACGCATTTCTGCGTCGACCAGCTCGTTCATGACCAGGAAGATCTGGAACGGATTGATCGAGCCGGAATCGAGATCGTCGTCGCCGTACTTGGAATCGTTGAAGTGGAAGCCCGCGAGCTTCTCGAGCGAGATCAGGCGCGCCACGATCTGCTCGATGTTGGTGGTGGGCGCGTGGTGGCCCAGATCGACCAGGCAGAGCGCCTTCGGGCCGAGCTCACGCGCGACCACGTAGCTCGTGCCCCAGTCCGCGATCACGGTCGCGTACAGCGCCGGCTCGTACAGCTTGTGTTCGATGAACACGCGCCAGTCGGCGGGCAGCGCGGCGTAGATCACGCGCATGCTCTCCAGGTAGCGCTCGAGCGCGCGGCCCAGGTGCTGCTGGCCGGGAAAGTTCGCGCCATCGGCGATCCAGACCGTGAGCGCGTTCGAGCCGAGTGCCTGGCCGATGCCGATGCACGAAAGGCAGTGCGCGATCGCCTGCTCGCGCACGCGCGCGTCCGTGTGCGCGAGGCTGCCGAACTTGTACGAGTGCGCCTGGCCGGGCAGGTCCTGGAAGGTGTTCGAGTTCACCGCGTCGAAGGCGAGCCCGAAGGCCGCGGCGCGTGCGCGCAGCTCGGCGGGCTGGTCGACCGCGTCCCACGGGAAGTGCGGCGAGAGCGTGGGTGTGGCGCGCGAGAGCTGCCAGATCAGCGCGCAGTCCTCGAGCTTCTCGAACACGTCGCGCGGCTCACCCGGCACCGGAAAGCGAGCGAAGCGCGTGCCGCCGGTGCCGACGCCCCAGGTCGGGATCGCGACACCGAAGCGCGTCAGGCGTTCGGCGATCGCGTCGATCGCGATCCCGCGGCGTGCGAGCCGCTCGCCGAGCTCCGCGTAGTCGCGCTCCGACTCGGCGCGGGTTCGCCTGTTCGCCTGAAGCACGAGTTCGGGGTCGATCGGCCAGGCGGGCATGCGCCGCTCCTCAGCGCGTGAACGCCGCGGCGTTGCCGGCGTCCACGTTCAGCACGTTCCCGGTCGAGAGGCGCGAGCGGTCCGACGCGAAGAACGCGATCGCCTCGGCGACGTCCTCGGGCGTGACGTCGCGTTTGAGCAGGCTGCGCTCCCGGTAGAACGTCTCGAGCTCGTCGACGGGCACGCCGTACGCGCGCGCCCGTTCCTCACGCCACGCGCCCGCCCAGATGCGCGAGCCCTGCAGCACCGCGTCCGGATTCACGGTGTTCACGCGAATGCCGTGCGGCGCGCCTTCGAGCGCGAGACAGCGCGCCATGTGCAGCTCCGCGGCCTTGGCCGTGTTGTAGGCGACCGCGCCCGGTGTAGCCACGAGCGCGTTCTTGCTGGCCACGAACACGATCGAGCCCCCGAGTCCCTGCGCCTCGAGCACGCGGAAGGCTTCACGGCTGACCAAAAAATAGCCGGTGGTGAGCACGTCGTGGGTTTTGCGCCAGACCGCCAGAGTCGTGTCGGTGACGCTCGACGACGACGCCAGACCCGCGTTCGAGACCACGATGTCGATTCCGCCGAACGCGAGCACGGCTTCGCGAAATGATTCGGCCACGGAGGACTCGTCGGTCACGTCCATCGCCACGTCGTGGACGCGATCCTTGCCGAAGCGCGTTTCGAGTTCCGCGTGCGCGGTCTCGAGCGCGCGGGCGTCGATGTCGGCGAGCACCACCTGGGCCCCGTCGGTGAGCAGCCGCGCCGCCGTCGCGCGGCCGATCCCGCCCGCGCCGCCGGTCACGTAGGCGACGCGGCCCGCCAGCGGCAAAGGCGTGGGCAAACGGCGGAGCTTCGCGTCTTCGAGCGTCCAGTACTCGATGTCGAACGCTTCCTGCTCCGGCAGACCGACGTAGCGATCGACCGAGGCGGCGCCGCGCATGACCGCGATCGAGCTCTTGTAGAACTCCGCGGCGATGCGCGCGAAGCGCGCGTCGGGCCCGAATGCGAACAACCCCAGACCGGGCACGAGTGCGATCACGGGATCCGGATTGCGCAGCGGCGGACTGTCGGGCCGCCTGCAGCGCGCGTAGTAGGACTCGTAGTCGGCGCGGTAGCGCGCGAGCGCGGCGTCGAGCGCGGCCCCATCGGCTTGGCCGTCGAGGACGACGGGCCGGATCTTCGTGCGCAGGAAATGGTCGGGACACGAGGTGCCCGCGCGCGCGAGCTCCTCGAGCCGTTCGCGACCGGTGAACGCGAGCACTTCCGGCGAGTCGTCAAAGCGCGCGACGACACGACCTCGGCCGGAGAGCTTGCCGCGCAGGATCGGCAACAATCGCGAGGCTTCGGCCATGCGCGGCTTCGCGTCCAGCGAAGCGACGCGGATCGCTCCGAACGCGCGCTCGTCGGATGCGCGCTTCGCGAGCCAGGCTTCGGCCGCGCCGACCAGCGCGAGCGTGTTCGCGTAGCACGAAGCCGCCGTCTTCCCCCACGAAATCAGTCCGTGTCCGGCGAGCACGATCCCGCGCAGCTTCGGACTCGAATCGAGCAGGTCGCGAATGCGCAGCGCCAGATCGAAGCCCGGTCGCTGCCAGGCGAGCCAGCCGACGCTGCCGCCGAACACCTCGCGCACGAGCGCTTCGGAGTTCGCGCAGGCGGCGAGCGCGATCACCGCGTCCGGGTGCACGTGATCCACGTGGGCGTCGGGGATGAACGCGTGCAGCGCCGTGTCGATCGAGGGCGGCCGCGGATTGCGCGCGAACGTGCAGTGCTCGATCAGCGTGACCAGCTCGTCCTCGTGTGCGCGGCCGCGGTAGCGTTTCTCGAGCCCGAGCAGCGGCTCGAGCTCGAGCGTCGCGAAGCCGTCGAGCGCGATCGAGCCCAGATCGCCGCCCGAGCCCTTCACGTACAGAACCCGCACCAGGTCGCCGCTGCGCGGATCCTCGACCACGAGCTTCGCCGAGGTGTTGCCGCCGCCAAAGTTCGTCACGCGCAGCTCCGCGCCGAGCAGGCTCGAGCGGTAGACGAGCAGCGCGCGCTCGTCCATGCGCGCGGCGCGCGCTTCGTCCCAACGGTTCGTGACGGCGGGTTCGCTCATCTCGCTCTCCGTGCGAGGCTATCATGGCCGCGTGGGCTCGAGCGTCGTCCTCGACGTCGGCAAGACGAATGCGAAGCTGTGCGCGGTCGACGCGACGGGCCGCGTGCTGCTCGAGCTGCGCAGACCGAGCGCCGTCCTGACCGGTCCGCCGTATCCACGGCTCGATTGCGACGGCCTGTTCGATTGGGCGATCGAGGGCTTGGCGCGCATCGCTGCCGATCACGAGATCGACGCGATCGTGCCGGTCGCGCACGGCGCGACCGCGGCGCTCGTGGCCGACGACGAGCTGATGCTGCCGGTGCTCGACTACGAGTTCGACGGCGTGGCTGAGTTCGACTCCGCCTACGAGCCGCTGGCGCGCGACTTCGAGCACACGCGCTCGCCGCGGCTGCCGGGCGGATTGAATCTGGGCCGCCAGCTCTTCTGGCTCGAGCGGCGCTTTCCGCGCGAGTTCGCGCGCGTGAGCGACATCCTGCTCTGGCCGCAGTACTTCGCCTGGCGGCTCTCGGGCGAAAAGGCGAGCGAGCTCACGTCGCTCGGCTGTCACACCGATCTGTGGCAGCCCGAGGCGCGCGCGTTCTCGAGCTTCGCAAGCGAGCGCGGCTTCGACGCGCGCTTTCCGCCGCTCGTGCCCGCCTGGCGACCGATCGGCGTGATCCGGCCCGAGCTCGCGCGCGTGACGGGCCTGAGGGAAGACTGTGCGGTGCTCGCCGGCATCCACGACAGCAACGCGGCGTACCTGGTGCATCGCGCCGGGCGCGAGGACGCCTTTGCGGTCGTGTCCACGGGAACCTGGTTCGTGTGCATGGCGCACCGTGCCGCGCTCGAGCGGCTGCAACCGGAGCTCGACATGCTCGCGAACGTCGACGTGCACGGCGATCCGGTCGCGACGGCGCGTTTCATGGGCGGGCGCCGCTACGACACGCTGCTCGAACGCTCGACGCCGCCCGCGCAGGCCGCGTTCGAGCTCGCGAGCGAGACCGATCGCTGCCTCGATCGACTCGGCGCGACGGGCGACCTGATCGTCGAGGGTCCGTTCGCGCGCGACGCCGCCTACTGCTCCGAGCTCGCCGCGCTGCGCGCGCCGCAGCCCGTATTCGCGTCGGCCGACGCGGTCGGATCGCTCGCGGGGGCTCGACTCCTGGCGCGTTGGGGCGAGAAAGACGTGAATCCCCGGCTCACTCTCTGCCCGCCGCGTGAGAAGATCACGAAATAGGAGCCGGTCTTGGGTCGTCACTCGCGGGTTCTGTGTCTGTCACTCGCGTTCGCCACGATCGCCGACCTCGCGGCGGCGGATGCACAGCGGCGTCTCGAAGCGGGTCGAAGCGAGCTCGAGTCCGGCGACCATGCCGAGGCGGCCGTCGAGTTCGAGCGCGGGCTCGCCGAGGCGCGCGAGGATGGGGACCCGGCGTCGCTGGTCTTCGTGCTCTGCGCCGAGCTCGCGGACGTGTACACGACCTATCCGGATCTCGGGCGCGAGTCCGACGCGGAGCCGCTGCTGCTCGAGGCGCGAGGCATCGCGGAAGCCACGCTTCCGGCGGGAAACGGCAACCGCCTCGCCCTGCTGCAGCGGCTGGGCCAGTTCTACTACATCCAGGACCGACGACCCGAGGCGATTCCCGTGCTCGAGCAGTACATGGAGGAAGGCGCGGTCTCGATTCCGCCCGAGCGTCTGTACAGCTCCCAGGAATCCAGCATGCTGCGCGACGCGTACGGGGCCGCGGGCGACTCCGAGGCCGTCGCTCGGCTCGATCGCTTGCGCAACGATCCGACATCGCGACGCGCGCTGCCGAGCGAGCAGGTGGCTGCGATCGATCCGACCGCTCTCTATGTCGAAGCCAATGCGCGCGCCGCTGACGGCACTCCGATCACGGTTCATTTCGATCCCGCGCTCGTACCGCTGCGCGTGTCGGTCGGGTTGCCCGACACGCCCGCGGCCGGCGGAACGCCGGAGCAGACGCGAGCGGTCGCGATCGAGGGCATGCGCGAGTGGGAGCGCGCGATCCGCGAGATCCGGCCCGACTTTCGGCTCGAGTTCGAATCGGAAACGCCGAGCGCGCCGATCCAGGTGATCTGGAGCGACCGACCACCCAACTACGTGGCGGGCTCCGCCAGGATGATCGCCGTCGAGAAGGACGGCGCGCTGCAGGTGACGGCGCAGGTGATCTTGTCCGCGAAGCCGCTGCCCGGACGCGGCGAGCAGCTCGGACCGGGGGACGTGCGCATCCACGCGACGCACGCCTTCGGCGGCGCGCTCGGCCTGGGTTACTGCTGGGAGTGCGATTCGATTCGGAGCATGGGCTGGCGACACAGAGATGCGTTGCTGCCGACGGACCTCGACCTGCGCACGCTCGAAGCGCTCTGGGCGGTTCCGAACGGCACCCGCTCCGGCGAGGCGACGGCCGCGAGGGGCGTGCTCGCGGACCTGCCCTTCATCAACACCGGCGACGATCGTCACATCTTCGTCGACCTGGCCAAGCCGGGCAGCGCGCCGTTCGTCGCGCAGCTCGACACCGGCGCGAACACGGGTTTCATGACGCCGATCTACGCGCGCGCGCTCGGCGTCGCCACGCGCGCCGCGAAGAGCGACCCGCACCGACGCGACACCGTGACGGGTAAACCCGTGCTGTTCTGGGTCACCGACCAGGCCGCGGTCAGCTTCGGGGATTCGGGCATGAGCTACGCGTTGATCGGCGGCGAGTACCTCGAGGACTACGTGGTCGAGGTCGACTTCGTCGGCCGGCGCGTGCGCTTGCTGGACCCAGCGATCCACCGCGTCGGTGCGGACCCGCCCGATCGACCGACGGAGCAGGTCATCGACATGCCCCTGAACGAGGTGCGTCCGTACGTGTCGATCTCGATCGGCAGCGGCTCGGTCCTCGCGCTGGTCGACACCGGCTCGACCGGCTCGATCTCGACTTCGCAGGAGGTCGCCGAGACGCTCGGGATCGCAGTCGATCCCGACGCCCCGCGTCGCACCTGGACGAACGTCGTCGCGACCTCGATCGCCTCCGTGCAGCGGCTGCCGGTCGCAAAGCTCGGCCCGGTCACGCTCCACGACGTCGAGATCGACATCGGTCTGCGCGGCGAGGGGGGCGTGCGCATCGAGCGCACGCTGCGAGGCGAGACGCTGATCGGGCAACACTTGCTGCGCGATTTCGTCGTGCGCTTCGACTACCCGCGCAGGAAGCTCGGGCTCACTCCGGTCGCGCCGAGGAAACCCCAGGAGAAAAGCGGATGAAGAAGCCGGTGCAGGAATCCGAGCTCGCCTGGGAAGTGTTCGCCGCGGGCACCCGCCAGGAGGTTCGCGCCAAGGCGCTCTGCGACCTCGGCGGCCGCGCGAAGGTCGGTGTCGGCTTGATGGAGCTGCCACCGAAAAGTGACACCTCGCCCGCGCACTGGCACAGCCTGGAAGAGGAGCACCTGTACGTGCTGGCGGGCCGCGCGACGCTGCACCTCGGCGAAGAGCGGTTCGCGCTCGAGCCGGGCTCGTACGTGTGCTTCCCCGCGGGCCAGGCGGTCACGCACAGGCTCGAGAACACCGGCACGGAGCCGTTCCGCTACCTGATGATCGGCGAGCGCATCGCCGGCGATCAGGTGCACAACTAGCGGGGATCATACCCGCTCGAGCACGACCACTGGAATCTGTCGCGAGGTCTTGGCCTGGTACTCGTCGTACGCGGGCCAGATCCTCGTCATCCCCTGCCACAGTCGGGCTCGCTCGTCGCCGGTCGCGCTGAGCGCGCGTGCCGAGAAGCGCTCGGCCGCCACTTGCAAGGACACCTCCGGCTTCGCGACCAGATTCTTGTACCAGCCGGGGTGATCCGGTGCGCCGCCGCGCGACGCGACGATCAAGTAGCGATCGCCGTCCCTGCCGTAGATCAGCGGCAGCTGTTGCTTCGTGCCCGAGCTGCGCCCGGTGGTCGTGAGCAGAAGCGTCGGCACGCCGTTCCAGATGTGACCATCGGCACCGTCCGTCGCGAGGTAGCGCTTCAGGTGATCGGTGATCCAACCGGGCAGGGCGGGTGACTTCGAGTCGGCCATCGGAGCTCCTTCCGTGCATGATCGGCGCAGTCGCGGAAGCACGCTAGTCTGCCCCGCCATGCGATGCACCTTGGAAGCGACGAAGCGGGTCGGGTTTCTGGCGTTGCTGCTGGCGGGCTGCGCGAGCCCCGTGGGCATCGACGTGGTGAGTCCGCGGCAGGTGCAGCGCTACCTGACACGCAGCGCACTCACCGCCGATGAGCCGAGTGACGCCTCGAAGAACGAGCTGCGCCGTTACGATCTGTTGCACGCCTATGACGATGACTCCAATGCCGCGCTTGCCAAGCTGCACGAGGCCGCGGCCCAGGAGGGCTTTCCCGAGGCTGCCCTGTTTGCGCTGGCCGAGCTCTGGTTTCTGCGCGCGGACGACGACGAGCTGCAGTCGAGCTACGCGGCCTCGCTGATCTACGCCTACGCATTTCTGTTTCCCGAGGGCGATCGCCGGGAGCTCGATCCGCTCGACCCGCGCGAGCGCGTCGCCGCAGATCTCTACAACCGCGCGCTCACGCTGGCCTTCAAGCGCACGAAGCAGGGCACGCTCGCGCTCGACGGAAGCGGGAAGTTCGCGCTGCCCTTCGCGCAGGTCACGATCGACGCCTCCCGCGACACGCTGAAGGACAGCGGCACCGAGCTCTACAACCTGCAGCCCGTCGCGGAGCTCATGGTCAAGGGAATGCAGAATCGCTATCGGCAGCCGGGCATCGGCGCGCCGCTCGCAGCGAAAACCCGGCCACTGCCGGGGGTGGTGCCGCCGATCCACGTCCCGGAGACCGCGCGCCTGCCGGTCACGGCCGTGATCATCTTCGACGCGCCGCTCGCGGGTCTGCGCGCCAGGACGTTGCACGGTCGACTCGCCATGGTGTCGACCCTCGAGACGACCACGGTCGAGATCGACGGCCGCCCGGTCCCGCTCGAATCGGAGCCGACCGCCGCGCTTGCGGCCGGACTCTTCGAGTCTCAGTTCTGGAGGAAGGAGCTCGAGGTCTTCCTGGGCAACGCGATCGGGGTTCGCAAGGACAGCGGCCTGAGCGGCCTCCGTCCCTACCGCGCCACCCGCATCCCCGCGGTGTTCGTGCACGGCACCAACTCGAGCCCCGGTCGCTGGGCCGACATGGTGAACGACCTGGTCGCCGATCCGAGGCTGCGCGATCGCTACGCGTTCTGGTTCTTCAGCTACGACTCGGGCAATCCCATCGCCTACTCGGGCTCCCAGCTCCGCGCCGCGCTCACCCGAACCGTCGCGCTGGCCGACCCGAGCGGGACGAACCCCTGCGTCGCGGACATGATCGTGCTGGGCCACAGCCAGGGCGGCTTGCTCACGAAGCTGACCGCGATCGACTCCGGCAACGCTTTCTGGGCGAACGTCACCAGCAAGCCGTTCGACGACGTGGGTCTCAAGCCCGACGACAAGAAGCTGCTCGCCGAGGCTCTGTTCGTGAAGCCGCTGCCGTTCGTGAAGGAGGTCATCTTCCTGGCCACGCCGCAGCAGGGCAGCTATCTGGCGGGCCCGCAGTTCGTGCGGCGGCTCGCGGAGTACTTCGTGCGGCTGCCGGGCGACGTCGTGCGCGTGGGCGCGGATCTCGCGACGCTCGCGCCGAAGGGCGAGGGCGGACTGTCGCTCGCCAAGGTACCGACCAGCATCGACAACATGTCGCCGGGCAATCCGTTCATCAAGACGCTCGCGAAGATCCCGGTCAGCCCCGGCGTGGTCGCGCACTCGATCATCGCGGTCGACTCCGATGAGCCGCTCGACCAGGCCGGCGACGGCGTCGTGAAGTACGAGAGCGCGCACATCACCGGCGTCGAGTCTGAGCTGGTCGTGCGCAGTGCGCATTCGGGCATGCAGTCGGCGCCGGCGACGGTCGAGGAGGTGCGCCGCATCTTCCTCGAGCACTCCGCGAGATCGGCCTGTCCGCTGCCGCCCCGATGAACGGCCCCGTGTGATGCGCCGACCTTCGTGCTATGTCGAGGTCTCGTGCGCGGGATCACAGAGACTAATCCCGAACACGCCGTAGGATCGCCAGCGTAGAAAGGGAGATCGAATGAGCCGGCTTGGAATAAGGGGCGCCCTTGCGGGCGCTTTGATCTTGACGCTTGCAGCTTCGGGGTGCGCGACGAACTCGGACGTTTCCGCAGCGCGGTCCGAAGCGTCGGAAGCGCTTCGCGTCGCCAACGAAGCCAACGAGAAGGCTACCGCCGCCGCCGCCGATGCCGCCGCCGCGCGCGCCGATGCCGCCGCCGCCGCAGAGGAGGCGCGGAAGGCCAGCGAAAAGGCGGATCGCATCTTTCAGCGGTCGCTCCACAAGTAAGGCGAGTCCCGCCGACGCCGAGGAGAGTCCGGTCCCGAGCGAGTGGCTCGAGCCACCCGCGAAGGCGGACTTCGTCCTGTTGCTGAAGGGGCCGCGCCGCTTGCTCTTGCTGCGCGACGATCGCGTCGTGCGCGACTACGAGGTCGCG
Source organism: Deltaproteobacteria bacterium (assembly GCA_031396695.1). GTDB lineage: Bacteria > Myxococcota_A > UBA9160 > SZUA-336 > SZUA-336 > VGRW01. The sequence continues at coordinate 15,232 of JANNLG010000053.1, forward strand.
CTCGGCGTGAACCCGAAGGGCCCGAAGCGGCGCAACGGGGACGGTCGGACGCCGGAGGGGCGCTACCAGCTCGACTGGCGCATCGAGGAGAGTCGCTTCTACCGCGCACTCCACGTCTCGTACCCCAACGAGCAGGACCGCGAATTCGCGCGCACGGCTGGCGTACCGGCCGGGGGCGGCGTCATGATTCACGGATTGCCCAATGGCGAGAGCTGGGTCGGGGAGCTGCACCGCGAGTTCGACTGGACGAACGGCTGCATCGGAGTGACCGACGACGAGATGGATGAGATCTGGGAGCTCGTCGATGACGGAACGCCGATCGAGATTCGTCCGTAACAGCGCGCTCGCGCTGGTGGTTGCGCTCGTCTTCCCGGCCTGCGCCGGCGATTGGCTCGGCCTGCGAGCGAAGCAGCCCTCGCGCTACCTGCTCGAGGCGCCGCCCGCCTCGCCCGATCTGGTCGGCAAGCTGCGCTTTCACGCGACGCGACCCGAGGACACACTGGTCGATCTCGGTCCCGAGCTCGGCGTCGGCTACGTGGAGCTCCTGGCCGCGAATCCCGGCATCGATCCGTGGCTGCCGCCGAAGGGCACGCGGTTGGTCGTGCCCGAAGCGCGGCTGCTGCCCAGCGGAAAGCGCGAGGGCATCGTCGTGAATCTGGCCGACCTGCGGCTCTACTACTTCCAGCAGGACGCAGCCGTTCGCAGCTACCCGATCGGCATCGCCAAGGACGGCTACGCGACACCGATGGGCGACACCACCGTGAAGTCCAAGCGCGAGAAGCCCACCTGGGTGCCCGGCGAGTCGGCGCGCCGCGACGATCCGAAGCTGGCCGCGCGCGTTCCACCGGGGCCCGACAATCCGCTCGGCGAGTACGCGCTCTATCTGGGCTGGCCGAGCTATCTGATCCACGGCACCAACGACCCGCGCGGCGTCGGTCGCCACTCGAGCCGCGGCTGCATCCGCTTGTATCCCGACGACATCGCGGAGCTCTTCACGCTGGTCGAGCCGGGCACGAAGGTGCGCGTGGTGAACGAGCCCGTGAAGCTCGGCTGGATCGGCGGCGAGCTCTACCTGGAAGTGAACCCCGACGCCGAGCAGTCGCTCGAGCTCGACGAGACCGGCAAGTACGCAACGGCTCGGCCGCCCGCGTCGCTGCGCGAGCAGGTGAAGAAGGCCGCGGGCAAGCAGGTGGATCGCGTCGACTGGGCGCGCGTCGACCTGATCGGCGTGCACCGCTACGGAATCCCCTCGCGCGTCACGCGGCCGCGGGCTTCGTAGCGGCGCCCACGCGACTCGATCAGTCCTCGCGATCGACCAGCGTGGCGTACCAGTCGAAGCTCGCGCGCGGCACCCAGCCCGGCTGGTTCGAGCCGCGCTTCATGCGCTCGAGCATCGCCGGCTTGAGCTTCTGCGCCTTCGCCATCGCGCCGAACACCACGCCCGCGTTCATGTGGTCGAAGAAGTCGCGCTGCCAGGCCCACTGGAAGCCGCCCGCGTAGCGGAACCACGATCCGCCCGTACCCGCGATCTCGTAGGGCTTTCCGTCGTTGTCCTGGTCGGGCGAGATCTGGCGCCAGACGCCGATCACTTCGCCCTTCCGATCGTCGACCAGCGTGCGCACGTACGGATAGACCCAGTGCTCGAGACCGGCCATCTCGCTGCCGAACACCCAGTCGTGGATCTGCTGGCGCCCGCGCGCGACGAACTCCCAGCTCGAGCCCGTGTTCCAGGAATAGACCGCGTCGTCGGCGTAGAAGCGCGACATCTTCGACCAGTCGCCGCTCGCGCCGGCAAGGTCGTTCGCGGCCACGAAGCGGCGGATCATCTCTTCGAGCTCGTCACGGGGAAAAGCGGGCATCTCGATTCCTCCTCATGCGTCTGCCAGGCGGAGCGCCCGGGTGGGGCAGTACTTCACGGCGTTGCGCACGGCTGCGCGCAGCGACTCGTCGGGGTTCTCGTCGCGCAGCACCACGCGGCCGTCGCCGTCGAGCGCGAAGACCTCGGGGGCTTCCACGGCGCACGCGCCGTGGCCCTGACACAGATCCATGTCGATGCGGATCTTCACGCGCTTCGCGCCGCATCGGCGCGGCGCCGGTACTTCACGCTGCAGGGTTTGGCGAGCTGCACGACCATCTTCGAGTGGTCGTTGCGGTAGCTCTCGGGCGGCTGCGCGAGCTCAAACGTATAGCTGCGCAGGAGCGTGCTGAAGATCGCCTTCAACTGCATCATCGCGAAGGCCGCGCCCACGCAGCGGTGCCGCCCCGCGCCGAACGGGATCCAGGCGAAGAGCTGTGCGTCCTCTTCGCGGCCTTCTCGGTAGCGATCCGGGTCGTAGCGGTCGGGCTCGGGAAAGCACTCGGGCAGGCGGTTCGAGAGCGCGGGCGAGACGCCCACGAGCTTGCCCGCCGGAACCGTCCAACCGTTGTAGTGGAAGTCGAACACGACCTTGCGCATCAACAGGATCAGCGGCGGATGCAGGCGCAGCGCTTCCTTGAGCGAGTTCTCGAGCTCGGGAATCTCGCGCAGCGCCTGGTGGCTCACGTCGCGCCCGTCGGCGTAGAGCGTGTCGAGCTCGTCGACCACGCGGCGTCCGAACTCGGGGTTGCGCAAGAGCTCGATCAGCGTCCAGGCGGCGGTACCGGAAGTCGTGTGGTGACCGGCGAACATCATCGAGATGAACATTCCCGTGATCTGGTCGATCGGGAAGCGCGCGGTTCCGTCGGGATTCTTGATCGACAGCAGCACGTCGAAGAGCTCGCGCTTCTCGCCGGTCGCGTGGCCGGCCTTGGCGCGGCGCTCGAACACCTCCGTGAGCAGCTCCACCATCCGGCGTCGCGCGCGGTCGCGCTGGCGGAACACCGGAAGCGGGAGATACGGATTCACGTAGGCGAGCGCGTCGGTGCCTTTCTCGAGCTCGTAGAAGACGCGGAAATACTCGGGCGTGAGCTCCTCGCGGAACTGCTTGCCGATCAGGCACGCGCTCGACGTGTACATGGTGAGCTCGGAGAAGAAATCGAGCAAATCGATCTCGCCCGAATCGCCGAGCTTCGCCAGCATGCGCTCGGTTTCGTGTGCGATCACTTCGGCGTGGCCGCGCATGAACGACTCGCGCAGCGACTGGTTGCGCAGACCCTGCTTGCGCTGCTCGGGCGTGGCGTCGAAGACCACGCCGCGCCCGAAGACCGGCGTCATGAACGGGTAGGCCGCCGCCTGGTCGAGCTGTTCGTCGCTGCCGCGGAAGAACGCCTCCTGCGCCTCGCTGCCGGTGAGCAGCACGACGCGATTGCCCGCGAAGTTCAGCTCGCCGATCTCGCCGCACTCCTCGCGCACGCGCCAGAACAGCTCGATCGGCCGGCGGCGGAGCTCCTGCAGGTGGCCGAACAGCGGCCAGCTCCGCGACAGGAGCGGCGGCGCCTTGCCGCGCGGCTGCGCCGCCTTCGGCGTCGCGGACGACGGAGTCTCGCGCGCGGCGCTCACGGCTTCGCCTCGCTCGGCAAGGCGATCAGCTTCGTTTCGAGGAATTCCTCGAAGCCCATGCGTCCGTTCTCGCGACCGACGCCGCTCTGCTTGTAGCCGCCGAACGGGTTGTCGACGTGGAACCACTGTGCGCCGTTGACCGACAGCGTGCCGGAGCGGATGCGCCGCGCGACGCCGAGCGCACGCTCGGCGCTCGCGCTGTGCACCGCGCCCGACAAGCCGTAGATCGTGCCGTTGGCGATGCGCACCGCGTGGTCGTCGTCGTCGAACGGGATCACGCACAACACGGGGCCAAAGATCTCCTCCTGCGCGATGCTCGATTCCGGATCCACGTCAGCGAACAGCGTCGGCTCGACGTAGAAGCCCTTGGACAGATGCGCGGGCACGCCGCCGCCGACCAGCAGCCGCGCGCCCTCCTGGCGCCCTTTCTCGATGCACGCGAGCACGCGCTCCTGCTGGCGCTTCGAGATCTGCGGACCTTGCATGTTCGCGGGCTGGGTCGGATCGCCGTACTTCCAGCGCTCGAACGAGGCCTTCACGATTTCGAGGCCCTCCGCGTAGCGAGAGCGCGGCAACAGCAGGCGCGTCGTGATCGCGCAGCCCTGGCCGCCGTGCACGCAGGTGAACGACGACATCGGCAGCACGGCCGCGAAGTTCGCGTCGTCGAGCACGATGTTCGCGCTCTTCCCGCCGAGCTCGAGGAACACCTTCTTCACCGTCGCAGCCGCGCGCTCCATCACGCGCCGGCCGGTCGCGGTGGAGCCGGTGAAGCTGACCAGATCCACACGCGGATCGCCGGACAGGATCTCGCCGAGCGCGTGGTCGGAGCTCGCGACGATGTTCACCACGCCCGCCGGCACGTCCGTCTTCTCGAGCAGCAGCTTGCCGAGCTGAGTCGCGGACCACGGTGTGTCGGGCGCGGGCTTCAGCACCGCCGTGCAACCCGAGCCGAGCGCGGCGCCGAGCTTCGCGAGGTTGAGATACACGGGCACGTTCCAGGGCGTGATCAGCCCGGCGACGCCGCCGGCTTCGCGGCGCACGATTCGACCCTGCGGGCGGCCGAGATACGGAACGTCGGACAGTCGCTCTTCGTACGGGTAGCTCGCAGCGAGCTCGGCCCAGTACGCGACCATCTCGATCGGGTCGTCGATCTGCATGAACGGCGTGAGCGTCACGGGCGCGCCCGCTTCCCGCACCACGATCGCGCGCAGCTGCTCTTTCTCTTCGCGCAGCGCAGCGTGGAACTGCCGCAGGCAGCGCGCGCGCAGCGCGTGATTCGTCGACCAGTCGGTCTCGTCGAAGGCGCGCCGCGCGGCGGAAACCGCGCGCAGCATGTCCTCGCGCGTGCCGTCGGCGCAGACGCCGATCACCTCCTCGGTGGCCGGATTCAGGTTGGGGAAGGTCGCGCCGCTCGAGGCGCCGACCAGCTTCCCGTCGATCAGGTTTCGCGTTTCGGGTGCGAGCTCGGGGAGCGCCACGCTTCGCCTACGCCCGCACGATCTGGCCGCCGTCGACGGCGAAGATCTGTCCGGTCACCCACGACGCTCCGTCCGACAACAGGAACAGGCACGCGTTGGCCATGTCCTGCGGCGTGCCGAGCCGCGCGAGCGGGAGCTGAGCGACCATTTGTTGCCGGTACGCTTCGGGCACTTGTTTGGCGAGCGCGTCGGTGTCGGTCGGTCCCGGCGCGATCGCGTTCACGCGGATGTTCGCGAAACCGAGCTCCTTCGCGAGCGCGTGCGTCAGCGCGTTCATGCCCGCCTTCGCGAGCCCGTAGTAGCCCACGCCCATCCAGCTCGCGGTCGAGGACTGGTTCACGATCGCGCCGCCGCCGCGCTTGCGCATCGAGCGGAAGCACGCGCGCGTACACAATAGTGCGCCGTTCATGTTCACGTTCATGAAGCGCTGGTAGTAGTCCCAGTCCACGCGCAGCATCGACTCGAGCTTCATGCCGCCGAAGATCGCCGCGTTGTTGACCAGGAAGTCGATCCCGCCGAACGCCGCGACGATCTGGTCCGCCATCGCGCGCGTCGATTCGGGCGAGCCGACGTCGACCTCGACGTACTGCGCTTCCGCGCCGGTGGCGCGGATCGAGGCGGCGACCGCCTCACCCTTCTCCTTGTCGATTTCCGCGATCGCGACCCGCGCGCCCTGCTCGGCGAGCGCGCGCGCGTAGGCTTCGCCGATTCCGCCGCCGGAACCGGTCACGATCGCGACCTTGCCGGCGATACCGTCGTACTTCATGGACGCTTCTCCTTCGCCCGTCCGCCGGGCTGGATCTCGAGGATCGTGGGATACGACTCCTCGACGGGAATCTCGACCACGCGCGCGATCGCGCGCGCGACGCTGGTGCCCGGCATCCAGTGCAAGCGCCGGAGCACGCCCCAGTACTTCCACGACTCCAGGATCGCCGGGATCTTGTCCTTGGGCATCTGGTTGCCGAACTCGCTGCCGGTCGGACCGACGCGCACCAGGATCGAGCGCACGCCCGTGCCCTCGGTCTCCATCTCGAGCACGCGCGCGAACGCTTCCAGCCCGTGCTTCGCCGCCGCGTACGCACCTTGGTACGGGCGAGGGTGCTTCGCGCTGTCGGAGCCGATGAACACCACGTCACCGCGACCGCGCGCGAGCATCGCCGGCAGCACGCGTCTCGTCATCAGGATCGCCCCCAGCAAGTTGATCTCGACGTCGGAGCGCAGCTCGTCGGGCGTCGCCTCGTGCACCAGAGCCGCGCGGTTCTCGCCCGCGTTGTTGATCAATAGATCGATCGGGCCGAGCGCGCGCTCGCAGGCGGAGCAGAACGCGTCGATCGAGCCGAAGTCACGCACGTCGAGCGCGTGCGTGAAGGCGCGGCCACCCGCTTTCTCGATCCGTCCCGCGACTTCCTCGAGCCGCGCGACGCGGCGCGCGCCGAGCGCGACCGCATGGCCGAGCCGCGCGAGCTCGAGCGCGGTGTCGGCGCCGATGCCCGACGAAGCGCCGGTGATCATCACGTTGCGGCGTGCCGGGTCAGCCACCGTGGAGCTCGAGCGGCAGCGTCGCGAAGCCGCGCACCGAGACCGAGTGCACGCGCGTCCTGCCCGACGGGGCGACCTGGTAGTCCGGGAAGCGGCGCCAGAACTCGTCGAGCACCACGCGACCTTCGAGCCGCGCGAGCGACGCGCCCAGGCAGAAGTGCGCGCCCTGGCCGAACGAGAGGCTCGAGGTGGTGTCGCGGCGCAGATCGTACGCGTCGGGATTCGGGAACGCGCGCTCGTCGCGGTTCGCGGAGCCGATCAGGAGCAGCACGCGCTTCCCCGCCGGGATCTCGCAGCCGTGCAGCGTCAGCGCGCGGTTCGTGAGCCGGCCGATCGCCTGGCTCGAGTTGTCGTAGCGAAGCGTCTCCTCGATCCAGTGCGAAATCACGGCCGGATCCTCGCTCACGAGCTTGCGCTGGTCGGGGTTGCGCCACAGCCAGTACAGCGCGTTCGCGAGCAGCTTCGTGGTGGTCTCGTTGCCCGCCACGATCATCAGGTTGCAGAAGGACTGGATCTCGATCGGCGTCAGTCGCTCGCCGTCGATCTCGGCCTCGAGCAGCGCGCTGATCAGGTCGCTCTGCGGCGCGCGGCGCCGTTCCGCGATGCGCTCGCCGAAGTAGCTCCAGATCTTCCCGAACGCGACGCCAGCGGCATGCGGCACGTCGAACACGCCTTCCTCGCGGTGCACGAGCAGATCGGCTTGCTTGCGCAGCTCGGCGCGATCCGGCGAGGGAACACCGAGCAGCTCGCTGATCACGTCCATCGGCAGCACGCCGGCGAGATCGGCGATGAACTCCGAGCGCGGGCTCTCGCGCATGCGCTCGAGGTAGGCGACCGCGAGCTCGCGAATGCGCGGCTCCAGCTCGGCGACACGCCGCGGTGTGAAGCCGCGCGAGACCAGCGCGCGCATCTTCGTGTGGCGCGGCGGATCGAGCCCCAGGAACGACATCGCGAATTGCGCGGCGGCGGTCGAAGCCGACGGTTCGACCGAGACGCCGTGGGTGTTCGTGTACGTGTCGAAGTCGCGGATCGCCGACAGCACGTCCGCGTGGCGCGAGTACGCGTAGAAGTCGAGCGCCGGGTGGTGGTAGACCGGCGCTTCCTCCCTCAGGCGCGCGTAGGTCGGGTACGGATCCTCGTGGATCTCGTAGGCGAAGGGGTTGTACTCGAGCGGCATGGGCTCAGTCCTCGGACCGCGGCAACAGGTCGAAGCGCGAGACGTTGCTGACGCGCACCGCGTTGGCCATCGGAGCTTCGGCGCGCGGCTCGGTGTGCGGATCGATCTCGATCCTCCAGGCCAGGCGCAGCTTGCGACCGGGAGCGTGAACCGATCCGGTGTCGATCCGCACGACGCGCGCGCGCGGGTTCACCGCCGCCACCACGGCATCGAAGCCGGGCCGTTCCGCGTCGTCGAGCAGCGCCAGCCAAGCATCCGGCTCGCCGTCGGCGAGCGCCTCGCAGTCCTCGAGGTAGAACACGCCGCGCCGGTCGGATTCGAGCGCGACGCCCTTGCGCACGTATTCGTGCGGGAAAGCGGGATCGACCTGCAGCGTCTTCAGGATCGAGGCCATGTCGTCGCCCGTGATGCCGAGCGATTCGCGGATCCGCTTCACGTAGACGGGCGCGACGGCGGCCCACTGCTCGCGCGCGAGCTCGCGCGCCACCACGGCGCCCCAGCGCGCGCGAATCGCGGCGAACGCCGAGCGCATGAGCAGGTGCACGTCGAGCGTGAACTCGCGGCACAGCCGCGCGAGCACCGGGTGCGCGAAAGCCTCGAGCTCGAGCCGCGGCACGAACGCGCCCGAGTAGTCGCGCAGTCCCGGCCCGACGTCGCGCGGCAGCGGCGCGAACCGGAACGCCGCGGCGCGGCTCGACGCGACTTCGTCGCGGATGGCGAGCGGCGCGAGCTCGCCCGAGGCGTCGGGATCCAGGAACACGCGCCAGCGACAGGTCGGCCCCGCGTGCGCCGGCGCGAGCGGCGGCCGGTGTTCCGGGCGCACGCGCGCGCGCGGATTCACCGCCATGGCGGTCGCGTCGAAGGTCGGGTCCTCCATGTGGTGACAGAGCCGCACGATCTCCGCCTCAGCTCCGCGAAAGATCTTGTGCACGTCCTGGTAGGCGCCGCAGAACGGCAGCCAGAACGAGCCGCGCGTGTCGTCGACGAGCTCGTACCGCACGTCCATGTACCGGTGGGCGAAGCCGACGTCGACCTGCAGCGCCTTCAGGATCGCCGAGACTCCGTCACCGGGAACTCCGAGCAGGTCGCGCAGCCGGCGGCTGTACACCGGGCTCGATCCCATCCACTCGTCGCAGGCGATCTCCGTCATCACGCCGCGACCGAAGCGCGCGCCGAGCAGCGGCATCAGCCCGCGGTCGTGGAAATGCGCGAACAACATGAACTCGCGGCCGAGTCGTGCGAGCGTGTCGTGCGCGAGCCGCTCGAACGCGAACTCGGGCTCGAGCGCCCCGGCGTAGTCGTCGAGCCGGGCGGCCGTCGCTTCGCTCATCGCGGGGGTCGCTCCGGTCGCAGCTCGCGCACCAGCGTCTCCGCGAGCAGCTCGAGCTGCGCGTCGAGCACGCGCGCGGGCACGGCCTTGAAGCGCAGCAGCGACGCGCGCCCGACCAGAAACGAGATCGTGAAGTGCTGCAGCGACGCGCGGCGAGTGGCGGTCAGGTGCGCGTCGTCGAAGATGCGCGCCCAGATGCGGTTCCAGGAGCCGAGCATGGCCTTCTGTCCGTCACTCGCGGAGTCCGCGGCGTAGTGCTGCAGGATCTCGAAGGTCGAGCGGAAGTCGGGGCTTCCGAAGTGCTGCCAGGCGCGCTCGAGGAAGAGCTCGACGCGTCGTTCGAGCGGCACGCCGTCGACGTCGATGTCGATCAGGCGCTCCGCGAAGCGCGTGAACGAATCCTCGAGCACCGCCACCAGGATCCCGTCCTTGCCCCCGAAGTGGTGCTGCACCGCGCCCCAGGTGACACCGGCACGGCGAACGATCTCGGTCGCCGTGCTGCGCCGGAAGCCGAGCTCGGCAATGCTCTCGACGACGGCGCCCATGATGCGCGCGCGCGTCTCCGTCGTGCGCTCCGCGTGCGTGCGGCGGCGCGGCTTGCGTGCTGCGGCGGCCGAAGCGCGCGCGGTCACCGGCGGTTCTCGTCGCGCACGCCGTAGATGCGCGCCATCAGCTGCGAAACCAGACCGCCGACGGGCAGCGCCACGCCCGCGCCGCGCGCGAGCTCGAGTGCGCAGGCCAGGTCCTTTTCGGCCACGTCCATGTAGCCGCGCAACAGCGACTGCATGCCATCGGATCGCCGCGCCTCGTCGGGCGCCTTGTGCAGCGCGAGGAATGCGGTCATCAGCGGCGTGAGCTGGCCGTTCGCTTGGCCGGCTTCTTCGAGCAGCGCCTGCGGCAGGCCCGTCGCCCGGGCGAGCTCGAACGATTCGAACGCGGCCGCCCACTGGATGTAGGTGATCAGGTTCAGGCACAGCTTCAGCCGCGCGCCGTTCCCGAGCGCGCCCGCGTGGATGATCTTCACGGCGGAGACCTGCAGGTACGGCCGCGCCCGCTCGAGCGCCGACTCGTCGCCGCCGACCAGGAACGTGAGCTGCTTCTGCTTCGCGCGCGCGGCGCCGCCCGTGACGCAGGCATCGAGCACGGCGACACCGAGCGGCGTCGCAACGCGTTCGAGCGCGAGCGCGGTCTCGGGCAGGATCGTGCTGTGGATCGCGATCACGGCTCCGCGCGAAGCGCCGGCGAGCACGCCGTTCTCGCCCAGCACGACCGCGCGCACGTGCGCGTCCGCGGGCACGCAAACTCCGATCACGTCGGAGCGCGCGCCGACCTCGCGGGGTGTCGCGGCCGCCTTCGCGCCCGCGGCCACGAGCTCCGCCACCGGGGCGGGCGCGAGGTCGTGCACGGTGGTCTCGAAGCCGGCCGGCACCAGATTGGCCGCGATCGGCATGCCCTGATTGCCCAGTCCGATGAACCCCACCCTGAGAGCCATCAGCGCACGCTACCAGAATTTACCTAGCAAGCGAAATGTATTTTGAGGTAGGGTGGGAGTCGGACAGAGGAGGTCAGTGATGCCGGATCCTGAGCGCCGCAAGCTCGGCGCCGAAACGATCGCGAAGGTATACGCGGGCGACGTCGTCGTGCCGCCGGCGGGCGCGAGCGCTTTCGCCGACTTGATGCTCGAGCAGCTCTTCGCCGAAGTCTGGACGCGCCCCGCGCTCTCGATTCGCGACCGGCGCCTGTTGATCATGGGCGTGATAGCGGCGCTCGGCGAGGGCATGACGTGGAAAATCCAGCTCCGCGCGGCGCTCAAGAACCAGGAGCTCACGCCAGAGCAAGCGCGCGAGACGCTGATCCAGCTCGTGCAGTACATCGGCTATCCGCGCGCCGCGAGCCTGCTCGGGCCCACGGAGGAGGCGATTCGCGACGCGCAGAAGTGAGTGCCCGCACGGGGCGCGGGTGGTAGGCTGAGCGAACCGTGTTCACGCTGTACACGACGCCGCTGTCGGCGAACGGCCGCAAGCCGCTGGCGCTCAGCCACGCGCTCGGGCTCGCCCCGGAGACGCGGCTCGTGAACGTGTACGCGGGCGAGGGTCGCACGCCCGAATTTCTCGCGATCAATCCGCTCGGCAAGATCCCCGCGCTCGTCGACGGAGATTTCACGCTCGCCGAGTCGAACGCGATGCTCGTCTACATCGCGGAGCGCTACGGCCGCTCGCGCTTCTTCTCGGTCGACCCGCGCGCGCGCGCCGGCATCCTGCGCTGGCTGTTCTGGGAGGCGTCGGCGTGGCAGCCGGCGCTCGCGAGCGCGCTCGCGCCGTGCGTTGGACATCGCTTGCTGCCGAAGGTCTTGCCCGCGCCGTCGGCACCGCCGGACTGGAAGAGCGCGCAGCTCACGCCGCTGCTCGCGTACCTCGATGCGGAGCTCGAGTCGCGCGCGTTCCTGTGCGGAAGCAACGTCACGATCGCCGACTTCTCCGTTGCCGGCATGACCACGTACTTTCGGCACACGGAGTTTCCGTCTAGCGCGTGGCCCAATCTCTCCGCCTGGCTCGCGCGCATCGAGGCGCTCGAGGCGTGGCAGGCGAGCTCGGATCCGCTCTGGAGGTGACTCGTCAGACCCCAGCCCCTGATTGCGGTTCGCGACGTCGAGGCCAGTCGCCGCTGGTATCAACATCTGCTCGCTCCGTGGTCATGCTCGCCGGAGCGCGCGGCGACCTGTAGCTTCGCGAGCCTCCGCTCCCGGAGGACCGATGCAGCGCGAGTCACTGCCCGAGCACGATGCTCTGCTGCCGCAGCACGATCGGATGGGGCCGGTCACACGCGCGATCGAGGCGCTCTCGATCGCGGTCGCGGCGGGGCTGCTCGCGTCGCACGTTCTGCGTTTCGCGAGCGACTCCGCGTGGCTCTCGTGGGGCGTGCTCGCCGCGTTCGCGGTCGGAGCCGTGCTCGCCGACTTCGGCTCCGGCGTCGTGCACTGGTTCGCCGACACCTGGGGCAGCGTGTCGATGCCGGTGTTCGGACGGCGCTTGCTGCGGCCGTTTCGCGTGCATCACGTGAACCCGCGCGACTTCCTGCGCCGCGACTTCGTCGACTGCAACGGCGACGTGGCGCTGATCACGTGTCCGATCTTCGCCGCGGCCTGGTTCGTGCCCGTCTCGGAGGAGGTCGGCCGGCTCGTGGTGGCGTTCCTGGTCGCATTCGCCGCGGCCTCGCTGCCGACGAATCAGGTGCACCAGTGGGCGCACCGCCCCGATCCGCCTCGGCTGGTCGGGTGGCTGCAGCGCGCGCGGGTCATCCTGCCGCGCGCGGACCACGAGCGGCACCACGTTCCGCCGCACGTATCGAACTACTGCATCGCCACCGGCTGGTGTAATCGGGCGCTCGGCGCGCTCGGCTTCTGGGCGCGGCTCGAGCGCTGGATCTCGCGGCTCACCGGCGCGGTACCGCGCAGGGACGAGCGCGCGTTTGCCGATACAGCGGAGGCATGAGCGAGTCCACGCGCTTCGGCTCGGGTTGGATCAGCGGCAGCCTCTCCGCTGTCCTCGGTGCGATCGGGCTCGGCGCGGTGCTGTGCTTCCACTTCCCGGACATGCTGACGATGCCGGAACTGCGCGGCTTGTACCCGGTTCCGCACATTCGCGCGCTTCTGCACCTGGTGCTGGTGAGCGCGTTCCTGCTCGGGCTGCTGAGCGTGCTGCTGCGGCGCTCCAAGCGCCTCGGTACGGCGGGAATGTCGCTCACGTTGGTCGCGGCGCTGCTGGGCGGCTCGCGCGTGCCGATCGATGGCGAGCTCGGCGACGGACCGTTCCTGGGCCTGGACTGGTTCCTGCTCAATCTGATCGTCTACTCGGCGCTCTTCATCCCGCTCGAACGGCTGTTCGCGCGGCTGCCCGAGCAGCCGGTCTTCCGCGGCTCCTGGCGAACGGACCTGTCGTACTTCTTCGTCAGCACGCTGTTCGTGCAGGTGACCACGCTGCTCACACTGCAGCCGGCGATGATCCTGTTCGGTTGGGCGTCGCATCCGGGTGTGCAGGCGTGGATCGCCGCGCAGCCCTTCCTGCTCCAGTTCGTCGCGATCCTGTTCGTCGCGGACCTGACACAGTACTGGGTACACCGCGCGTTCCACCGCGTGCCTTGGCTGTGGCGCTTCCATCGCATCCACCACTCGGCCGAGTCGATGGACTGGCTGGCGGGCTCGCGCCTGCACCTGGTCGACATCGCCGTGACGCGCGGACTCTCCTACGTGCCGGTCTACGTGCTCGGTTTCGCCGAGGCGCCACTCTTCACCTACGTGGTGTTCGTGTCGATCCAGGCGACCTTCATCCACGCGAACCTGCGCTTCGAGCTGCGGGCGTTGCGCGGCCTGCTCGCGACTCCGCAGTTCCACCACTGGCACCACGCGGCCGACGCGGACGCGGTCGACGTCAACTTCGCGGTGCACCTGCAGGTGCTCGATCGGATCTTCGGTACCTTCCACCTGCCGAAGGGCCGGTGGCCGAGCGCCTACGGTCTGGTCGGAGGCGAGCGCGTGCCGGCCGGCTATCTGCCCCAGCTGGTCGAGCCGTTCCGCGGCGAGGACGCGAACCGAAAGGAGTGACCCGGGATGCCCGAGCCGAACCCGGAGGTGTTCGCGATCGCGTGCGCCGCGCTCGGTCTGCTCGCGCTGTTCGTGTCGCTGCGCCGGCTCCTGCACGCGCGCTTCTTCGCCGCCACGCGTTCGGGAGTGCTCGGCCTGCTGCTGGTCGCGGCCGCGGCGCTCCTGTTCGCGTTCTCGCTGACGCTGCACACCTACGCGCGGCTCACGTACGAGCAACCGGTAGCGCAGCTCAGCTTCAGCGCACTCGGCCCACAGCTCTACACCGCGACGCTCGTGCGCGCGCCGGCGGGCGACGTCGAGACCTTCGCGCTGAACGGCGACGAGTGGCAGCTCGACGCGCGCGTACTGAAGTGGCGCGGCGTCGCGAACCTGCTCGGGCTCGACGCGCGCTATCGGCTCGAGCGTCTGGGCGGCCGCTACGTCGAGATCGAGCAGGAGCGAGCCGGGCCGCGCAGCGTGTACGCGCTCGGGCCCGCGCCCGCGCTCGACTTGTGGCTGCTGGCGCGCGCCTACCCGCGCTGGCTGCCGTTCGTCGACGCGGTCTATGGCAGCGCGACGTACCTGCCCATGGCCGACGGCGCGCGCTTCGCGGTCACGATCGGTCAGACCGGCCTGATCGCGCGGCCGAGCAACGAAGCCGCCGAGGCCGCCGTGAGCGGCTGGCACTGAACGGCGCGTGAGTCGCCCGCGACTCACTCCGTCGGCGGCAGCTCTCGCGGCGCGAGATCGCGCAGGCCCTCGCCGCCCAGCGCGGACGCCTCGGCGATCTTCTCCAGCAGCGCCTCGCCACCGATCGCCTTCATCATGTCCTTCATCACCGCCGGCACGTGGTAGCCGGTCGGCATCTTCGGCGCGTTGCGCACTTTGCGCGCGAGCGCGGCGTCGACGACGGGCGCGAGCCGCGCCGCTTTCTCGGCGCGCTGCTTCTCGTCGCGATCCTTGAACTCGGGCAGGATCTCGCGGCCGAACAGCTCGATTGCCTCGCAGATGTGCTCGTGGCGGTTGCGGCCGGCCTGCATCACGAAGATCAGCTGATCGACGCCGGCCTCTTCGAAGCGGCGCAGGTAGCTGCGCAGCTGATCGGGCGTGCCGACCGCGCCGCGCAGCGCCGACGACTCGCCCGCCGCCACCTTCGCACCGAGCTCCTTGCGCTCCTCGATCGCCGCTTCGGAGTTGAAGCCGCGCTCGTGCCTGCGGGTCTGGAAGTCCTGCCACAAATCCGTCGTGCCCGGCACGTGGTCGCCGAACGCGGCGAAGAACGCGAGCGAGTAGCCGAAGAAGTTGCCGCCCTCGAGCCCGCGCCGGATCGCCTCGCGCTCGTCGCGGTGCACCATCATTGGCGTCACGCAGGCGACGTCCGTGTTGACGAGCTCGCCGATCGGCGAGCAGCGCTCGAGCCGACGCTCGTGCGCCCGCGTCCAGCCACGCGCTTCTTCCGGATCGATGAACGCGAACGTGAGCGCGCCCAGACCGAGCTCGGCCGCGAGCATGATCGTGTCGCGCCGCGACGCCGCGACCCAGAGCGGCGGGTGCGGGCGCTGACGCGGCTTGGGCACGACGTTGCGCGGCGGCATCTTCACGTACTTGCCGTCGACGCCGCCGAAGGGCGTCTCGGTCAGACAGCGCACCGCCACCTCGAGGCCCTCGCGCCACTGCTCGCGCTTCAGCGCCGCGTCGACGTTGAAGCCGCCCATCTCGCCGGTGGTCGCCGACTCGCCCGAGCCGAACTCGACACGCCCGTTCGAGATCAGATCGAGCGTCGCGACTCGCTCCGCGGTGCGCGCGGGGTGGTTGTAGAGCGGGGAGGTCTGGATGATCCCGTGACCGAGCCGGATGTTGCGCGTGCGCTGGCTGACCGCGGCGAGGAACACTTCGGGCGCGCTCGAATGCGAGTACTCTTCCAGGAAGTGATGCTCGACCTCCCACACGTACTCGATGCCCAGCCGGTCGGCGAGCTCGATCTGTGCGAGTGCGTCCTGCATCAACTGGTACTCGTCGCTCTCCTGCCAGGGACGCGGAAGCTGGTGCTCGTAGAAGATCCCGAAGCGCATCGTGTGGCTCTCCCGGTTCGAGTGGGTGGCGCGCATTCTACCGGAACCCGAATCGCGAATTTTTCGAGGCGGCCATGCGCGCCGTGAGCGAGGTGGCGCTCTACGCCTTCACCTGCGGGCACGTGACGATTCCGCTCGGGTTCCTGCTCGCGGGCCAGAAGGGTCGCATCAAGGTGCCCGTGCCGTCGTACTTGATCGCGCACCCGCGCGGCGTGGCGCTCTTCGACAGCGGGCTGAACCTGGCGTCGCGCAGCGATCCCGTGGCGTACATGGGAGAGCAGGGTGCGAAGTACGCGACCTTCCATTTCGACGACGGCGAGGAGATCGCCGCGCGGCTGCAGGCGCTCGAGATCGCGCCCGAGGACGTGACGCACCTGGTGAACTCGCACCTGCACTACGACCACTCGGGCGGCAACGCGCAGCTTCCCAACGCGGACGTGGTGGTGCAGCGCCGCGAATGGGAGCACGCGTTCTCGCTAACCGACGACGATCCCGGCTACCGGCGCGTCGACTTCGACACCGGCCAGCGTCGGCGGCTGATTTCGGGCGAGCACGATCTGTTCGGCGACGGGAGCGTCACGTGCTTCCCGACCTACGGGCACACGCCCGGCCACCAATCGCTGCGCGTGCGCACGGAGCGCGGCGAGTTCGTTCTGTGCGGCGACGCCTGCTACATGAAGCGCACGCTCGACGAGCTGCACCTGCCGGGTGTGTTGGCCGACCGCGAGGCCGCGCTCGCGGCGCTGCACCGCTTCCGCGCGCTGCAATCGGCGGGTGCGCACGTCCTGTACGGGCACGACCTCGAGTTCTGGAAGTCCGTGCCGCAGGCGCCGGAGCGGCTGGGATGAGCGCGGCCGATTCGAGCCTGACCGCGCTCGCCGAGCTGCGCGGCTCGCTCGGCCTCGGAGCGCCTGATCCGGAGCGCGTGGAGATCCACGGCGCCGATCCGATCCTGCCTACGCGTTTCCGTGTCGGCGAGGCGGCCGCCGCGGCGCTGGCCGCGTGCGGGCTGCAGGCCGCGGAGATCTGGGAAGATCGCGGCGGCCGCCCACAGCGAGTGCGCGTCGACGTGACCGGCGCCGCCGCGTCGCTGATCGGCTTCGCGTTCCAACGCGCCGACGCTCCGGCGGCCATCCCCGCCTTCGATCCCGCGCGCAACCTGACGGGCATCTATCCGACCCGCGACGGCGGGCACTTCCTGCTGCACGGAAGCTTTCCCGATTCGCAGGCCCGCGCGCTGGCGCTGCTCGGCTGCGACGAGGACGTGAGGGCCGTCGCCGAACGCATCGCGAGCTGGGACGCGCAGGCGCTCGAGGACGCGATCGCCGAGCGCGGCCTGTGCGGCGCGCGCGTGCGCACGGCCGAGGAGTGGAGCCAGCATCCCCAGGGCCGCGCGCTCGCCAGCCGGCCCGTGGTCGAAGTGATCAAGCTCGGCGACAGTCCGCCCGAGCCGTTCCGGCCCGGCGCGCGACCGCTCGAGGGCGTGCGCGTGCTCGACCTCACGCGCGTGCTGGCCGGGCCGACTTGCGGCCGCACGCTCGCCGCGCACGGCGCCGACGTGCTGCGGATCGGCTCGCCGAAGCTTCCGTTCATCGCGCCGTTCGTGATCGACACCAGTCACGGCAAGCGCTCCGCGCATCTGGATCTCGAACACGCGCGCGACGCCGAGCGCCTGCGCGCGCTGATTCGCGACGCGGACGTGTTCGCGCAGGGCTACCGCAGCGGCGCGCTCGAACGCCGCGGCTTCGGTCCCGCGGCGCTGCACGCGCTGCGGCCGGGCATCATCACCACCTCGATCAACTGCTACGGCCACGAGGGACCGTGGACGGGAAGGCCCGGCTGGGAGCAGCTCGCGCAGGCGGTGACCGGCATTGCTCACGAGCACGGCGGCGAGAGCGGTCCGCGGCTGCTGCCCGCGGCCGCGACCGACTACAACACCGGCTACCTCGCCGCGCTCGGCACGATGATCGCGCTCGGCCGGCGCGCGCGCGAAGGCGGCAGCTGGCACGTGCGCGCGTCGCTGTGTCAGACGGGCATGTGGCTCGCGCGCATGCCGAGAAGCCACGAGCCCGGCGCCGGTCTCACGCCCGAGCACGTGCGGCCGTTCCTGACCCGATCCGAAACGGTGTATGGCGCGCTCGAGCACCTGGGACCGATCGTCGAGCTGTCCGAGACGCCCGCGCGCTGGACGCTGCCGACGCCGCCGCTCGGCACGCACGCGCCGGTCTGGACCTGATCGACCGAACGCGCGCTAGGGCTTGCGCAGCCAGTGCCGGTCGAGCGGAACGTCGCGCTGCTCCGCCGGGCCGTGGAAGATGACCGTCAGCGCACGGCGCGCCCGCGCGCTCGTGTTCGCGCCTGCGAAGTGCAGCGTGCGGCAGTAGTGCGTGGTCGCGCCGCCCGCGCGCAGCGGACACGCGACCGCGCCCGACACGTCGAGCGGGGTCTCGAGCACGAGCGGCTCGGGGCCGTCGGCGATCGGCTGGCGGTGCGCGAGCACGTCGTTCGTGTGCGAGCCGGGCAGGAATTGCATGCAGCCGCTATCGACCGTCACGTCGTCGAGCGGCATCCAGACCGACAGGCTGTGGCTGCGCCGGGTCGGCGGAAAATCCCAGTACGCCTCGTCCTGGTGCCAGGGCGTGTCGCGCCCCGCGCCGGCGGGTTTGTGGATCAGCATCAGCCCGCCGTAGCGCACGTCCTCGTCGGCGACACCGAGCAGCGCCCCAGCAAGCCGGCGCGCGTTCGCGATGTAGCGGGTCTCGAGCAGCTCCGGGCGCATCAGCTCGGGCGAGAAGATCTGGCTGATGATGCCGGGCGTGCCGTCCGCGCGGGTGGTCTCGAAGCGCAGTTTCAGCGCCCGGGCGTCGTCGACCAACGGTTCGTAGATTTCGCGCAGCCAGGCGATCTCGTCGGGCGTCGTGATCGCGTCCACGGACAGGAAGCCGTTCGCCTTGAAGAAGGCTCGCTGGTCCTCGCGGACCTCCAAAGTGAGTGTCCCCGGCATCTCGACCCACGGTACGCTCAGCTTTCAGGCGATGCCAGACCGCAGAACGGGCAGGATGGGTCGCGCGACGCGCTCGAATCGCCCACGGGCCCTGGCCCATTTCGTGCACACTCGGGCGTCGGGGAAGGAGCGTGCGCGCGATGGCAATCCAAGTGGCGCTTCACCACCGCACCATCTACGAGTACGACCGGCGGGTCAGCCTTTCGCCGCAGGTGATCCGGCTGCGGCCGGCGCCGCACGCGCACACGCAGATCCTCTCCTACTCGCTCTCGATCGAGCCGCGCGAGCACTTCCTGAACTGGCAGCAAGATCCGTTCGGGAACTACCTGGCGCGGGCCGTGTTCCGCGAGCAGACGCGGCGCTTCGAAGTGAACGTGGACCTGCTCGCCGAGCTCCACGTCGTGAACCCGTTCGATTTCTTCCTGGAGCCCGAAGCGGAGCACTGGCCGTTCCGCTACGAGCCGGCGCTCGCGAAGGAGCTCGCGCCGTACCGCGAAACGAGCGGCGCCACCGGGCCGCTGCTGAACTCGCTGCTGGCGAGCCTGCCGGGCGAGCGCATGCGCACGAACGATTTCCTGGTCGGGTTGAACGGAGCGGTGAATCGCGCGGTCGAGTACGTGATTCGCATGGAGCCGGGCGTGATGGAGCCCGAGGAAACGCTCGCGGCGGGGCGCGGCTCGTGCCGCGACTCGGCGTGGCTGCTGGTGCAGAGCCTGCGCCACCTGGGTTTCGCTGCGCGCTTCACGAGCGGCTACTTGATCCAACTCGTCGCGGACGAGAAGCCGCTCGACGGTCCCGCCGGGACGACCAAGGACTTCACCGACCTGCACGCCTGGGCGGAGGTATTCCTGCCCGGCGCGGGTTGGATCGGACTCGACGCGACCTCGGGGCTGTTGACCGGAGAAGGCCACATCCCGCTCGCGTGCACGCCCGAGCCGATGACCGCGGCGCCGATCAGCGGCGCGGTCGACGAGTGCGAGGTGCAGTTCGCGCACTCGATGAGCGTCGATCGCATCCACGAAGATCCGCGCGTCACGCGGCCCTACACCGATTCGCAATGGGCCGCGATCGACGCGCTCGGTCGAGCGGTAGACGCGCGGCTCGTGCGCGGCGACGTGCGCGCCACGTTCGGCGGAGAGCCGACCTTCGTCGGCATCGACGCGCCCGACGCGCCGGAGTGGAACACCACGGCGCTCGGCGACGCGAAATCCGAGCGCGCCGAGGATCTGTTGCGCCGCCTGCACGTGCGCTTCGCGAAGGGCGGTCTGCTCCACTTCGGCCAGGGCAAGTGGTATCCGGGCGAGCCGCTGCCGCGCTGGGCCTACGGCTGCTACTGGCGCAAGGACGGCGAACCGGTTTGGGAGGATCCCGCGCTGCTCGCCGACTCGCGCGTCGGCTACGAGTTCGGCGACGTCGAGGCGCAGCGCTTCGTCGCAACACTAGCGAAGCGGCTCGATCTCGATCCGGGCCACGCGCTCTCGGCCTACGAGGACGCCTGGTACTACTTGTGGCGCGAGCGTCGGCTGCCGACCAACGTCGATCCGCTCGACGCGCGCATGGACGACGAGCAGGAGCGCGCGCGG
Organism: Deltaproteobacteria bacterium; assembly: GCA_031396695.1. GTDB lineage: Bacteria > Myxococcota_A > UBA9160 > SZUA-336 > SZUA-336 > VGRW01. The sequence goes on from JANNLG010000053.1 coordinate 35,472, forward strand.
CTGGCGCGCATCTTCGAGCGCGGCCTCGGCGCGATCGCGGGTTGGGTGCTGCCCATCGAGCCCGATCCCGATGCGCGCGGACCCGTCTCGCGCTGGCGCAGCGGACCGTGGTTCCTGCGCCGCGAGCGGCTGTACCTGCTGCCGGGCGACTCGCCGATCGGCTACCGCTTGCCGCTCGACTCGCTGCCTTGGTCCGCGGCCGCGGACCTGCCCGATCTGATCGATGTCGACCCGATGTCTCCGTTCTCGCCGCTGCCGGCGCGCGTCTCGCAGCAACACATCCACGCGTCGCGCGCCGCACAGCCGCAGCGCGTGGTCGCACCGGACGCGGAGCAGCTGCGCCGGCCCGGGCACGGCGTGTCGGCGCGCGGCGTGGTGCGCACGGCGTTGTGCGTCGAGGTGCGCGGGGGAATGCTGCACGTGTTCCTGCCGCCGATCCCGCGGCTCGAGGACTTCCTGTCCTTGGTGCAGGCGCTCGAAGACACCGCCGCGACGCAGCGCCTGCCGATCCGCATCGAGGGCTACCACCCGCCCGGCGATTCGCGGCTCGAGAAGTTCGAAGTCACGCCGGATCCGGGCGTGATCGAAGTCAACGTCGCGCCGGTTTCGAATTGGGGACAGCTCGTCGACCAGACGACCGCGCTCTACGAAGAGGCACGGCTCGCACGGCTGCGCGCAGAGAAATTCATGCTCGACGGCCGTCACGTCGGCACGGGCGGCGGCAACCACCTGACGATCGGCGGGACCACCGCCGCGGACAGCCCGTTCCTGCGCAGGCCCGATCTGCTGCGCAGCCTGGTCGGCTTCTGGCAGGACCACCCGTCGCTCTCGTATCTGTTCTCGGGACTCTTCATCGGGCCCACGAGTCAGGCGCCGCGCATCGACGAAGCGCGCAGCGACGCGCTGTACGAGCTCGAGATCGCGTTCCAGCGCCTGCCGAAGAACGCGCTCGAGGCCAGCGAGACGCCGCCCTGGCTGGTCGACCGCGTGCTGCGCAACCTGCTGGTCGATGCCACCGGCAACACGCACCGCACCGAGCACTGCATCGACAAGCTGTACTCGCCCGACGGGCCGCGCGGCCGACTCGGGCTGGTGGAGCTGCGCGCGTTCGAGATGCCGCCGCACGCGCGCATGTCGTGCGTGCAGCAGCTGTTGGTGCGCGCGCTGCTCGCGCACTTCTGGGAGACGCCGTACGAGCCGAAGCTTTTGCGTTACGGCACGCAGCTGCACGACCGCTTCATGCTGCCGCACTTCGTGATGCAGGACTTCCACGACGTGCTGAAGCGTCTGGACCGCGCGGGGGGGTTTCGGCTCGACCCCGCGTGGTTCGAGCCGTTCGTCGAGCAGCGCTTCCCGAAGGTCGGCGAGATCGTGCGCAAGGGCATCTGGCTCGAGCTGCGGCACGCGCTCGAGCCGTGGCACGTGCTGGGCGAAGAGCAGGCCGTCGGCGGCGCGGTGCGCTACGTCGACTCGTCGCTCGAGCGCCTGCAGGTGAAGGTGCGCGGCGCGCTCGGCGATCGCTTCGTCGTGACCTGCAACGGACGCGCGCTGCCGCTGCACCCGACCGGCACGCAGGGCGAACGCGTGGCGGGCGTGCGCTACCGCGCGTGGCAGCCGACCTCGTGCCTGCACCCGACCATCCCCGTCGACGCGCCGCTCACGATCGAGCTCGTCGACACCTGGCTCGCGCGCTCGCTCGGCGGCTGCATGTACCACGTTGCGCACCCCGGCGGACTCGCGTATGAAAACCTGCCAGTGAACGCCAACGAAGCAGAGTCCCGGCGCGTGTCGCGCTTCTCGTCGCTCGGCCACACGCCGGGCCGCATGGTCGTGGCGCCCGCGGCGCCGAACCCCGACTACCCCTTCACGCTCGATCTGCGGCGGAGCTAGTGTCCGGGGCGTGACTCGTTCGGAGACTCTGCGCTTCGATGCCGAAGCCGTGCCGGGCCGGCACGACGAGCTGCGCACGTCTTCAGGGGTACTGCGCGCGCACTGGGACCCGCTCGTGCGCGCGCTCTCGGGCATGGGCTCGAGCGAGCTCGGCCGTCGCTGGGAATCCGCGCGCCGCCTGATCCACGACAACGGCGTCACCTACAACGTGTACGGCGACCCGCGCGGCATGGATCGGCCCTGGCAGCTCGACCCGATCCCGCTGGTGCTGCACGCGGGCGAGTGGGATTCGCTCGGGGCCGGACTCGCGCAGCGCGCGCGCCTGCTCGACGCGATCCTCGCCGACGTCTACGGCCCGCAGCGTCTGCTGCGCGACGAGCTGATTCCCGCGGAGCTCGTGCTCGCGCACCCGACCTACCTTCGGCCGTGTCACGGCATGCGCATTCCGATTGCTTCGTGGCTGCAGCTCTACGCGGCCGATCTCGCGCGCGCGCCCGACGGACAGTGGTGGGTGCTCGCGGACCGCACGCAGGCGCCGTCGGGCGCGGGCTACGCGCTCGAGAACCGGCTGGTGGTCTCGCGCACGTTGTCCGAGGCGTTTCGCGAGGGACGAGTCGAGCGGCTGGCGGGATTCTTCGCGCGCCTGCGCGACACGCTGCGCGGGCTGGCGCCACACCACCGCGACAACCCGCGCATCGCGCTGCTGACGCCGGGTCCGTACAACGAGACCTACTTCGAGCACGCCTATCTCGCGCGCTATCTGGGTCTGTCGCTGGTCGAGGGCGGCGACCTGACGGTTCGCGATCGCGCGCTGTACCTGAAGACGCTCGGCGGGCTCGAGCAGGTCGACGTGCTGATGCGCCGCGTCGACGACGTGTTCTGCGATCCGCTCTCGTTGCGCAGCGATTCGTCGCTCGGCGTGGCGGGGCTCCTACACGCGGTGCGCGCCGGCAACGTGGCGGTTGCGAACGCGCTCGGCAGCGGGCTGGTCGAAACGCCGGCGCTGCTCGCGTTCCTGCCCGGGCTGTGCAAGGCGCTGCTCGGCGAGGAGCTGATGCTGCCGTCGGTCGCGACCTGGTGGTGCGGCCACGAGAGCGCGCTCGAGTACGTCGAGGAACACCTCGAGGAGCTCGTGATCAAGCCGGCGTTCCCGGGTCTGCGCATGGAGCCGCAGTTTGGTGCGGGTCTGAGCGCGGACCAGCGCGCCTCGCTGCTCGCGCGCGTGCGTGCGCGGCCGCACGCGTTTGTGGCGCAGGAGCAGGTCGCGCTCTCGACCGCGCCGGTCTGGGACGGCGAGCGCGTGCAGGCCCGCAATCTGGTTCTGCGCGGCTACGCGGTGGCCACGGGCCAGGGCGACTGGGAAGCGATGCCGGGCGGACTCACGCGCGTGTCGTCGGCGAGTGACTCGCTGGTGGTCTCGATGCAGCGAGGCGGCGGCAGCAAGGACACCTGGGTCACCTGCGAACAGCTCCCGTTGCCGCTCACGTTGCTGCGGCCCGCGGGCGCGCCGATCGAGCTCTCGCGCGGCGGCACGGAGCTGCCCTCGCGCGTGGCCGACAATCTGTTTTGGCTCGGCCGCTACATGGAGCGGGTCGAGGGGACCGCGCGGATCGCGCGCGGACTGCTCGCGCGCGTCTCGGACGAGAGCTCCGAGACGGAGGCGGTGCTCGAAGCGCTGCTCGCCGCGCTGTCGCGGCACATCGGGCTCGAGACCCCGCCCGCGCCCGACGAGGACACGTTTCTCGTGCTGCTGTTCGGCGAGGTGTCGGCGCGCTCCCTGCGCGCGACGCTCGCCGCCATCCATCAGCTCGCGTTCTCGCTGCGCGACCAGATCTCGCTCGACACCTGGCGCGTGCTCTCCGAGCTGAAGCAGGACCTCGCCGATTCGGATGCGCCCGTGCCGACGCTGCCCGAGGCGAACGAGATCCTGAACCGCATGATCGTGCGGCTCTCGGCCTGGAGCGGACTCGCGATGGACAGCATGACGCGCACGCTCGGCTGGCGCTTCGCGGACATGGGCCGCCGGCTCGAGCGCAGCATCTGGACGGCGACACTGCTCGGTGCATGCCTGGGCGAGACGCACGAGGACGAGGCGCCGCGGCTCGAGGCGCTGCTCGAGGTGGCCGAGAGCGCGATCACGTACCGGCGGCGTTACGGCGGCGAGCTGCAGGCGGTGCCGGCGCTCGACCTGTTGCTCACCGACGAGACCAACCCGCGCTCGCTCGTCTTCCAGCTCGTCGCGCTCGACGCACACGTGGCGCACCTGCCCGCGAGCGCGCGTGCGTCGCGCGCCGGCGAGGAGCGTATCGCGCTCGGCGCGCTCACGCGCGCTCGCATCGCGGACGTCTCCGAGCTGTGTCGCGTCGAGGAGGGCAAGCGTCTGCGACTCAGCGCTCTGCTCGAGCGCACGCTCGACGATCTGCGCGCGTTCTCCGACGCGATCACGCAGAGCTACCTGTCGCACGCCGGCGTCGCGCAGCGCATCGAGTCGTTCTAGCCATGCCCCCCGGAGCTCCCCTGCGCTACCGCGTCACGCACTCGACCACGTACAGCTACGAAGAGCTGGTCTCGATCGGCCACAACGAGGTGCGACTCGAGCCGCGCGGCACGCCGACGGAGACGTGTCTCTCGACGGAGCTCGCGATCGAGCCGACGCCGGCGCTGCGCGCCAGCGAGCGCGACTACTTCGGCAATCCCACCAGCTTCTTCACGCTGCAGGAGCCACACCACCGGATGGTGATCGTGGCGACCAGCGAGCTCGAAGTCGTGGCCTCGCCGCGTCTCGTTGCGGAAGCGACGCCCGCGTGGGAAGAGCTTTGCGATCACCTGCGCGGCGACTGCTCGCGCGAGGGCCTGCGCGTGCGCGAGATGACCTTCGAGTCGCCGCTCGTGCCGATCGCTTCGGCTTTCGCGGACTACGCGCGCCCGTCGTTCCTGCCGGGTCGGCCGATCGCCGAAGCGGTGCTCGACCTGACCCGGCGCGTGCACGCCGACTTCAAGTACAGACCCGGCGTCACGTCCATCACCACACCGGTCGCCGAAGTGCTCGAGCAGCGCATCGGCGTTTGCCAGGACTTCGCGCAGCTCGAGATCGCATGCCTGCGCGCGCTCGGTCTGCCGGCGCGCTATGTGAGCGGCTACATCCGCACCTCGCCCGCGCCCGGCGCCACGGCGCTGGTCGGCGCCGATGCGAGTCACGCATGGCTTGCGGTGTTCTGCGGCGACGCGGGCTGGGTGGGAGTCGATCCCACGAACGACCTGGTCGTCTCCGACCAGCACGTCACCGTCGCCTGGGGACGCGACTACGGCGACGTGTCTCCGGTCAAGGGCGTGGTGCTGGGCGGCGGCGGTCACACCGTCGAGGTGGCCGTGCACGTCGAGCCGCTCACTTGAGTCGCGTCACGGCTTCGCGCGCCGCGGTCGCTTCGCGAGGTACTCGCGGTAGGCGGCGATCGTGGCGCGAACGTCGATGTCGTCGACCCCGAGCGCGAATGCGGACGGCCGCGCGGGGAAGCCGACGCGGTAGGCACGGCCGTCGGCCGGTCGCTCCAGGTGTCCGTAGTCGACCAGGTACCGGCGCAGCGTGACGTGGTCGATCTCGATTGCGGGCGCCACGTCGCGGATCCAGGCGCGCAGCTCCGCGTTGATCTCGCTCTCGCTGTAGCTGCGCGCGCTGTCGAGCAGGAGCCGGATGCTCTTGAACAGGATCTCGCGATCGTTGCGCGAGCGCGGAAACAGCCGCGGCCCCCGGTCGGCACCGAGGCGGCAGAGGCGCTCCACGAATTCCTCGGCGCTGATCATGGCGTTGGTGTCAGAATGCGCTCCATGAAAGCCGCGGTCTACTACCAGACGGGGAAGCCCGACGTGTTCCGCTACGAAGACGTGCCCGATCCGGTCTGCGCGCCGGGCGGCGTGGTGATCGACGTGAAGGCGATCGCGATCGAGGGCGGCGACGACGTGCTGAACCGCGCGGGCGGCATGATGGCCGCAAAGCCGCACATCGTCGGCTACAACTGCGCGGGCGTGGTGCGCGAGGTCGGCGCGCAGGTCACGGACCGGCACGTGGGCGACCGCGTGACCGCTCTGATGATGCACGGCTCGCACGCCGCGCGAGCGGCCGTGCCCGTCGCCGCGACCTGGATCGTGCCCGACGCGCTGCCCTTCGAGCAGGCGGCCTGCGTGCCGGTGGCCTGGGGCACGGCGCACGACTGCCTGTTCGAGTTCGGGCGCCTCTCGGCCGGCGAGAGCGTGCTCGTGCAGGCGGGCGGCAGCGGCGTGGGACTCGCTTGCGTGCAGCTCGCCAAGCGCGCGGGTGCGATCGTGTATTCCACCATCGGCAGCAAGGACAAGCTCGAGCGGCTGAAGGAGTTCGGCGTCGATCACGGCATCCTGTACCGCGAGGTCGACTTCGCGGACGCGATCCGCGACCTGACGAAGTCGCGCGGCGTGGACCTGGTGGTCGACGCGGTCGGCGGCGACACGCTTCAGCGTAGCCTCTTGTGCCTGGGCTACCGCGGTCGCGCGATCACGGTCGGCAACGTCAGCCGCGGCGACTTGAAGCTCGATCCGTCGCCGCTCGCACCGGGCAACCGCTCGCTGACCGGCGTGTTCTTCGGCGCCGAGGTCGCGTTCCAGGCCGCGCGCGTGCGCGCGATGCTCGACGCGCTCCTGCGCGACCTGGCGCGCGGGGAGCTGCGCACGGTCGTCGACCGCACCTTCCCGTTGTCCGAAGCGGGAGCCGCGCACGCGTACATCGAGAGCCGGGCCGCGTTCGGGCGCGTGGTGCTGATTCCTTAGGATCGCGCCGCAGATGGTTTAGTCGGGGAAGCAGCTCGCCGTGGGCGACTGCTGCTGCAGCGCGGCGGAAACACACTCGCGTGTGGC
>JANNLG010000090.1:0-10103 GCA_031396695.1 Deltaproteobacteria bacterium
CCGGGCCAGACGATCGCCCAGAGCGTGAGCGCGATCAGCACCAGATACAGCCACAGACCGCGGCGCGCGATGAACCAGAGCTCGAGCTCGCCCTTGTAGGGCGCGATCACGTCCGCGTAGTAGCGCTCCGGATCGCGGCCCGGAGTGGAGAGCAGCGTCTCCTCGTCGCGGAACACGATCGAGCCGATGCCCGAGAGGCCCGGACGCACCTTCACGAGCTGCGCCCTCACGTGCGCGGGGAACACATCGAAGTGTGCGCGCGCCTGTGGGCGCGGGCCGATCAGGCTCATCTCGCCGCGCAGCACGTTGTAGAGCTGCGGCAGCTCGTTCAGCTTGGTCTTGCGCAGGAAGCGGCCGATCCGCAGCACGCGCGGATCGTTTTGCAGCGTGAGCAGACCCGTGCCGAGGTTCGGGCTGTCCTTCAGCATGGTCGCGAACTTCAACAGGCCGAAGTCCACCCCGCGGAGCCCCACGCGCTGCTGCTCGTACAGCACTTCGCCCTCGCCCGAGCAGCGCAACGCGATCGCGATCACGAGCAGGAACGGCAGCAAGCAGAGCAGGGCGAGGCCGGAGAGGAGGATGTCGAGCGCGCGCGTGGCCACCGCTACATCCGATCGTCGAGGTACTTCCCCGTCTCGTGATGCGCGAACTCTGGCGCGGTCTCGGCGAACAGCGAGACGAGCTCTGCCTTGTTCCACGCGCCGCGCGCGCGCAGCGCTTCCACGCGCGCGAGGAAGCGGTCGAGCGGTGCGCGGTCGCCGTGCGCGGCGTTCCGGATCACGCCGATGTTCGGGTAGCGCGCGAGGTCGAGATCCTGCCCGTCGACGAAGAACTCCTCGAACGGCTTCTCGCCCGTGGTGTCGCTGTCGAAAAAGTAACAGGGCCACTTCCGCCCCGTGCGCGTCACGGCCTTGGCGCGCGCCTCGTCTTCGCTCGCGCACAGCTCGGGCTCGTAGCCGAGCCCGGCCAGGTAGCGCACGGCGATCTCCGAGAACGTCAGCAGGTTCGCGGCCGGGTCGAGCTTGGGGAAGAAGATGTCGCGGTTCTCGCCGAACAGGCACGACATCACGCACAGGACGCCCGACTCCTCCTGCGTGATGAAGTAGCGCCGCACGTCGCGCGGAGCCGAGAGCGGCTGCTGCTTGGCGATGCGCTGCGCGAAGCCGTGCAGGAGCCCGCCGTCCGAGAACGCGACATTCGCGAAGCGCGCGGTCGACACCGGCACCGCCAGGCTCGCGTTCAACAGGAACAGCTCCATGATCCGCTTCGACGCGCCCATCATGTTGACGGGGTTGGTGGCCTTGTCCGTCGAGACGCAGAAATACTTGCGCGCGCCGAGCCTGCGCGCGTCCTCGATCGTGCGCACGGTGTTCAGCACGTTGACCTCGATCATGCGCATGAGCGAGTACGGGTCCTTCTCGCTGCGCACGTGCTTCAGCGCCGACAGGTTCAGCACGTAATCGTAGCCGCGCGAGGCGTTCATCAGCGCGCGAAACTCGATGCTGCCCGCGTCGAGCGCGAATGTCCGGAAGTCGCCGCCGATGTAGCCGAGCGAGCTGCGCAGGTCGCGCACCAGCTCGACCAGGTTGTTCTCGCTGATGTCGACCACGTGAAGCGCGGCCGGCTCGCGCCGGAACAGCTCGCGCACGACCGCCTGGCCGATCGAGCCCGCGCCGCCGATCACCAGGAAAGAGCGGCCGCGCACCGCCGCCTCGAGCTCGCGCGCGAGCGTGCGCTCCTCGTCCGCGAAGAGCGGCTGGTCGCGGCCGATCAGGTCGAGCACCGACGACATGCGCGCGCTACGCCAGCGCTTCGCGCAGCGCGTCGGTCACGAAATCGACCTGCTCGTCGCGTAGGGTCGGGTAGAGCGGCAGCGTAAGCTCGCGGCCGACGATCTCCGCCACCACCGGCGTGTCCTTCGGGTCGAACAGGCCCTGGTAGCCGGTGAAGCCCCAGAACGGCGGGTAGTGGATGCTCGACTGCACACCCTTCTGTTTCAGCTTCTCGATCACCTCGAGGCGATCGCGGCCCTCGGGCAGGAGCAGCGGAAGGATGTGGTACGCCGAGTGCGCGCCCGCGGGTTGCGACGCGAACGGAATCCGCACCGGCACGCCCCTTAGCCGAGAGCGGTAGCGCGCGGTCAGATCCGCGCGGCGCTTGTTGCCGTTCGCGAGCTTGGCCAGCTGCACCAATCCGATCGCTGCGCGGATCTCGTCCATGCGGTAGTTCAAGCCGGGCGCGAGCACGTCGTACGTGACCGCGCGGCCCTGGTGCCGATCGAGCGTCAGGGTCGTCATGCCGTGCGAGCGCAGGCTGCGCAGTCGCTCGTACAAGCGCCGGTCCTTGGCGACCACCATTCCTCCCTCGCCGACGGAGAGATTCTTGTTGCTGAAGAACGAGAAGCAGGAGATGTCGCCGAAGGTGCCGCAGGCCTGACCGTCGATCGTCGCACCCGGCGCGTGCGCGACGTCCTCGACCAACGGCAGCCCGCGCTTGCGGCAGAGCTCGACGATCGGCGCCATGTCGCAGGGGTAGCCGGCGAAGTGCAGGATCATCACGACTTTGGTGCGCTTGGTGAGGCAGCGCTCGATCGTGGCCGCCGACATGTTCCAGTCGTCGAGCGACGCGCAATCGGCCAGCACCGGGCGCGCGCCGACCATGCGCACCGCGTTCGCGTCGGCCACGAACGTGAGCGCCGGGATCACGACTTCGTCGCCCTCTGCGACGTCGAGCGCGAGCATCGCCATGTGCAGCGACGCGGTGCAGTTGGTGGTCGCGACGCACGAGCCCTCGGCCTGCAGCAGCTCGCCGAACTTGCGCTCGAACTCCTGCACGCGTTCGCCCATCGTGAGCCAGCCCGAGCGCACCACCGCCTCGGCGGCGGCGCGCTCGCCGTCGTCGAAGTTGGTCTCGAATAGCTGGACCTTCCAAATGCTCATCGGGCTCCTTCGGTGCGGCTCACGGGCTCGGCTTGCGAATCCAGCACAGCACGTGCGTGCGCAGGAACGGCAGCGAATTGGCAACGGTGTACAGGCTCGGGTGGATGCGCGAAACGAGCCGCGCGATCGGCGGCGCCAGGGTGAGACGTCGGGACGTGAGGCTTCCCTCCGGAAAGAGCGCGCGGATTCGTGAAATCGAAATGCCCCGAACGTCGGCGTTGCGCGGGTTGTCGTAGGTGAAGTCGTACCAGAGCACCTGGCCGCCGGGCTTGGTCAGCGTCCAGATGCGACGCGCGAGCCGGGCCTGGAATTCGGGATCGAGCAGCGACGTGAAGACGGTCGACTGGAACACCACGTCGAAGCGATCCGCGCCGAGATCGACGCTCGAAGCGTCGCCCGCCACCACGCGCGTCGCGGCGGGCAGCCGCTCGCGCGCTCGCGCACAGCGGTCCTCGAGCAGCTCGTTGCCGACCAGGTTCGCGGGCGAGAAGCCGAGCGCGATAAGCTGCAGCAGGTTGCCGCCCGATCCGCAGCCGATCTCGAGCAGGGTCTTGTCGCGCAACGGCGCCAGGCCGGAAGCGTGGACCCAGCCGACCAGCGCGCGCTCCCGTTCCTGCTGCGCCATCAGCACGGCCGCGTTCAGCGGGTCGTACAGACCGGTCGCGACGTGGGTCTTGCGCCGGTCGTAGCGCTCCGCGACGGCGGTGAGCTCCTCGGAGGCTCCGTTCGTCGGGGGGTTCAGGGGTTTGCTCACGTTGCGCCTCGGGAGGATTCTACGCGCCTCGGCTCGAGCCCCGCGTGATGGCCGTGAACGCCGTGCCGCTGCCTCTGCGCAGGAGCAGGAAGTCGACCACACCGCGCAGGAAGCCGTACCCGTAGCCGACATGGTACCCAGCGAAGACGATCGGTATGACCGGTAGATACCTGAAAGTGCCGGCCGCGCTGCAGGTGTGCACGCTGGCGATCAGATTCGCCGCGGCGTAGGCCACGAGCAGCGCCGCCAGCGCCAGTCGCGCCGGCGGCCAGACCAGCGACAACAGCGCCAGCGCGAGCAACGCGAACACGAACGCGCCGGGCACGAGGTGTCGGATCGATGCGGGCAGGGTGTGCTTCTGGATCACGCGCACCTTCCAGTAGCCGTACTGCTTGTACTGCGAGAACAGGTTCGCGAGCGAGCGCCGCGGCGCGTAGCTCGAGCGGATCGACGGCGACTGCCAGATGCGTCCACCCGCGCGCACGATGCGCAGGTTCAGCTCGTCGTCCTGGTTGCGCACCAGCTCCTCGTCGAACAGGCCCACGCGCTCGAAGATCTGCTTGCGCCAGCAGCCGAGGTAGACGGTGTCGACCGGGCCCTCGTAGTCGAGCGCGTGCGAGCGGCCGCCACCCGACGCGAACGGCGAGTGGGAGACCAGCGCGATCGCCTTCTGCAGGTAGCTCTGGCCGGCGGCGCGCCAAGGCCCCCCGACGTTGTCGGCGCCGGTTCGCTCGAGCGTCTCGACGCAGGCGCGCACGTAGTCGGGCGCGTAGGTCGTGTGCGCGTCCATTCGCACGATCACGTCACCCGTGGCTTCGCGGATCGCGGCATTCAGGCCGTTCGAGACGATCCGGCCGGGGTTCGTGACCACCCGGAGCGCGGGGTGGCGGGAGGCGAGCTCGTCCAGGATCTCGCGCGTGCCGTCGTCCGACAGGCCGTCGGCGATCAGCAGCTCGAGCGTGCAGCCCGCCGGCAACTCCTGCGCAAGCAGGGACGCGACGAAGCCCGCGATGTAGTCCCGCTCGTTGCGACAGGGCGAGATGATCGAGATGCGTCTTGGCTCGGGCATCTGCGTCGACCCGACTTTCCCCTTGAAGCGTTTCCTCCGGCACCATAGCGTCTCGGCCCGTGTCTGCTCCGCTCCCGTCTTCTTCGGAGCCCGTCGGGCTGCCGGTCTCGGTCGATCTCCTCCAGCGGGCGGATCGCATCGTCTTTGCGGCCGGCTGCCTGTTTCTGACCCTGGTGCGCAAGCTCCTGCCCGAGCCCGACCCGAGCGTGGCGCCGCGACCTCGCGCGGTCTTGTTCGTGAAGCTCGCGGAGCAGGGCTCGACCGTGCTCGCGGGTCGCGCGATCCGGCGCGCGATCGACTGGGTCGGGCGCGAGAACGTGTACTTCATGGTGTTCGCGGAGAACCGCTTCATCCTGGACGTGCTGGACCTGGTGCCGGAAGAGAACGTGTTCACCGTCTCGACCGGATCGCTCGGCGCGATGATCCGCGGTACGCTCGGGGCCCTGCGCAAGATCCGCAAGCTCGGCATCGACGCGGCGGTCGACCTCGAGTTCTTCGCGCGCTTCTCGGCCACGATCACGTTCCTGTCGGGTGCGCGCTTCCGCGCCGGCATGCACGCGTACTTCGCCGAGGGCCCGTACCGCGGCGATCTGTTCACGCACCGCGTGCTCTACAACGCGCACATCCACACCGGCGAGATGTTTCTCGCGCTGGTCGAGGCGCTCTCGCGGCCGGCGAGCGGCCTGCCGACCCTGCCGTGGGTCGCGGCGGCGGCGGCGGAGCCCGAGCCGATGTTCAGGCCCGCGCCCGAGGAGCGCGAGACCGTCGAGCGGATCGTGCGCGAGAGCACCGGGCTCAGGTCGATTCCGCCGCTGATCCTGTTGAACGCCAACGCGAGCGATCTGCTGCCGCTGCGGCGCTGGCCGATCGAACGCTACGGCGAGCTCGCGGCAAGGCTGCTGCAGGCGCTGCCCGACGCGCACGTGGTCTTCACGGGGCTCGCGAGCGAGGCGGCGGCGTCCGATCGACTCGCGCGCGGAGTCGGCTCGGCGCGCTGCACTTCGTTGGCCGGCCGCACCACGTTGCGCGAGCTGCTGGTGCTGTACACGCTCTCCGAGGTGCTCGTCACCAACGACAGCGGGCCGGCGCACTTCGCGACGCTGACGCCCGTGAACGTGGTGACGCTGTTCGGGCCCGAGACGCCCACGCTGTTCGGCGCGCGCACGCCGCGCAACTCGGTGGTGTTCGCGGGCCTGGCCTGCAGCCCGTGCGTGAACGCGCTCAACAATCGCCAGACCACCTGCCGCGACAACGCCTGCATGCAAGCGATCGAAGTCGGGGCGGTGCTGGCGGCGACCGTGCGCGCCTACAGCTCGCGGCGTAGCGCGAGCGGCGCGTGACGAGCCGCTGGCCGAAGGTCCTGCCGCCGCTCGAGCCGGAGCTCGCGCGCATCAACGACGACTTCATGCGCTACTGGCACGAGGTGTTCCCCTCGCGCTTCGGCATCGCCGACCGCTGGGGGCACCGCTACGCGGTTGCGCAGGCTCCGTCGCGCTTTCTGCGCACGCTCGAGGTCGGCGCCGGGATCGGCGAGCACCTGGCGTTCGAGACGCTCGACGCCGAGCAGGAGCGCGACTACGTGGCGCTCGAGCTGCGCGAGACGATGGCCGAACGCATTCGCGAGCGCTTTCCGCGTGTGCAGGTGAGGGTCGGCGACGTGCAGAAGCGGCTCGAGTTCCCCGACGGCCACTTCGACCGGATCGTGGCGGTGCACGTGCTCGAGCATCTGCCCGATCTGCCCGCCGCGCTGCGCGAGCTGCGGCGCGTGTGCGCATCCGATGCCACGCTCAGCGTCGTGATTCCGTGCGAGGGGAGTCTGGCCACGGCCTGCGCGCGCCGCATCTCCGCGCAGCGCATCTACGAGCGGCGCTACGGCCGGCCATACCGCCACTTCATCGAGCGCGAGCACCTGAACCGGCCGTGGGAGGTGATCGAAGAGCTCGCGCCCCACTTCTCGATCGCGCACCGCGGCGCGTTCCCGGTGCCGCTGCCGATCCAGTGGTGCAACCTGTTCCTCGGCCTGACGCTGCGGCCGAAGACATCGTGACTTCTAACGAGCGCGCGCTCGAGGGGGCAGACGCGCGGCTGCGCGAGCGGCTGCTGCGCTACATCCGGCACGCGCCGACGCCGCTCGTGATTCGCGAGCTGAATCGGCTGCTCGCCTACGAGCAGCTGCGCCGTGCGAGCGACTGGCCGGGCTATCAGCGCGGCACGATTCTCGACGTAGGCTGCGGTGACGGCTTCTGGTGGACGCTGCAGGACGTGAGCGGCTTCGAGCTGTACGGCGTCGACATCTCGGAAGGGGAAGTGCGCGAGGCGCGCGCGGTGATGCACGCGGAGCTCTGCGACGTCGCCGAGCGCGCGCCGTTCGCGCCCAAGCGCTTCGATCAGATCATGGCGAACTGCTCGCTCGAGCACGTGCCCGACATCCGCGGCGCGCTGCTAAATCTGCCCAGCGCGGCGGCCGACGACGCGCGCTTCATCCTGTTTCTGCCCGCGCCCGCCTGGGGCTACCAGGGTCGCGTGCAACGCTTCCTGCTCGCGCACGCGCCGCGCCTGGCGATGATGTGGTCGGGCGCGATCAACGGCTTCTTCCGGCACTGGCACCTGTACGAGCCGCCGGTGTGGAGACAGATCCTGGCCGAGACGGGCTGGCGGGTCGAGCAGTGCTCGGGTCTGCGCAGCGACCGCTCGGAGGCGCTCTACCGCCGCTTCCTGCCGTTCTCGTTTCCGAGCCTGCCGTGGAAGGCGCTGTTCAAGCGCTATCCCAACGTGCTGCTCGAGCGCGTGCCGGACGCTTGGCTTCGGCCATGGCTCGATCTGCTCGCGCCGAGCTTCGGCGATCCGCTGGTCGACGAGCACGACGCGCTCGCCTACGAGTGGATGATCGTGGCACGTCCGGACCCGGCAGCGCCGAAGCGCGCGCAGCCGTGAAGCCGCGCGGAAAGTGGCTCGCGGGAGTCGAGTGGGCGCTCGCGCTCGGACTCGTGGGGGTGCTGCTCTGGGTGCACGCGCAGAACTGGCTGCACGCGCCGCAGCTCTGGCGCGACGAGATCAGCACGCTGCACATCTCGACCGCGCCGACGCTCGCCGAGCTGTGGACGCGCATGGAGTGGGAGTCCTCGCCGCTGCTCTGGCCGCTCACGCTGCGCAGCTGGGACGCGCTCGGTCTCGGCGCGAGCGCGCTGTCGTGGCGCGCGCTCGCGCTCGCGGTGGGCGTAGGGGTGATCGCAAGCCTGTTCTTCGCGCTGCGGCGCATCGCCGGTACGGTGCCGCTGCTCGCGCTCTTGCTGGTGGCCGCGAATCCGAGCGTGATCCGCTTCGGCGACACGCTGCGCGCGTACGGTCTCGGGCTCTTGCTCGCGACGCTGTTGGTGGTCGCGCTGTGGCGGCTCACGCTGCGCGTCTCGCGGCGAGAGACGATCGTCGCGGCGCTGCTCGCGATCGCGAGCGTGCAGTGCCTGTACCACAACGCGGTGGTCGTGTTCGCGCTGTGCACGGCCTGCGCCGCCGCCTGGGCCGCGCGCGGACGGATGCGCGAGGCCCTCGTTCCGCTCGCGATCGGCGGGCTCGCCGCGCTCTCGCTGCTCCCGTACCTGGGGCCGCTCGGCCGTGCGCGTGAGTGGAACGTCGTCTTCCGCGCGCCGGTGGACGCCGCTTGGCTCGCCGGAAAGCTGCGCGAGACGATAGAAGTCGGCGGTGCCGCGCTCTCCTACCTGTGGCTCGGGCTCGGACTCGCACTGCTCCTGGCGTGCGCCTATCGGAACGGAAAGTCCGCGCCTGCGTCGGACGCGCGCGCGGGCGCGGTGTTCTTCGCGGTCGCGGGCGTGGTCGGCGTGGTCGGCTACGCGACGTTTCTGATCGGGGTCGGCTACCCCACGCAGACCTGGTATTACCTGTCCCTGCTCGGGCTGGCAGCGGTGCTGATCGAGAGCGGTCTCCACGTCACGCTCGGCGGGACGACACCGTGGCGTGTGGCGCGGATCGCGATTTTCGCCGTCGGCGTCGCGCTGGTCGCGAAGTCGCTCTGGTGGAACCAGCCGATGCGGCTCACGAACTTCGATCGCGTCGCCGCGACGCTCGAGGCCGAGGCGCGCCCCGACGACCTGATCGTCGTGACGCCGTGGTACCTCGGCATCTCCTTCGCTCACTACTACGGCGGCGGCACGAACTGGCTGACCGTGCCCGATCTCTCCGATCACGCGCTCACCCGCTACGACCTGGTGAAGGAGCAGATGACCCGACCGGACGGGATCCGGCGGGTCGCAGACAGCGTCGCCGACACGCTGAAGCGTCGCGGCCGGGTCTGGGTATTGGGCGACCTGCCGCTGATCGACGGCAATCCGCCGGCGCCCGTGCCTCCGGTCGCGCCGGATTCGCGCCTGGGCTGGAGCGAGTCGCAGTACCAGTTCCTGTGGTCGCGCGCGGTGGCGCACGCGCTGCAGGCGAACGCGACCGCGCTCACGCGCGTGCCGATCCCCGATCTCGGCGTGATCGGCCCGTTCGAGAATCCGCCGCTCTACCGGTTCGAAGTCGCGCCCTGAGCTCCCTTCGCGAGCGGGTCGCTCAGCGCGGGTAGGTCGCGTACAGCTCGACGATGATCGTCTGGCCGGAGCCGGTCTCGACCACGCCGACGCCGCTGGTGTTGAAGGCGGGGTTCAGCACGTTCTCGCGGTGGTCGTGCGAGCGCATCCACTCGTCGACGATGATCTGCACGTGGTCGCCGGAGACGCTGGTCGCGCCGATGTTCTCGGCGAACAGGCGGAAGCCGGAGAGGCCGGCGGACTGCGCGCGCTGCAGCGGGTTCTCGCCCTCGGGGTTCACGTGCGACAGGTAGCTGCGCCGCGCCATGTCCTCGGCGTGCGCGCGCGCGACGCGTGCGAGATCCTGGGAGGGCGCGAGCTCGATCTGCTTGTGTTGCGCGCGCACCTGGTTCACGCGCTCGAGCAGCTCGTTCTCGGGTCCCGCGAGCGCCTCGAGCGGCGCGGTCGCGAGCCAGATCACCGTGCAGAACGCGATGCCGAACGAGAACCCCGCGCGCAGAGTGGCGCCGAGCGGGCTCACTTCGCGAGGTCCTTGTTCCACATCTCGAAGACGGCGGACGATTCGGCCTCGCGGCTGGCGAGCTTGCCGTTCTTGTAGTGCGAGACGAGGTCGGGCGTGCCGTCGAAGTCGAGGTCCTCGCGCTTCTCGGAGATCACGCCGTTCGCGTAGGTCGCCACGGCGTCCGGCCGGCCGTCGCCGTTCTTGTCGACCTCTTCGCGGTCGACCTGGCCTTTGGCGTAGATCGTGACCTCGTCGCGGAAGCCGTCGCCGTCGCGGTCGATCTCGGTGCGCAGGA
>JANNLG010000118.1:0-2148 GCA_031396695.1 Deltaproteobacteria bacterium
GCTGGCGTTCCTGCGCGACCCGACGGCGTACAGAAACTGCCTGCTGGTCGAGCAGCCCAACACGGATTTCGCGCAGACGATCGTGCGCCAGGTGCTGTTCGACGCGGCGGCGCTGCCCGAGCTCGAGCGGCTCGCGCACGGCGACGACGCCGAGCTCGCCGCGCTAGCCGCACAGGCGGCCAAGGAGACGCGCTACCACGCGCGCCACGCGCGCGACTGGTTCGTGCGGCTCGGCGACGGCAGCGACGAGAGCTACCGCCGCATGCAGGCCGCACTCGACGCGCTCTGGGTATTCACACCGGAGCTGTTCGCGGGCCGCGCGGAGATCCGCGCAGAGCTCGAGGCGCTGGTCGAGACGGCCACGCTGGCGCTGCCCGACGATCCGCCCTACCCCGCCAGCGGCGGACGGCGCGGCGTGCACAGCGAGCACCTCGATCACCTGCTTTCGGAGATGCAGTGCGTCGCGCGCGCGCACCCGGGAGCCGAGTGGTGACGCACGCCGAGCTCGAAGACCTGGTCGTGCGCTTCACCGACGCGTTCAACCGCGAGGACCTCGACGGCGTGATGGCGTTCTTCGCCGACGACGGCGTGTACGACGAGTTCGACGGCCAGCGCCGGGTCGGGAAGGACGCGATCCGCCGGGCCTTCGAGCCGCAGTTCCGCGGCGACTACGGCCGCATGCGCTTTGTCACCGAGGACCTGTTCGTGGATCCCGAGTCGGGCAAGGGGCTGATCTCCTGGCTGTGCACGACCGAGCGCGACGGAAAGCTGCGCGGCTGGCGCGGGCTCGACATCCTCCACTTCGCGAACGGAAAGCTGGTCGTGAAGCAGACCTACGCGAAGGCCGAGCGGCTGAAGCTCGAAGCGGTTCCGAAGCCGCCATGAGCGAAGTGCCGCCCGGCTTGATCGAGCGCGCGCTCGCCAAGCTCGGCTTCGACGGCGAGCCGGGGCTCGACCGCCGCGGGCTCGAGGCGCTCTACGCCGCCTGGTGTCTGCACGTGCCGTTCGACAACGTGCGCAAGCGCATCGCCATGCTCGAGGGCGTTTCCGGCCCGCTGCCGGGCGGCCTGCCCGCGGACTTCCTCGCCGCCTGGCTCGAGCACGGCACGGGCGGAACCTGCTGGCCGTCGAGCAACGGCCTGCACGCGCTGGTGCGCGCCTGCGGCTTCGACGTGCGCCGGATCTCCGCCTCGATGTTCGACCGCAACGACCACAACCACGGCAGCCTGGTCGTGCGGATCGCAGGTGAAGAGCTGCTGGTCGACTCCTCGATCCAGTGCGGCGCGCCGATCGCGCTGCGCCGCGGATACGAGACTCGGCACGACGATGCCGTGCACCCGATCCGCGTCGAGCCGGCCGGCGAGACCTTTCTGATCCACTGGGGCATGGCGAACTCGCGCGACACGATGCCGTGTCGGCTGATGGACGATCCCGTCGACGAGGCGTTCTACTTGGAACGCTACGAGATCTCGCGCGGCTACTCGGTCTTCAACAACGCGCTCTACGCGCGCAAGAACTTCCCCGATCGGCTGGTCTCGTTCGTCGCCAACACGCGCCACGAGAAGACCGCGTCGGGCGTCACGAGCCGCGCACTCGCACCCGCCGAGCTCGAGCGCGCGCTGGTCGACGAGCTCGGCCTCTCCGAAGCGATCGTCGCGCGGCTGCGCGCCTGCGGCGGGCTCGCGCCGCAATAGAGCTGCCGGGGACAGGGGTCGAACCTGCACGCCTTGCGGCAACGGCTCCTAAAACCGTCGCGTCTGCCAATTCCGCCACCCCGGCGCAGGGCGCTGAACGCCCGGCGCCGAGAGTAGCAGAGCTTCTCGCGCGCTCGCCCGCGCCAGAGCTCAGCCGTTCGCGGCGGCGGGTTGCTCCGCGCGCGGGATTACGATCTCGCGCGGGGGCGAGACGGCGGGCACGAACAGCGACGGCTTGAGCCGGCGCTTCAGCTCGTCGAGCTCGCGGCGCGCGGCGTCCTGCTTGGCCTCGTCGCGGATCGCGCGCACGCGCAGCTCGAGACCGGAATCCATGTCGGTGTCGATCTTCGCCTCGGCCTTCATGCGCTCGATCTCCTCGCGCACGCTGTCGAGCGCCTTCATCTCGCCGTCGGTCGAGAGACCCTCGAACGCGGACTGGATGCGGCGGCGCGCG
>JANNLG010000129.1:0-5408 GCA_031396695.1 Deltaproteobacteria bacterium
CTCGGACGCCTCGACCGCGGGCAGCTCTTCGAGCGTCTTGCCCATCGTGGTCGACACGTACCAGCGCGCGAGCTCGGCCATGGTTTCGAGGCCGCTCTTCACGATCTGGAAGTTCGAGAGCTGGCCCGAGATCACGTGCGAAACGAAAATGTTGCCGAGCGTGGAATCTTCCCAGCCGGGCACGAAGATCGGCAGGTTCTTCTCCGCGGCTGCGAGCAGCCACGAGCCTGCGGGGTCGATCTGGTAGCTGTCGCGCACGCGCCCCTCGAGCAGGAGCTGGTACATGATCTCGTGCGGGAAGTAGCGCTTCTTCTGCTGGTCTGCGCGAACCCACAGGTCGAGCACGTGCTTCTCGATCGCACGGAACGCCTTGTCCTCGGGAATGCAGGTGTCGGTCACGCGGTTCAGCCCCGCGCGCTCGAGCGCCTTCTCGTCGGCCGCGGTCAGATTGCGCCAGTTGGGGATGCGCTTGTAGTGATCGTGCGCGACCAGGTTGAACACGTCCTCTTCGAGATTCGCGCCGGTGCACGAGATCGCGTGCACCAAGTCGTGTCGGATCATCTCGGCGAGCGAGAGCCCGAGCTCGGCGGTGCTCATCGCGCCGGCCATCGAGAGCAGCATCTTGCCGCCACCCGCGAGGTGAACCCGGTACGCCTCGGTGGCGTCGGCGAGCGCAGCGGCGTTGAAGTGGCGGTAGTGGGTGCGGACGAAGTCGGAGATCTTCATCGGGCTCGGGCTCCTTTCCGGCGCGAAGGGTAGCGTAGGATAGGTGCCCGAGATGGCCGACCGACAGGAAATCTTCGCGGGCACGCAGCCCGTTCGCGAGCGCCACCGGATCGACGCCGAACGGCTCGAGGCGTGGCTGCGCGCGAACGTGCCGGGTTTCCACGGCACGCTCGCGGTCGAGCAGTTCCGCGGCGGACAATCGAACCCGACCTACCGCATCGAGGCCGGCGGCACGCGCTACGTCGTGCGCCGCAAGCCGCCGGGGCAGCTCCTGCCTTCGGCGCACGCGGTCGACCGCGAGTACCGCGTGCTTGCGGCGCTGCAGGACTCGGGCGTGCCGGTGCCGCGCACCTACGCGCTGTGCACGGACGAGTCCGTGCTCGGCACCTCGTTCTACGTGATGGAGTGCGTCGAGGGTCGCGTGCTGTGGGAGCCGCACCTGCCCGACTGCACGCCCGCCGAGCGCTTCGCGATCTACGACTCGCTGAACGAGACGCTGGCGAGGCTCCACTCGGTCGACTGGCGCGCGCTCGGGCTCGAGGACTTCGGCCGGCCCGGCAACTACTTCGCGCGCCAGCTCTCGCGCTGGACCAAGCAGTACCAGGCCTCGCAGACGGAGCCCGTGCCCGAGATGGACGCGCTGATGGAGTGGCTGCCGCGCACGATTCCCGCGAGCGACGAGACGCGACTGATTCACGGCGACTTCAAGCTCGACAACACGATCCTGCACCCGACCGAGCCGCGCGTGGTCGCGGTGCTGGACTGGGAGATCTCGACGCTCGGCCATCCGCTCGGGGACTTCACGTATCTGTGTATGCCGTGGCTCGCGGGCGGGCAGTTCGAGGCGATCGATCTGCGCGCATCGGGCCTGCCGAGCCTCGACGAGTACGCGGCCGCGTACTGCCGGCGCACGGGCCGCGCATCGATCGAGTCGTTCGACTGGTACGCCGCGTATCAGATGTACCGCGCGGCGTGCATCTACCAGGGCATCGTCGGCCGCGTGCGCGACGGCACGGCCGCGAGCGACAACGCCTCGACCCTGGCCGAGATCGTGCCGCGCATGTCGCGCACGGCTTGGACGATCGCGCGAAGACTCGGCGCTTGATCCACTTCGACGAGAGCACACGCACCTGGAACCTCGTGCTGGCGACGAGCTTCCACGCCTTGCGCGCGGACCCCGACGGGCGCGTGGTGTGTCTGGGCAGCGGCCCGCGCGCGCCCGGACCCGCGCAGCCGATCGCGAGCGGGCGCTTGCCCGACGATCCGTTCCCGCGCATCGGCGTCGACCGGCAGGGGCGCCGTGACGAGGTCGTGACCTTCGGCGATCACACCTGGCACGAGCCGACGCTGAAGGTGACGTTCCCTGGCGCCGCGGACGCGCCGCCCGTGCGCGATGTGCGGCTGCGCTACGCGTCGCACGCGTGCGAGCTCGCGACCGACGGACGCGAGACGCTGCGCATCCGCATGGACGATCCGGCGCAGCCGTTCAGCGCCTGGCTGTGTCTGCGCACGGACCCAGCGAACGACGTGATCGAGCGCTGGCTCGAGCTCGAGAATCGCGGCGCACATCCCGTGCTCGTCGAGCAGCTCGGCTTCGGCACGCTGCACCTGCCCGCGGGACGCTGGGATCTGCTGCACGCGTCGGGCGGCTGGGGGGCGGAGTTCCAGTCCGAACGCGTGCGCCTGCCGGTAGGCACGACATCGCTCGAGAGCCGCTCTGTGCACACCGGCTTCGTGCACCATCCGTTTTTTTTGTTGTCCCCCTCGGCTGCGCCTGCGGGGGAGGATCATGGGATCGTCCACTTCGGCCAGCTCGCGTGGTCGGGGAGCTGGAGGCTCGCGTTCGAGCAGCGGCCGAACGGGGCGCTGCACGTGCACGGCGGCTACAACCCTTTCGACTTCGCGCTCGAGCTCGCGCCGGGTGAGCGCCACGCGACGCCGGCGCTGATCCACGGCTCGTGCGCGGACGGCTTCTCGGGTGCGAGCCGGCGCATGCACGCATTTCTGTGTGAGCGCGTGCTGCCGCGCACGGATCCGCCCGAGCCGCTGCGGCCGGTGCTGTACAACTCCTGGGAGGCGAGCTACTTCGCGCTCTCGCTCGAGAGCCAGATCGCGTTGGCGCGGAAGAGCGCGGCGATCGGCGTCGAGCTGTTCTGCGTCGATGACGGCTGGTTCGGCGGCCGGCGCAACGACAACGCGGGCCTCGGCGACTGGATCGTCTCGCCCGACGTGTTCCCGACCGGCTTGCGCCCGCTCGCCGACGAGGTGCACCGGCTCGGCATGAAGTTCGGGCTCTGGGTCGAGCCCGAGATGGTGAACCCCGACTCGGACCTGTACCGCGCGCACCGCGACTGGGTGCTGCACTTCCCGGAGCGCCCGCGCACCGAACAGCGCCATCAGCTCATTCTCGATTTCGGTCGTCCGGAAGTGCTGGCGCACCTCGCGCGCGTGCTGGCGCAGGTGGTCGAGGAGAACGACGTCGACTTTCTGAAGTGGGACATGAACCGCTCCGCCAGCGAGCCGGGCAGCGTCGTCGGCAAGGCGATCTGGCGCCGCCACGCCGAGGGCGTGTACGCCCTGATGGACGGCCTGCGCCGGCGCTTCCCGCGGCTGGCGATCGAGAGCTGCTCGAGCGGCGGCGGGCGCGTCGACGCCGGCATTCTCGCGCGCACCGACCAGTTCTGGACCAGCGACAACACCGACGCGCTCGCGCGCGTTTCGATCCAGGAGGGCGCGAGCCTGGCGTACCCGGCGCGCGCCATGTGCTGTTGGGTGACGCACGAGCGCAACCACCAGACCGGCCGGCGGCTCGAGCTGTCGACGCGCTTCGACGTGGCGATGCGCGGCGTGCTCGGCATCGGCTCGGACCTGAACGCGCTCGACGAGGCCGAGCTCGCCGAGTACGCGAACTGGATCGCCTTCTACAAGCGCATCCGGAACGTGGTGCAGAACGGTGTATGCCACCGCCTGCAAAGGCTCGAGACCGCGGGCACGTCGATCGTCGAGTACGTGCTTTCCGACGCGAGCGAGGCGGTGGTCTCGACCGTCAGCGTGGAACGGCGCATCGCGCAGCTCGTGCCGCCGGCCCGGCTACGCGGACTCGATCCCGACGCGCTCTACGCCGCCTTCGACCGCGACGAGCGCGAGTACGTGCGCGCGCGGGGCGCGGAGCTCGAGGCGCTCGGACTCGATCCGAATCTCGGCACCGGGCGCTACGGCCCCGGCTACAGCCGCACGCTCTGGCTGCGCAGGATCGAATGACGCAGGCCCGCATGACCGGCGACTTCGGCCGGCTGCTCTCGGCCGCGTCGATCTCGAACTTCGGCTCGATGCTGTCGGGCGTCGCGCTGCCGTTCCTGGCCATCGAGCTCTTCGACGCGGCGCCCGGCCAGATCGCCGCGATCAACGCGGCCGCGATCCTGCCCGCGGTCCTGCTCGGGTTGTTCGCCGCGAGCGCCATCGACCGCAGGCGCCGCCGGCCGCTCATGATCGCCACCGACTTCGCGCGCGCCGCGCTGCTGCTCGCGGTTCCCGCGGCGGCATTCGCGGGCGTGCTCGCGATCGAGCACGTGGTCCTGTTCGCGTTCACGCGCGGGCTTTTCGACTTCGTGTTCGACGTCGCGCAGCACACCTATCTGCCGACGCTGGTCGAGTCGCGCGCGCTGCTCTCCGCGAACAGCCGGCTGCAGGCCGCCGACGCCGCGGCCGAGGCGACCGCCTTCGCGGCCGGCGGCTGGCTGGTGCAGCTCCTGTCGGCGCCGCTCGCGCTCGTCGTCGACGCGGGCACGTACCTGGCGTCGGCATTCTTCCTGCTGCGCATCCAGGCCGTCGAGCCGGAGCCCGAGCCGCGCGATCGCAGACAGTCGCGGCTCGCGGAGATCTCCGCGGGAATGGTCGAGATCGCGCGCACGCCCGCGCTGGCGGCGATCGCCGCGAGCGGCGTGCTGCTCGCCCTGTCCGGTCAGATCACGAACGCCGTGTACATGCTGTTCGTGTACCGCGAGCTCGGCTTCTCGCCCGGCGTGCTCGGCATGCTGTTCGCGCTCGGCTCGATCGGCTCATTCGCGAGCGCGTTCGCCGCGGAGCGGGTGCCCGAACGGCGCGCGGGCCTGCCCGCCATGTTCGTCGGGCTGCTGTTCGCAGCGGCGGGCTCGCTCGTGCTTCCGCTCGCGCCCGGTGCGACGCTGCTCGGTGTCGCTGCAATCGCCTTTCAGCAGCTGGTCGGCGACTTCGGCCACGTGATCTGGCAGGTGCACCAGTCGAACCTGCGCCAGCAGATCACGCCCGCTAAGGTGCTCGGCCGGGTGGCGGGCGCGATGCGCTTCCTGTCGAGCATCGCGATGCTTCTGGGCACCGCCGTGGGCGGGTGGCTCGGCGGGACGGTCGGACTGCGCACGACGCTGGTGGTGGGCGGCGTGCTCGTGCTGCTCGCGGCGGCCTTGGTGCTGCCAGCCGCCGGAGCGAAGCGCGCCTCGGAGCCGAGCGCGCGCTAGTCCTAGGGACGGAGGATCTAGTTCGACGACGGAGTCGGCGGCACTGCGACCACGCGCGTGGGCGGATCCGCGTCGCGCGTGCGGGTCGCGCTCTTCACCGGGCCGATCGTGATGCGGCCCTCGACCTTGGCGCCGCGCTCGATCACGATGCCCTCGGTCATCAGGTCGCCGTACACACGTGCGGTCTTG
>JANNLG010000136.1:0-25316 GCA_031396695.1 Deltaproteobacteria bacterium
ACCGCCGCGCGGGCGCGCGAGCAGCACGCCGCACTCTTCGAAGGTCTCGCGGATCGCGCCGACGCGAACCGCGAGCGCGTCCGAATCGAGCGCCTCCGCGCCCTTGCAACGCGCGCGCAGACGCGGATCGGCGTCGCCCGCCTCGATCTTGCCGCCGGGGAAGACCATCGCGCCGGTCGCGAAGTCGATCTTGTGGTGGCGCTGCACCATGAACACTTCGAGGCCGCTCCCGCCGTCGCGAACCAGCAGGATCGTCGCCGCGAGCTTCGGCGCGGGCGCAGGCGTCTTCTCCGACATGAGGCCTCCCGGGCGTTTCGGCGCGGATTCTCTCACAGACTCCGGAGCAGCGGGCGGACCTCGGTCGCGAAGCGCTCGAGCTGCGTGTCGCGCTCCTGCGCGGGCCCAACGTGGTCGAGCAGTACGTGGCGCACGCCGGCGGCGTGGAAAGCGGCGATCCGCTCGGCGACGTCCGCGGGCCGGCCGAGCGCCGCGTAGCGCGCCGCCGGTTTGCGGAAGTCCATCGCGTAGCGCTGCGACAGGTGTGCAGAAGCAAAGTCGAGCGCGCGCTCGTAGGAGTCGTCGATGCGTACGAACAAGAGGTGGCCGGTGCCGAAGCGCTCGAGCGTCCGGCCCGCGTCCTCGGCGCCGCGCGCGATCGCGACCAGGCCCTCGCGGAACATCTCGGGCGTGACCACGTACGAAAGCCAGCCGTCGCCCATGCGCGCGATCCGCTCCAGCGCCTTCGGGTTGCGGCCGCCGCACCAGATCGGCGGGCCCGGCCGCTGGATCGGACGCGGCAGCATTCGCACTTCCGGGAACGGGTAGAAGCGTCCTTCACTCGCGACCGGCTCACCCGACCAGAGCCGGCGCAGCAGCGGGATGGCCTCCGAGAGCCGGGCGCCGCGCTCGGCCACCGGCACGCCGCACGCCTCGTACTCGCGCGGAAACTCCCCGCCCACGCCGACGCCGAAGATCAGGCGCCCGTCGCACAGCCGATCGAGGGTCGCGACCTGCTTCGCGACCGGCGTCGGATGGCGCAGCGGCAGCAGGAACACCGACGTCCCGAATAGCAGCCGATCGGAGTGCGCCGCCGCCTGCGCGAGCTGCAGCAGCGGATCGAGGATCGGCACCGCGAACGCGATGTGGTCGCCGACCCAGAGCGAGTCGAACGCGAGCGACTCGGCCAGCCGCACGGTCTCGCGGATCGACGCCGGATCGGGCAGCGTCGCGATGAAGCCGAAGCGCGACGCGGTTTCGAGCGGAAGTGTCAGCGGCTGCGGGCGCGGAGCGCGAGTCCCGCCAGGCCGAGCCCGATCAAGAGCCCCGTCGTCGGCTCGGGCAGGGGAACCGACTGCACCGTGACGTTGAACGTGTGCCGCCAGTCGTGGCCGAGCACGTTCGAGAAGCCGCCCTCACCGAACGAGATGCCGCACTGGCCGGTTCCGCCGGGGTAGTCGCAGGAGATACTGACCGACGCGGCTGCGATCGCGAACGGGCTGCCGTTCACGTCGCCGGTCACGCTGCCGGTGCCGAAGCCCGAGTCGACCCCGCCAACGCCCAGACCGACCGGCGTAGTCACCACGCTCGCGCCGCTGAGCGTCGCCTGGTAGGTCACCGGTCCGAACGTGATCGGTCCGCCCGTGCCGCTGAAGGTCGCTCCCGCGACCTGAAGCTGGATGTCGATGATGTTGCCGGCCGCGTTGATGTTGATCGTGCCGGTCGCCAGCGCACTCGACGCGAGCGAATAGTCGCGCACCGCGAGTGCACACGTTCCCGGCGCCGTCGGGCAACCGTAGTTCGCGTTGACCGCTTCCAGCCCGCCGCCCGTGACGTTGAGCGTCAGCGCCTGCGCGGCCGTCGCCGAAAATGCCAGCAAACCCGCGATGATCGCGGCTCGTCCGAGCCACTTGGTAGCCACCATGATCCCTCCCCTTCCCAGCAACAGCGCGATGCCCTTCAGATGCGTCGAGCGCGAAGCGCGGCCAAACCCGCGAGACCCAGTCCGAACAGTACGCCGATCGTCGGCTCAGGTACAGGGACCATGCCTTCGAATGACATATCGAGCTTCACGACGACGGAGGTCCCCACCGGGATGGTCGGGAAGTCCGCGTTGGTGAACGCTCCGAGCGCGATCCCGTCGAGCGTG
This sequence comes from Deltaproteobacteria bacterium, assembly GCA_031396695.1. Lineage (GTDB taxonomy): Bacteria > Myxococcota_A > UBA9160 > SZUA-336 > SZUA-336 > VGRW01. The sequence goes on from JANNLG010000136.1 coordinate 2,147, forward strand.
AACGTGGTGCCGCTCGCGACATCGATCGTGGCGACCAGCGGGTCGATGCTGTCGCCCGCGAACATGAACGCCTGCGTCGCGCCGGGTCCGAGCGTCGAGCTGAGCACGTCGAGGGACGTCGTCGTCAGAATAGGGCTGGCGACGATGTTGAAGTTGCCGCCGCCGTTGTTTTGCTGGAACGAGTGCAGGTAGCCGTCGCCCGGGGTCAGCGTCGCGCTGTGAATCGTGATCGAGTCGTAGTCGCCGAGCGGGAACGCGAACGTGAAGCTCTGCTCCGGCGAGAGCGAGAACTCGAAATCGGTGAGCTCGCCGTCGAATTCGCCGTCGAAGGTCGCGAATACGCCGTTCATCGTGAGCGGCGTCGACGTCATCAGCGTCGTCGCACCGACGGTGAGTCGCACTGTCGCACTGCCGCCGCTGAACTCGTACAGCGTCGGCACCGCCTGCGCCCGACCGGTGATCGTGAGCGCAGCGAGCGCGAACGCAGCGATCCAGAGCTTGGACATCGACATCGGTCTCCCTCCTACCGAACCCGACCCGAACCAGCGATGCCGACTCTCCCAAACCGGCCCGCGACTCCTCGACGACCCGGTGGCCCTCGAGGGATGCAACGCGATGCTACTCCGCGGGTAAGCCGCGAGGGAAGGAATTTCTCGCGGCGAGTGGGGGAAAAATCCTAATGAATCAAAGACATACGCAAGCGTACTTGCGGATTCGAGAGGCCCTCGCTTGAGCCGTCCCGATGCCTGGGCGAGACTGGAACCGAACCCCCTCGGAGGCGACGTGACCCCGGAATCCGACGCTGTGACCGCGAAGCTCGAGTGGACGCGCGACGAGCTGCTGGCCGACGCCGAGTACGACGAGCCACTCGTCGCCGGAGGTGTCCGTTGCCACGGCGGATTCTCCGCCGGCCGCTACGTCTCTCCGCGGACGCGGAACCGCCAGCCGGCGATCCTGGCCTGGCAGGCTCGACTGCGTCGCGAGGGTCAGCCGCTGCTCCACCTGCCCACCGAGTACGTCCCGCCGCACTACCCGAACTACCCCCAGGCGAAGCTGCTGCTGCAGGAAGGCGTGCGGGATCCGATCACCCGCTCGCTCACGATCATCTCGATCGTCGAGGGCTTCGGCGCGCGAATTCGCGACCTGCCTGTGCCGGACCTGCGCGCTGAAGTGGTCGAGGACGTCGCCGGCACCGCCCTCGCGCATCTCGGCGAAGGCCTGTTCGAGGCCCACGCGCGCGACGAGGCGGGCTTCCGCGACCAGGGCGGTCACAAGCAGATGTGGGAAGCGGCGCGCGACCTCGGACTCGCCAAGCCCGAGATCCCCGAGGACGTGCTGCTGGCGATGATGATGGGTGGCCGCTCACGCGGCGAGCGCAAGCGGCTCTTTCCGGAGCTTTCGTCTCGGCTCGAGGGCGCGATCACGATGATGGCCAGCGTGATGGTGGTGGAGATCTTCGCCGAGGACGTGTTCGAGTGGGCGAAGCAGCTGCTCGGCGACCCGGAAGTCTCCGCGGATCCGCGCGGCGCGCGCGCGCTGGTCGAGCACATCCAGGCCGACGAGGCGCCGCACGTCGAGTACCTGCGCACCGCGCTGTCCGAGCTGCGCGCGCGCACGCTGCGCTCCGCCGACGGCAAGCAGCAGCTCGCGGGCGCGACCGTGGTCGACGCGATCTTCTCCGCGCAGCTGCGCGGCATGGCCTCGACGCGGCCTTCGCGCGAGCGCGAAGACGTGCGCGGCGCGATCCACCGCGCGATCGAGGACGAATCGCGCGCCAGCGCTCTGGCCCGGCGCTTCGAATCGCTCGACTCGGGCTGGGTGTTTCCGAAGGCCGACGACGAGCGTCTCGAGCTCCTGCTCGCGTGATCCTCCCGCGCAAGGCGTTCGAGCGCGTCTCGCGCGCGTCGCGCATCGGCTACACCGCCCTGTGTGTGTGGCTGCGCGTGCAGATCCCGACGCGCTGGGACCGGCTGCTCCGCCGCGACCCCGGCGCGCGCAGCTGGTCGCGCATCCACCAGCGCAATGCCGATCAGATCTTCCGCACTGCGACGGAACTGCGCGGATTGCTGATCAAGGTCTGCCAGGTCGCCGGCACGCGCTCCGACGTCTTCCCGCCCGAGTACGTGCGCACGCTGCAAAAGGCGCAGGACCGAGTGCCGCCGCGCTCGTTCGAGGTGGTGCGCGCGGTCGTCGAGCGCGAGCTCGAAAAGCCGCTCGACGCGGTGTTCGCGAGCTTCGAGCCCGAGCCGCTCGCGTCGGCGTCGCTCGCGCAGGTGCACCGCGCGCGCCTGCGCGACGGCAGCGAGGTGGCCGTCAAGGTCCAGTACCCCGACATCGAGCACATCGTGCGCACCGATCTGGCTTCGTTGCGCCGCATCTGCCGCATCTACGAACGCTTCGATCCGCAGCCGATCGCGCTCTTGCCGTTGCTCGACGAGCTGCAGGCGCACCTCTCGCTCGAGCTCGACTTCCGGCGCGAGGTCGAGAACGCCGACCGCATCCGCGCGCTCTTCGCCAAGGACAAGCGCGTGGTGATTCCGAAGATCGACGCCGCGCACTCGACCGAGCGCGTGATCACGATGGAGCTCGTGTCGGGCATCAAGGTGAACGACAAGGCCGCGATCGTCGCCGCCGGCATCGATCCGCTCGAGGTCGTGCAGGTGCTCACGAGTCTGTGGAACCAGATGATCATGGCGTACGGGTTCTTCCACGCCGATCCGCATCCGGGCAACGTGTTCGTGCAGCCGGGCCCGCGCTTTGTGATTCTCGACTTCGGACTGGCCAAGCAATTGCCGCGCGGGTTCGGGCTCGGGCTGTTCGAGCTGATGTTCTCGATGATGACGCAGAACGAAGCCGCCATGGTGCGCGCGTTCCGGGAGCTCGGCTTCCGCACCAAGACCGGCGGCACCGAGCCGTTCCTGCTGATCGCGCGGCGCATGCTGGGCGCGTCCGAGGACGGGAGCTTCCGCGGCGACTTCACCGAGGAGGTCACCGACGAGTTGATGGAGACGATTCGCACCAACCCGATCGTCGAGGTGCCGAGCGACTTCGTGCTGATCGCGCGCGTGTTCGCGCTGCTGTCGGGAATCGCGCACACGCTGGGCGGCCGCGCCGACGTGCTCGACGCGCTCGGCGGGGGCAACGCCGCGCGCGGCTGAAGGCGGCGCCGGGTCCCGCACGGTCGCGTCCGTTGCTTGCGAGTCGGCCCCGCGAAGCGGTGGTAGTGTCGAAGTCGTGGAGCTCGACCGCGAACGCTGCTACGAGGCCCTGCGCACGCGCGATCGGCGCTTCGACGGGCGTTTCTTCGTGGGCGTCTCGACGACCGGCATCTACTGCCGGCCGATCTGCCCCGCGCGGCTGCCGCTGTTTCGCAACGTGAGCTTCTACCCGTGCGCGGCGGCCGCGGAGAGCGCGGGCTTCCGCGCCTGCCGCCGCTGCCGGCCGGAGACGGCGCCCGGAACGCCCGCCTGGCTCGGCACGTCCGCGACCGTGTCGCGCGGTCTGCGGCTGATCGAGGCCGGCGCGCTCGACGACGGCGACGTGGGCGAGCTCGCGTCGCGTCTCGGTGTAGGCGCGCGGCAACTCCGGCGTTTGTTCGCGCGACACCTGGGTGCGTCGCCGGCCGAGATCGCGCGCGCACGCAGGGTCCACTTCGCGCGCACGCTGATCGACCGGAGCGATCGGCCGCTGACCGAGCTCGCCTTCGCGGCCGGTTTCGCGAGCGTGCGGCAGTTCAACCACGCATTTCGCACCAGCTTCGGCCGCTCGCCGCGCGACGTCCGGCGCGCTCGCTCGGCGCGCACGAGCAGCGCGCTGCGAGCGAGCGGTGGCGAGAGTCTGGCGTTGCGCCTGTCGTACCGGCCTCCGTTCGATTGGGACGGACTCACGGGCTTCCTGGCCGGCCGCGCGATCGCGGGCGTCGAGAGCGTGCGCGACGGCTGGTATCGGCGCACGGTCGAGCTCGCGGGCGCGCCCGGCTGGCTCGAGGTCAGGCCGCTCCAGGCTGAAGCGGCGCTCGAGCTGCGCGTGACCGTGCCGCCGGGCGCGGATCTCCTGCGCGTGGTCGAACGCGTGCGCCGCATCTTCGATCTCGACGCCGACCCGCTCGCGATCGGCGAGGCGCTAGAAGCCTGCGCGCTGCTGCGGCCGCACGTTCGGGCGCGCCCGGGATTGCGCGTGCCGGGGGCGTGGGACGCCTTCGAGCTCGGCGTGCGCGCGATCCTCGGTCAACAGGTGAGCGTGCGCGGCGCGTCGACGCTGGCCGGGCGGCTAGTGCGGGGTTTCGGCAAACCCGTCGAGGGCGCACCCGCGGACCTCTCGCACCTGTTCCCGTCGCCCGCGCAGCTGGCCGAGAGCGACGTGGCCTCGATCGGCCTGCCGCGCGCGCGCGCCGAAGCGATTCGCGGCTTCGCGCGAGTCGTCGCGCGCGGCGAGCTGATTCTCGACGGCGCGCGCGGACTCGACGACGCCGTCGCGCGCCTCGCCGGGCTGCCCGGCATCGGCAGCTGGACCGCGCAGTACATCGCGATGCGAGCGCTCGGCGAGCCGGATGCGTTTCCGGCCGGCGACCTCGCGCTCCGCAAGGCGCTCGCGAGCGACGACACGCCGATCAGCGCCGCGCAGGCCGAACGGATCGCGGAGGGATTCCGGCCCTGGCGCTCGTACGCGGCGCTCGCGCTCTGGCAGAGCCTGGCGTCGAAGGCAGCGCCTTGAAGCTCGAGCTCGGCGAAGTCGCTACACCGCTCGGCGACGTGCGCTTCGCGCGCGGCTCCGGTCGCCTCTTCGCGCTCGCGTTCGCGGAGTGCTGGCCGGCGGTCGGCCGCGCGCTGGAACGTCGGCTCGGGCCGCTCGAGTGGACCTGCGCGGGCGACGCCGCCGATCTCGACGCTCGGCTGGGCGCGTACTTCGCGGGTGACCTCTCGACACTCTCCGGTGTCGAGGTCGAGCTCGCGGGCACGGACTTCCAGCGCCGAGTCTGGAGCGCGCTGCGTGAGATCCCGCCTGGCGCGACGGCCTCGTACGGCGAGCTAGCGCGGCGGCTCGGCGCGACCAAGGCGGTTCGCGCGGTCGGAGCCGCGAACGGCGCGAATCCGCTCGGGCTGGTCGTTCCGTGCCACCGCGCGATCGGTTCCGACGGCAGCCTGACCGGCTACGCGGGTGGAATCGAGCGCAAGCGCTGGCTGCTCGCGCACGAGTCGAAGTACAGCGCGCGCGCAATGAGCGGGAGCTTCGCTCAGCGCGCGGTCCAGAAGTCCGAGAAGCGCCCGCAGTCGAGCGGGCCGAGCGGCGACGTGCCGATCTTCGTGCCGGCCGGCACGGCAACGGGCTTGCCGCCCTCGAAGCGCTGATCGATCACGCCGTCGAAGTTCGTGTCTTCGTCCTGGCGCGCGAGCTGGCCGCCCGCGAACACCTGCACGACGTCGACCTTCTTGTCGCCGTTGGTGTCGGCTTCTAGCGCCGCGCGCTGGCCGCCCTCGTAGAGCTCGCGCTGGTCGGCAATGCCCTTTCCCTTGGTGTCGATCCAGACTTCGGTGACCACGCCGCCCGCCACGATCGCGCGCGCGTCGAGCGTGCCGTTGCCGTTCGTGTCGAGACACTGCGACGTGACCTGGCCGTTGGCATCGAGCGTGAGCTTCTTGTCGGGCCGCTTGCGTTTGGGGTCGCTGACCAGCTCCTGCGCGATCGGCTTGCCGTCGGCCCCGAAGATGGTGAGCACGTCGGGCCGCCCGGCGGCCTTCGTGTCCTGACCCTGGCGCACGACCACGCCGCTCTCGAGGTAGGTCCAAGTGTCGATCTTGCAGTCGCCGTTGCTGTCCTTGCTCTCCGCGGTGACATTGCCCGCGGAGTCGTAGGTCTGGGTCAGCTCGGTGCACGCGCCGCTCGCACTGCTCTGCTCGAGCTTCACCGGCTTGCCGTCACGCAGTGAGACCGTCACATCCGGCTTGCCGTCGCCGTTCTTGTCTTCGCGCTTCTGGGTGACGTTCCCGCTCGCGTCGACGGTCAGCCAGGTGTCGATCAGGCCGTCGCCGTTCGAATCCGCTTCCTGGACCTGCGCGCCGCCCTTCTCGGCGCTCGAGCGCCGGTCGACCACGCCGTCGAAGTTCGCGTCCTCTTCCTGACGCACGAGCTTGTCGCCCTCGAACCAGGCGAACACGTCCGCCTTGCCGTCGCCGTTCGAGTCCTTTTCGGTGCGCGCGACCGCGCCGTTGTCGAGGAACGACACCGTTTCGAGTCGGCCGTCGCCGTCGGTGTCGACCTCGCTGCGCACCGGCTTCCCGTCAGCGCCAAACGACGTGAGCGCGTCGGGCTTGCCGTCGTGATTGGTGTCCTCGCTTTGAGACGACTTCACGCCGCCGGCGAACTCGATCACGACGTCGGCCTTGCCGTCGCCGTTCGTGTCCGTCTCCGAGTGCGCGGGTTTGCCGGCCTCGTACGAGACCACGAGCTCGTAGCTGCCGTTGAAGTCGCGGTCCTGCTCCTCGCGGCCGAGCTCGCCGCCCGAGTAGAGCTTCACGACGTCGGGCTTGCCGTCGGTGTTCGAGTCGATCTCTTCCCGCTGCGGTTTGCCCTGCGCGTCGAGCGTGATCCACAGGTCGATCGCGCCGTCGCCGTTCGAGTCACGCTGCTGCGTGGCTTCCACGCCGCCCTTGAACTCGATCACCGAGTCGAACTTGCCGGTGCCCTTCGTGTCCTGCTCCTGCCGCACCGGCGCACCGTTCTCGAAGATCGTGACGACGTCGAAGCGGCCGGCGTGCTTGCTGTCGCGCTCCTCGCGCACTTTCTGACCGTTCGCGAACTCGATGCGCAGGTCGAGCTTGCCGTCGGCGTTGGTGTCGCGCTCCTCGCGCAGGACTTCGCCCTCGGGCCCGTACTCGCCGCGCGCCTCGGGCTTGCCGTCGCGGTTCGCGTCCTCGACGAAGCGCACTGGCTTGCCGCCGGCGAACTCGACCGCGCGATCGGGCTCGCCGTCGAAGTCCTTGTCCTCCTCGAGCTTCAGCGTCGTGCCGGCGGCGTCGTTCGTGCGCCAGGTGTCGACCTTGCCATCGGCGTTCGAGTCTTTGAGCACGCGCAGCTCTTTGCCGCTCGCGGGATCGAGCACGACCCAGATGTCGAGCCGGCCGTCGTGGTCGGAGTCCTGCTCCTGCTTCTCGAGCCGCTTCTCGGGATCGAAGAAGTTCCACAGGTCGATCACGCCGTCGCCGTTCTCGTCCAGCTCCACGCGCACCAGCCGACCCTCGCCGTACACTTCGACGCGTTCCGGCTTGCCGTCGCCGTTCGCGTCGACGGTGCGTTTGTCCATCTGTCCGTCCTTGGACGAAGAGACGTTCTCGAAGCGGCCGTCGTGATCGTCGTCGAGCTCTTCGCTGGTGACCTTGCCGTACTCGTCGAAGCTGTAGCGGGCGTCGATCTCGCCATCGCCGTCGCGGTCCTCTTCCTGGCGAGTCTTCTCGCCGTTCGCGAACGAGATGGTGGTGTCGGGCTTCCCGTCGGCGTTCGTGTCCGCGACGCTCCGGGTCGCCTGCCCGCCCGCGTAGTCGGTCGAGAGGTCGAGCGTGCCGTCGGCGTTCGTGTCCTGCTGCTCGCGCGCCTTCTCGCCGCCCGCGAACGTGCGCACGGCCTGCGGCTCGGTCGCACCCGCGGCGTAGATCTCCTCGCGCACTTTGGTGCCGCCGGCATCGAAGGTCGCGACCAGCTCCGGCTTGCCGTCGCCGTCGAGATCGCGCGTCTGCTTGGCTTCGATCGCGTTCGCGTAGCTCGAGACGGTGTCGAAGCTGCCGTTCTGGTCGGTGTCGGCTTCGCGACGCACGATGTTGTCGCCCTGATAGGTCGTGACCACGTCGGGCTGGTCGTCGCCGTTGGTGTCCTCTTCGACGCGCGCCTTCACGCCCTTCTCGTAGCGGATCGTGACGTCGAAGGTGCCGTCGCGGTCGCTGTCCTGCACCTCCACGCTTTTCGCGCCCTCGGCGTCGAACTCGCCGCGCACGTCGACCTTGCCGTCGTTGTCGGTGTCTTCCTCGACCCGCGCGGGCTTGCCGTCCGAATAGGTCACCCAGCGGTCGATGCGGCCGTCACCGCTCGCGTCCTCTTCGGACTTGGTGCGCGCGCCCGCTTCGAAATAGACCACCGACTCGGGCTCGCCGTCGCCGTTCTTGTCGTCGCGCTGCACCTTCGGCTGGTCGTTCTCCAGCTGGATCCACTGGTCGCGCTTGCCGTCGAAATTCGTGTCGCGCTCCTGCGCGATCGGCTTGCCGCTGACGTCGAAGGTGACCCACAGGTCGATCTTGGCGTCGTGGTTCGTGTCGCTCTCGGCGCGATCCGCGACGTCGTTCTGGTAGAAGACCGTCTCGTCGAAGATTCCGTCGCCGTTCGTGTCGGTCTTGCGTCGCGCGAGGCGCTCCTGGTCGTCGTACTCGAGCACGACCTTCTGCTTGCCCTGCTGCGCGCTCGCGAGCTGCGGAGCGGCGCAGACGAGCGCGAGCGCGGCGAGAACGAACGCGAGGCCGGATGGGCGAATCATCCAGTCAGTTTACGGCGGGCACGCTGAACGTGCCGATCAGCGTGCGGCGCGCGAGACAGCGCACGCGCTCGGGCATAGATGCGAACGGCGCCGCGGAGCGCAGCGCGTCGACCGCGGTCTGGCCGAGACCCGCGTCGCTCGAGGCGACGAGCTCGGTCTTCATCACCGAGCCGCTCGCATCGAGCGCGAAGCGGAGCTGCACCTTTTGGTTCACGGGTACGTCGCCGGGCACGACCCAGCGCGCGTACATGCGCTGGCGCACCTGCTCCTGGTACTGCACGACCTCGGGTCGCGACAGGCAGTCGCTGATGTCGCCACCGCCCGCACCGGTGCCATTGCCGCCGTCGCCGCGCATGAAGCCGTCGCCGACGCGCGTCGCGACGTTCGCGAGCGGCGCACCGTCCGGCGAGCCGAGCACGTCGCGGTTGCTGGCGATGCCCTCGCGCACCGAGGAGCCGCTGCCCATGTCGACGGCGGTGCCTGTGCCCACGGTGCTGCCGTTGTCGACGATCTGGCGCGGGCCGACCGACGGGCCGGCCGGCAGCGCCGCATTGGCCGGACCACGCAGCGCGGGCGAAGCGGCCGTGCCCATGTCGACTTTCGCCGTCTGCGCTACGGCCACGGAGTTGACCGCCGTCACGCGCTCGGCCACCACCGTGGCCTGCGTGATGTTCTGCGGCGCCACGACCGCGGCCACCTGGTTCATCTCGATCTTCTGGGCGTTCACCTGGGGGGAGGCCTGCGCGACCACGGTCGGATTCACGATCTGGGGCGCCATGGCCTGGGCCTGTGGCGCGAACTCCATGCTGCGGCGCTCGGCCAGGGCCTTGGGGGCCGGCGCCGGCTCCTCGACGACCGGCTCGGGAACCGGCTCGGCGGGGGGCTCCTCGCGCTTGGCGATCGGTTTGGGCGGCTCTTCCTTGATCAGCTGCACCGGCAGGATCTCTTCGCGGATCGCGGGCGTCATCCAGGCCAGCCAGAGCAGCAGCAGAAACAGCGCCGCGTGCAGCGCCGCGGAGACGGAGCCTGATTTGAGCGCTTCCGAGCGGCTGACCGAGGCTTCGATCCCCATCCCGGGGTACGCCTCGCGGACGACCGTGCCACCGCCCGCGGGGCGGCCGAACGCCGCGCCGACCAGACGGCTCTTCATGGGCGTCTTCCGCTTTTGCGTCCGGTAGCCTAGGGGATGGGTACTCATCGCTTGCGCAAGCTCCAAGCCTTGAGTGGCTCCGCCACCTCGAGCAGTGTCGCGGCCACTACACCTCGCAACGCTCTCTGCGCCCGCGTTACGTCCTCATGCGTCGGCAAGTCCCTGCCGATGGTTCATCGGTAGGCGCACTAACGGGCTCAAGCACACCGACGAGGCTTCGACGCGGCGTCGCGAGAGCGCATTCGGCCGCGGCTTCGTCCCGAAACTCGCGATCGCATGCTAAGGAAGCTCCAAACCAGCGTCAACGCGGCGCCCGAGCCTGCGAGCGACGGCGCGATCCGATAGCTTGACGCCGCAGCGCCAGACCAACCACGCAAAGGACCGACCTTGGATCCAGCAACCGAGACCGCAGTGAATGTCGCTACACAAGCCGCGGGCGAGTTCGCCGGCGCCGCACCGATCGTGGGCAGCGACTTCGATGCCGCGACGATCCTCAACCTGCTCTGGGTCGGCCGGCTCACGGTCATCCCGTTGGGGATCTGTTCCGTGATCGCCATCGCTGTCGTGGTGCAGCAGCTGTTCCGCTACCGCGGCGTGATCCGCCGCAGCCGCGACCTGACGCGCGGCGTGGTCGACGCGCTGGTCAAGCACGACCTGGTGACCGCGCGCTCGCTGTGCGAGCGGACCAAGACACCCCTCTCCGGGATCTTCCTCGAGGGCCTGCGCTGGCGGAACATCGCCCTCGAAGATCTGCACAACGTGCTCGCCACGTCGCGCGCGGAAGCGCTGGCGGAGATGCGGCGCGGACTCTGGATGCTCGGCACGATCGGGTCGCTGGCGCCGTTCATCGGCCTGTTCGGCACCGTTTGGGGCATCTTGAAGTCGTTCCACGACATGTCGGTGCAGGGCTCCGGCGGCTTCGCGGTCGTCGCGGGCGGCATCTCGGAAGCGCTCGTTGCAACCGCGGTCGGCCTGCTCGTCGCGATCATCGCGCTTGCCGCCTACAACTATCTGCAGGTCATGGCCGGCGCGATCTCGGCGGTGTTCACGCGCTCCTGCGAACGGCTGATCCAAGCGCTGCTCTACGTCGAGTCCGCCGCGCCCGCGATCGAAGAAGAAAAGCCCGAGGGAGTGCACCATGGCCGCCCGCTCCCTGCCTAGCGGAGATCAAGCCGACGACGACGGGATCGTCGCCGAGATCAACATCACTCCGCTCACCGACATCTTCCTGGTGCTGCTGATCATCTTCATGGTCACCACCAGCGTGGTCTCGAATCAGGGCAAGGAAGTGAACCTGCCGGCGTCGGCAGACTCGTCCGCAACTCCCTCCGGCGTCAACGTCACGGTGACCGAGTCCGGCGGCGTGGAGGTCGACGGCGTCGCAGTCTCCGAAGCCGCACTTCCCGCAATCCTGAAGGCCGCCCTCGACAAGGCGCGCGAGAAAATCGTCATCCTGCGCGGCGACCGGAAAGTCCTGCTCGGCCAAGCCGTGAACATCCTCGACATCGCCCAGCAAGCCGGCGCCCAAGGCATCGCCCTGGCCACCAAGCCGCCCGCTCCCGGCGAAAGCTGAGCTAGCAAAGCGAGCCGCGCGCCAACCGGCGGCCCGAGAGCTGAGGCCCTGCGCGAAGCCGCCTTCGCGCAGGGACGCAAGCGCCGAAGGCGCGCGCAGCGAGGCGAAGCCGAGCGAAGTCAATCGAAACGGGTCGAGCGGTCCTCCGCGAGGGGACCCCCGAGGAGCCGAAAGCCCGCCGACCCGCGCTCCGACTGCGGCGTTCGCGCGCTACGAAAACTCGCGCAGCAGCTCGCGCAACCGATCGAGCTCCGTCGCCACCCGCTGCGCCGCCCCGAGTGCGATCTTGGAGACCTCGCGATTCTCCTGCGCAGATCGATCGACGTTCCCGCCGACCGCGCGCGCCGCACCCGCGTTGCGCGCGGCGGTCTCGACCGAGAGCGACATCTGAGCGGCGACGCTCGCGAGCTCGGCGGCGCCGATCGCGGACTCGGCGCTCGACTTCGCCGCGCTCGAGATCGCGCGCGAGATGGCTTCGGTGAGATCCACGGCTTCGGTCAGATTCGAGGAGATCTCCGAGCTCGTGGCGGTCTGCTCCTCGACCGCGGTCACGATCGAGCGCGTGTTCTCGTTCATCTCGTCGATCATCTTCAGGATCGACGCGGTCGCCTCGACGGCCTCGCGCGTGCTGGACTGGATCGACGAGATGCGCTCGTCGATCTCCTGCGTGGCGAGCGCGGTCTGACGCGCGAGCTCCTTCACTTCGTTGGCCACCACCGCGAAGCCGCGGCCCGCGTCGCCAGCGCTCGCGGCTTCGATCGTGGCGTTCAGTGCGAGCAAGTTGGTCTGGTCCGCGATGTCGCTGATCACGCCGACGACGTTGCCGATCTGCTCGGCGGCGACGCGCAGGCGGTCGAAGGCCGCGGTCGTCTCGCGCGCGTTGCGCGCCGCGCTCTCGGCGATGCCGGCCGAGTGGCCGGAGCTCTTGGCGACGTCCGCGAGCGAAGCAGAGAGCTCTTCGACGGCCGTCGACACCGAGCGGATGGCGCTGTTCACCGAGGCCACGTCGCCGCTCGCGGCTTCCATGTCGCTGCTCACGCGGCTCGCGCCCTGTGCGAGCTCGTCGACGCCGCGGCTCGCCTGGCTCGCGGCCGACGCCGCCGCCGCGAGACCCTGCGCCGCGGCTTCACTCGCGCGATCCATCTCGCGCGAGCTCTCGCCCAGAAGCTCGGAACTCTTCTCGATCTTCTCGGCCACCGGCGAGAGCGCCTCGACCGCGCGGCCGAGGTTGTCGACCGTGCCGGTGACCCGGCCCACCAGACCGCGCAGCGAGCTCGCGAGCCGACCGAGAGCGTGCGTCGCGCGCAGGATTTCGCTGCCGCCCGCGTGCTCGCCGGCTTCGCTGCGCGAGCGCACGTCCTCGCCGACCAGCGTGGCGGCGACCTTGACCGCCTCCGCGAGCGGGCGCGTGATGTTGAGTGCGATGCGCCACGCCAACAGCGCCGCGAGCGCGAGCGCCGCCGCCACCACCGACAGCGCAGTGTTGCGCTCGAGTGCGAGCGCCTTGGCGCGGTGCGCCAGCAGCTTGTCGAGCTCGACGGCCGACACGCGCCAGAGCTCGTGACTCGCCTGGAGCGCGGTCGCCGCGACCTCTTCGAGCTGGGGCGCGTAGGCGCCCGCGTCGGAGGTGAAGATGAGCGGGTCGGAGTCGGTCATCACGCGCAGGACGGCCATCCCGTGGCGATCGAGCACCGGCCGCAGGTCCGCCTGAAGCGACGCGCTCTCGCCGTAGAAGTCCGCGTCCGCGCGCAGCGCCGTCACGGCGGCCTCGCTCACGCGATTCAAGTCGCCCTCGCGGATGATCGTGACCACGCTCGACAGCTCGGCTCGGTCGGCGTCGGTGAGCGGCTTGCCCGGCACGGCGCGCGCCGTCGCCGCGAGCAGCGCGTCGAAGTGCAGCACGCTTTGCGGCAGGGAGATCGTGGTCAGGTCCATCAGGTAGAACGAGTCGAGATCGGGATCCTGGATCAGCGTCGACGTGTCTCCGACGTACTGGATCAGCCCGCGCGCATCGGCGAGAAGTTGACGCAGGCAGCTGTCGCGGTCGATCGCGGACAGCGAAGCCAGCTGGCCATCGACGGCGCGGTAGTTGGCTTCGATTCGAGCGGGCTCGAGCGCTTCGCGCTCGATCGCGGTGAGCCGCTCGGGCGTCGTACCCAAGCGCTCACCGAGCTCGGACTGCAGCGCGCCGAGCGCGGCGAAGGCGGCGACGATGTCCGCGCGCGGCTGCTCGGGCGCTTTTCCGGCGCGCGCGAGACGCGCGTACTCGGTCAGCGCGACCATCAGATCGAGGAGCGGCGCCTGATACCGGACTCCGACTGCCTCGAGTTCTGCGAGCCGGATCCGCGCCGTGAGCGTGCGCGTCAACAAGGTCGTCGAGAGCGCAATCGGGAGCAGGAACGACACACAGATCAGGAGGAGCATCCGTCCGACGGACATCCTCGAAAGGGCCATACCGCGAATTCGGCTTTGCGCGCGCCGAACTGAATGCGGAGCTACGCGACCGCGAGCGCTCCGAGCCGGCTCGCCACCGTCTGGAACTCGCGCACCGTCTCACGCAGGATCTCGGCGACGGGGCGCACGCCTTCGATGCGACCGGCGACCTGGCCGGTGAGCGCGATCGACGCCTCCATGTCGCCGCCGAAGTAGAGCTCGAGAATCCGGCCGAGCTCGGACAGCTCGACCTTCTCGTCGCGCTCGAGCCGTTCGGTGCGCTGCGTGCGCAGCGCGCGCAGGCCGGGCCGGTGGTGCCGGTTCAGGAACACGGTGTCGGTCTCGGCCGCAGAGCAGATCGCCTGCTTGAAGTTCGCGTGCACGGGCGACTCCGCCGCCGACACCATGCGCGTGCCCATTTGCACGCCCTCGGCGCCGAGCGCGAAGGCGGCCGCCATCGAGCGGCCATCGCAGATTCCGCCGGCCGCGATCACGGGCACGTCGACGTGCGAGCAGACCAGCGGCAGCAGCACCATGGTCGCTACGTCGCGCGGATTCTTGAAGCCGCCGCCCTCTCCGCCCTCGACCACCAGCCCGTCGACGCCCGCTTCCACCGCCTTCAGCGCGGCGCGCAGCGTCGGCACGACGTGGAACACGGTCAGCCCCGCGGCTTTCAGCTGCGCGGTGTACTTGGTCGGATCGCCCGCCGACGTGGTCACGAAACGCACGCCCTGCGCGACCACGAAGTCCACGATCTTCGGGTCGCGCACGAACAGCTGCGCGATGTTCACGCCGAACGGCTTGTCGGTCAGCTCGCGCATCTTCCGAATCTCGCCGCGCACCGCCTCGAGCTCGCCGGACGAGGTCTCGATGATGCCCAGGCCGCCGGCGTTCGAGACCGCCGACGCGAGCTGCGCGCGCGCGATCCAGCCCATCGGCGCCTGAACGATCGGGATCTCGACGCCGAGCATCTCCGTCACGCGATTCACGATTCTCGTCATGCGCGAATCCTAGCTGATATGCTCGCCCGCCATGAAAGTGCTGAAGCTCGCGCTGCTCTGGGTGATGGCGGCCTTCTACGTGTTCGCCGGGATCCAACACTTCCGCGTGCCCGACTTCTACATGCCGATGATGCCGCCCTATCTGCCGTGGCACGCCGAGCTCGTGTTCCTGTCCGGTGTCGCCGAGGTGCTGTGCGGGATCGGCCTGCTGATCCCCGCCACGCGCAAGGTCGCGGCGTGGGCGACGATCGCGCTGCTGATCGCGGTCTTCCCCGCGAACATCCACGTCGCCTTCAACAACGTGCCCGTGTTCGGCGCGACCGAGGGCGCGGGCGCGGCCGGCTTCATCCGCCTGCCGCTGCAGCTCGTGCTGATCGCCTGGGCCTGGTGGTACACCAAGGACTGAAACACGAACGGCCCCGGATCTTCCGATCCGGGGCCGCGTGTTCTCGATCGATTCGCGCTAGCGACCCTTGTTGAGCCGCCCGATGTCGATGTAGCGGCGGATCTTGCCTTTGGTCGAAAGCGGCGCGCCCTGGCTGTTCCAGAACTCGATCCGGTTGCCGGTGCCGGTCTGCACGTTCACGATGATGTCGCTGATCACGCGCAGGTCCTTCGGCTGCGGCACGCCCTCCCAGCCCGGGTACCAGATGCCGTCCGGCGCCTTCGGGTCCTTGTTCACCTTGCCGTCCCAGTCCTCGCTCCAGCGGTGGTTGTGCCAGATGATCTTCCACAGCTCTTTCTTGCGGTCGTACGCGAAGCTGTAGATCGGCTCGAAGGTCTGCTTGTCGATGTAGATGTCTTTGTGGTGATACGGGTGATCCTCGTTCCTGGGATCGAAGCGCACGATCCAGGCGTTGCGGACTTCCCAGCGATCGCTCGCGAACGAGAAGCCGTACGGGCCGAAGTTGTACGAGTCGGTGTAGGGATAGGCGAGCGACTTGGTGTTCATCGGCGCGATCACCGTCTGCTCGCCGACGCACTTCCACTCGTACTGCGGCGGAATGCCCGAGAAGCTGCGCAGATCGTCCATCGTGAAGTCGGTGCCCTGCACCGAGTCCGTGCGCTGCGCGGATGAAATGCGGCGCACGCGCCGCAGATCGGGGACGTACACCCAGGTGTCGTCGTTCTTGGCTTGCTTGAGCGGGCCGTCCGCGGTCTTGTAGCGGTAGGTCAGGACGAGAATGCCGCGCGCGTCGAACGGCGCCTCGACCTCGATGCCGAACGCGTTCATGCGCTTCTCGTTCGGGAAGATGTCGCCCGAGTTGTTGTTCAGGTACTCCGGCTCGACGCGGTTGGTGAGGCCGATCGAGCGCGCCGTGCCTTCGTAGTACAGCGGCAGCTGCTCGCCGCGATCCCAATAAGTGTAGGACCAGGTCGAGTCGCCGCCGTCACCGTTCCAGCCCTTGTTGAAGTTCCAGATGATCTTCGCCGCGGCCTGCGGATCCCCCTTGCAGTCGATCGACTCGCTCGCGAACGGCCGGCCGGCGGTGAAGCCGGACAGGCCGTTGTCGTCCACCAGCTTCGCCTGGCCTTTGAACTTCTCGCTCGCGGACTTGTAGGCGTCGGCTTCGCTGTAGTCGCGCAGCGGCGGACCGACTTCGAGCTGCATGCCCTCGTAGAAGAAGAACTCCCGGTTCTCCCAGAACTGCGGCGGCAGGAAATCTTTCAGCTTGTCGAGCTGATCGAACGTGATCGTGTCGCCCTCCTTGAAGGGCATGCTGGGAATGACGTCGACCGACGCCTTCTCCTGGGCGAACGCAGTCGCCGGAAGTGCAAGACAGAGCAAGATCGCGAACTTACGCATGGGGTCTCCCTGGGGGCGGCTTTGATGCAGTTGATACGTGGGGCGCGCGGGGGCTGGATTCAAATTCTCGAGATCACGACCCTGCGAGCACGGTTGGACCCGTCGGCCGCAGCGCTCCGCCTTCCGATTCGAGCGTCACGGCCACGGTCACAGGACCGTGGAGGTCCTGCAAGCGGCCAGCATCATACTTGGCCTCGCCCGAGCTGTCGCTTCGGAACACGCCCACGCTGCGCGGCTCGTCCGCGACGATGACCCAGATCTGATACGTGCGGCCGTCGGGAACCGGCGGAAGATTGGACGCGTACAGGATCAGGCGGCCGCTCTCGGGTTCGATGTAGGCCTTCGCAGTCGCCCTGTGGAATTCCCCTTGCCCGGCGAGCGCGAGGCTGCGCGCGAGCGGCGCTTCCAGCGCCGACACGATCCGATCCAGACCCGCCATGCGCCGCTCGCTGGCGATGCGCCGCGAGCGCTCCGACTCCATCTCGCGCACCAGCGCCCAGGAGATGCTCTCTTCGTACGCGAGACCCTCCTCGAGATCGGCGCCGACCGCGCGCTCGCGCATCAGGCGAACACCGAGCAGTGTAGAGAGCCCGGCGAGGCCGAGCACGAGCAACACGCCCGCAGCCGCCGAGAGCGGAAAACGCGAGAGCCGCGCACCGCGCCGCGCCGAGCGCTCGCGAGCGACGGGCGCAGCGGACGATGCGGCGCGGGCGAGCTCGGGCGCGCGCACCCGCGCGAACAGACGCTCGTGCACCGCGTCCGAGGGGCGAACGGGCGCGACCGCGAGCAGCAGCTGGGCCGTGACGTCGAGGTTCGCGCGCAGCACGGCCTCGCACTCCGCGCAGCCGTCGGCGACGTGCTGCTCGAAGCGCGCGCGCTCGTCCGCGTCGAGACCGCCCAGCGCGTACAGCTCCGCCCGCTCTAGCAGCTCCGCGTGCTCGTTCACGATTCCCCCTCGCGCCGGCCGGAAGCGTTCGGCAGCGCGCCGCGCAGCCGAGCGAGCCCGCGCCGGATCCGGCTCTTCACCGTGCCGAGCGCCTCACCCGTGAACTCGGCGATCTCGTCGTGCGTGAGCCCGCGGAAGAACGCGAGCTCGATCGCGGTG
The DNA here is from genome assembly GCA_031396695.1 of Deltaproteobacteria bacterium. Classification (GTDB taxonomy): domain Bacteria; phylum Myxococcota_A; class UBA9160; order SZUA-336; family SZUA-336; genus VGRW01. Next base: position 19,734 of record JANNLG010000136.1, read on the forward strand.
CGCTGCTCCTCGGGCAGACTCGCGAGCACCGCGCGCACCTGCTTCTGCTGCTCGATCAGGAACACCTCTGCCTCTTGATCGTCGGGCGCCTCGGTCAGTTCCAATTCGCGCAGGCTCGCGCGCGGCAGCGTGCGTTCGCGCGAGCGCAGCCGGTCGAGACAGCGGAAACGAGCCACCGAGAACAGCCAGGTCGAGAAGCGACCGCGCGCGGGGTCGTAGTGGAGCTCGGCCTTCCAGAGCTGCCAGAACACGTCTTGCACGACCTCCTCGGCTTCTTCTCGACTGGCGAGCATGCGGAGCGAGATGCCCATGACGTAGGACGAATAGCGCGCGTAGAGGACCTCGAGCGCGTGCGCCTCTCGCTCCGAGAGCCGGCGCAGCAGATCGCCGTCCGTCGCCATCGCACCGGACGAAGCCATTGCGTCGGGTGTCGGGGGCCCGCGCCTCAACCACGTCCTCCTTCGACTGATACGCCGGCTTCCCGCGATCGGATTCGCGGCAGCACGCGACTCGCGAAAAGCTCGAGGCTCGCCCAGCCGAGCTCCGGGGGAAGGCCGCCCATCAGCGGGTGCAGCAGCAGCGTGCCGTTCGGTCCGAGCGCGTCCGCGAGGGCGACACAAGTGTCGGGTGTGACGACGCGGTACAGGCCGCTCGCGCGCAGTGCTTCCGCGTCCGGCATCGCTTGATACGGACCGGCGGTGCGCGCCTCCGCCATCCAGCGCCCGTAAGCGTTGGCTTCGTAGAGCGCGTGTTTCGCGATCTGCGCCCAGGCTCGCTCGGGGTCATCGGCCACGTGTAAAAAGAGTGGGCCGACGCGCCCCGCAGGTGGCACAGGCAGGCCGAGCCGCTCGCGCTCGGCGCGATAGATGTTCCATAGATGGGGAAGCGCGGGCACGAAGCGGTCCGCCAGACGGGCGGCCCTGCGGGCCGATGCCGGCGACGAGCCGCCGAGCGCGAGTGACGGCCGCGGGCGTTGCAGCGGCCGCGGCGTGACGCGGACCGTTCGCCCTCGATAGGCGAAGGGTTCGCCGGTCCAGGCTTGCACGAGCGCGCGCATGCCCTCTTCGACGAGCCGAGGGCGGTCTGCGATCGCGCGCTCGAACATCTCGAACTCGGCCGGGACGTAGCCGGCGCCGATCACCAGATCGACGCGCCCGCCCGACGCGAGATCGAGCACGGCCACGTCCTCGGCCACGCGCAGCGGATCGTGCAGCGGCAGGATCAGCGCCGAGATCTCGAGCCGGATTCGCTTCGTTCGGCCGGCGATCGCAGCGGCCAGGACGAGCGGCGCAGGCAGATACCCGTCGTCCGAGCCGTGGTGCTCCGAGAGCTGCACGGAGTCGAAGCCGTGCGCGTCGCCGAACGCAGCCTGCGCGAGCGCGGCCGCATACAGCGCGGCCGCCGGGGCACCGAATTCGGGAGCGCGCATGTCGTAGCGCAGAAGGATCCTCGGCAACGGGCGCGACCTCCTGTGGCGCGGAGCGTCGCCAGTATGCGACAACGGCTGGCGAGGAGGCGCACGCCCATGCAGCTCGGACAGCTCGGAGTCTGGTACTTCACGGAGATGCTCACCGCCGCGCAGGCCGCCGAGGCGGCGCAGCGCATCGAGTCGCTTGGCTACGGCGCGTTCTGGATCCCGGAGGCGATCGGACGGCATCCGTTCGCCCACGCCGCGTGGCTGCTCGCGAAGACGGAGCGGCTTATCGTCGCGACCGGCATCGCCAATATCTATGCGCGCGACGCGGCGGCGACTGCGGCCGCGCAGAAGACGCTCGCCGAGCAATCGGGCGGCCGCTTCCTGTTGGGCCTGGGCGTCTCGCATCGGCCGATGGTCGAAGGCGTGCGCGGGCACGTGTACGGGAGCCCGGTCGCGACCATGCGCGCGTACCTGGACGGGATGGCGAAGGCGCCGTACGCCGCGGTTCCACCCAAGGAGACTCCGCCGACCGTGCTCGCCGCGCTCGGTCCGCAGATGCTGAAGCTCGCCGCGACCCGCACGCAGGGCGCGCACCCGTACTTCTCGACTCCCGAGCACACCGCGATGGCGCGCAAGCGGATGGGTCCCGACGCGTGGCTGTGCGTCGAGCAGAAGGTTCTGCTCGAGACCGACGCCACCAAGGCGCGCCAGCTCGCGCGACTCACGGCCGGCATCTACCTGGGGCTCGAGAACTACCGCAACAACTGGAAGCGGCTCGGCTTCGAGGACAGCGACTTCGCCAACGGCGGCAGCGATCGCTTCATCGACGCGACGGTCGCGTGGGGCGACCTGTCGGTGTTGCAGAAGCGCGTGCGCGCGCACCTCGACGCCGGCGCGAGCCACGTCTGCATTCAGCCGATCAACCCGAGCGGCCAGCCGGTTCCCGACTGGCGCGTGCTCGAGGCGCTCGCGCCCGGCCGCGCGGCCTGAGCGAGACGGTGGGCCGCGAGACGGTGCTCGAAGCGCGCGACGGCTTCGTGCTCACGCTGACGCTCAATCGACCGGCGCAGAAGAACGCCTTCAACACCGTTCAGTGGCGCGAGCTTCGCGACGCGCTGCGCGAGGCAAAGTCCGACGACTCCGTGCGCGCGGTCGTGATCACGGGCGCGGGCGGCGCGTTCTCGGCGGGCCAGGATCTTTCGGAGATGGCGCAGGCACCGGCGCCCGGCGCGGCGAGCGCGAACGCGGGAGCCGGGTCGCACCCGTTCGGCGAGTTCCTCGACGAGCTCTGTGCATTCGACAAGCCTCTGATCGCGGCGGTGAACGGGGTCGCAGTGGGCATCGGGCTCACGATCCTCCTGCACTGCGACTTCGCGTACGTCGCCGAGGGCGCCCGGCTGCGCGCGCCGTTCGTGACGCTGGGCGTGGTGCCCGAGGCCGCCGCGAGCCACCTGCTGCCATTCGTGGTCGGCTGGCGCAACGCGATCGAGCTGCTCTACGGCGACGGCTGGCTCGGCGCCGCGCGCGCGGTCGAGATCGGACTCGCGAACCAGCTCTGCGCGCCGGCCGAGCTGATGGCCGTGGCGATGGCCAAGGCCGCGCAGATCGCGGCGCTCCCGCCTGAAGCGCTGCGCCACACCAAACGTCTCCTGCTCGAGACGCGCGACGCCGAGGTGCGCAACGCGCGCGCGCGCGAGGACGCGGCGTTTCGTGTGCGCGTCGGCTCGCCCGAGAACATCGAGGCCGTGCGCGCGTTCTTCGAGAAACGCGCCCCAGACTTCACCAAGCTCGCGAAGCGCTAGTCGCTAGCGCGCATCCATTCTGAACAAGACAGCCTGGCCGTCTTCCTCGGGGTCGCGCTCGTAGTCGTACTTGGTCTTGTAGAGTACGACCACTTCGTCAAGCTCGGCTTGCTCGGTCACGCGCACGGCCTGGCGCTCGTAGACCTTGCCGTCGATGCGCAGGCGTACGTGCGGGTCGGCGCCGATCATCTCGCCCCAGCCGCTGTCGCCGCCGCTCGCCGACGCGATCCAGAGCCGCGACCCGTGCGACACGAACCACACGTTCACCGAGTACGGGTCGTCGGGTCGAACCTCGAGCTGCAGCGTCTCCTCGGCGCTCGCGAACGCCCAGTCGTCGACGGGCGTCGCCACCACTTCGCCCGAGAGCTTTCCGCCGGGAATCGGGCCCGTCGGCTCGCAGCCGAGCAACGTGCCGAGTAGCGCGGCGAGTGCCAGCGATCGAGTCATGCGAGTCTCCGGGCCGTCGGCAGGTACTGCTCGGCGAGCTTCTCGAGCGTGGCGGAGATGGCCGCGCGGTCGCGCGCCATCGCGATCAGGATCACCTGATCCGCGCCCGCGCGTCGGTACGCTTCGAGCTTGGCGGGCGTCACCTCGAGCAGGTACGGTGACACCGAGATGACCAGGTCGCTGCGCTTGCGACCGTTCGCGGCGAGCATCCGATCGAGACGCACAAGCCGGTCGGCGACGCCGTCGGGCTCGAGGTTGAAGCCGTACCAACCCTGGCCGATGTCCGCGGTGCGCTGCAGCGCGGCGTCGCTCTCGCCGCCGAAGTGGATCGGCACTCCACCCCTCTGGACCGGCTTGGGGAACTGCCGGCAGGCGGGCAGCTCGTAGAACTCGTCCTTGTACTCGGACAGCTCGTCCAGCCAGAGCCGGCGCATGACCTCGATGTACGAACGCGTGCGCTCGCCGCGCCGGGCCCAGGGCACGCCCGCGGCGCGGAACTCCTCGGCCAGCCAGCCGACGCCCACGCCCAGATCGAGGCGACCGTTCGAGAGCCAGTCCACGTTGGCCGCTTCCTTGGCCGTGTACACCGGATTGCGTTGGGGCACGAGCAGGATGCCCGTGCCCAGCCGGATCCGCGTCGTCACCGCCGCCAGGTAGGCGAGGCTGGTGAGCGGCTCGAGCACGCCGCTGGTCGGGCGGGCGGGAATCTTACCGTCCGGCGAGTACGGGTATTTCGAGCCGTACTCGTCGAACAAGACCACGTGCTCCGCGACCCAGAGCGAATCGAAGCCGAGCCGTTCGGCGGTCTCGCCGAAGGCACGCACGAAGGCGGCGTCGGCGACCGGGCTCGCGAGGGGGCAGAAGACACCGAGCTTCATGGCGCGCTCCCTGTCGAATTCGCGAAGAGGCTATCATGCGCTCCGACATGACGGGCAAGACGGTTCTGATCACGGGCGCGAGCGCGGGCATCGGCAAGGCGACGGCTGCGGAGCTCGCCGCGCGCGGCGCTCGACTCGTGCTCGCCTGTCGCGATCTCGACAAGGCGGCACGCGCGCGCGGCGAGATTCTCACGCGCACGCCGGGAGCTCTCGTCGACGTGGTTCGGCTCGAGCTCGCGAGCCTGCGCTCGGTGCGCGCCTGCGCGGCCGAGCTCGTCGCTTCGTATCCGCGCATCGACGTGCTGATCAACAACGCCGGCGCCTTCCCGCCCGACTACCGGCCGACCGAGGACGGCTTCGAGACACAGATCGGCGTCAATCACCTCGGCCACTTCCTGCTGACGAATCTGCTGGTCGAGACGCTCGCGGCGAGCGCGCCCGCGCGCGTGGTCACGGTCAGCTCGATGATGCACGCGGGCGGGACGATCGACTTCGCGAGCTTCCGCAAGCCCGAAAAGTACAGCGCGATGGCTGCCTACCGGCAATCCAAGCTCGCGAACATCGTGTTCGCGAACGAGCTCGGCCGCCGGCTCGCGGGACGCGGCGTGACATCGACGTCGCTGCACCCCGGCGGCGTCGCCACCGAGATCACGCGCGATGCCGCGTTCTGGATGCGCGCCCTCTTCCGCGTGATCGGCGCAAGCCCTGAGAAGGGCGCACGCACGTCCGTGTACCTGGCGAGCTCGCCCGAGGTCGAGGGCGTGACCGGCCGCTATTTCGTGAGCTGCAAGCAGGCCAAGACGGACCCGCTGGCGCAGGACGAGGCGCTCGCGCGTGCGCTCTGGGACGAGAGCGCGAAGCTCGTCGGTCTCGCCTGATGGAGGCCGAGCGCGCGCGTCGCTTCTCGTTCGCGGCCAAGGCCGGCTCGACGCCGCTGCGCATCGCGCGCAGCGAGGGCGTCTGGCTCTACACCGACGAGGGTCAGCAGATCCTCGACGCGTCGGGCGGCGCGATCGTGGTGAACATCGGCCACGGCCGC
>JANNLG010000139.1:0-6523 GCA_031396695.1 Deltaproteobacteria bacterium
GCGCGCGATCCGAACCCACACCTCGGCTTCGGGATCGGCGTGCACTACTGCCTGGGCGCGAGCCTGGCCAAGCTCGAGATGCGGATCATGTTCGAGGAGCTGTTCCGGCGCATTCCGGACCTCGAACTGGCCGGCCCGATCGCGCGCCTGCGCTCGAACTTCATCAACGGCATCAAATCGATGCCGGTGCGCTTCGCACCCGAGGCGTAGTGTGAAATCGGTGGACGTCGGCTGCCTCGAATCGATCCGCGATCCCGCGCGCTACTTCGGCGCCGCGCGCGCGAGCGGCGGCGACCTGCAGTGGAGCGACGCGCAGCGAGCCTGGGTCGCGCTCTCGCACGCCGAGGTCGAAGCGGCCTTTCGCGACTCGACGCGCTTGTCGGCGGACCGCACCGGCGTGTTCACGCGCGCGGCGGCCAAACACTCTCCCGCCTTCGGGATCGTGGCGGAGCTGCTCTCGGGCTGGATGAACTTCCGCGACGACCCCGCACACCTGCGGCTCCGCGAGCCGGTGCGCGCGGCCTTCACCCCGCGCGCGATCGGCGCGCTCGAAGAGGACGTGCGCGAGATCGTGGAGCGCACGATCGCGGAGTTCCGCGGCGACACCGTCGAGCTGTACGAGAATTTCGCGCGCCCGATTCCCGCGCTCGTAATCGCGTCGCTGCTGGGCGCCGATCCGGAAGACCGCGTGAAGTTCCAGGACTGGTCCGACGATCTGGGCGCGATCGTGTTCTCGCTCGCGCCCGGCGACGTCGACGAAGCGCCGCTGGTGCACGCCACGCAGGAGTTCGTCGCGTTCTTCACGCGCTTGATCGACCGCGAGCGCGCGAACCCGTCGGGGAATGTGCTCTCGGCGCTGGTGCGCAGCGAAGTCGGCCAGCTCGACACGATGGAGCTGGTGGGCGCGTGCACATTGCTGCTCTTCGGCGGGCACGAGACCACCACGAACCTGATCGACAACGCGCTCGGCACGCTGCTCGAACGGCCCGAGCTCGCCGAGGATTTGCGCGCGCGGCCGGCGCTCTGGGACACCGCGATCGACGAGTTCATGCGCGTAGTCGGGCCGGCGCGCACGATGGCGCGCAAAGTCTCGGTCGCGCACGAGCGCGGCGGACACGCGCTCGCGGTGGGCGACACTGTGTTTCTGTCGATCGCGTCCGCGAACCACGACGAGCGCGTGTTCGCGTCGCCCGCCGAGCTCGACCTGGCGCGCACGCCGAATCCCCACCTCGGCTTCGGTTGGGGCCCGCACTACTGCCTGGGCGCGAACCTGGCGCGGCTCGAAGCGCGCATCGCCCTGCGCACACTGCTCGAGCGCTTCCCCGACCTGCGCGCGGCCTCGCGCGTGCCCCCGCTCGCGGGCGGCACGATGGGCTTCGCGCGGCGGCTTCTGCTCACGCACCTGCGAGGTTGAGAGTCTCGCTGCCGCGCCCCTGCTGGATCAGCGGCACGTAGCGCTCGAGCTCGTCGCGCGTCGCGGCGTCGGTCAGGTCGACGACCGCACGGCGTTCGGCCGAGAGATATGCGGCCATCACCAGCCGCACGATCTCGACGCCGTAGTCGAAGTCGAGCAGCGCGCTGCGTCCTGCAGTGAACGCGGCGACGGCGTCGACGTTCTCGTCGGTGTAGCCGTACAGGTCGGGCTCGTTCGGCTGCACGGCCAGCAGGCCGCGTGTGGCCTGGGCCTTCTCGAGCGCGAGCTCCGCGTCGCCGGTCGCGGCCGCCGCCGCATCGGAAACGAACACTTCCAACGGCGAGCGCAAGCTGTTCGATTCGAGCGCATAGCCGGGCCCGACACCGTCGAGCAGCAGTCTCAAGCCCTGCTTGTCGTACATCCACGAAACGCTGAACTGTCCCTTCACGAGCTGACCGCTCTCGGGATTGCGGAACGTGACCAGGCCGGTCGCGAAGTCTTCGGCCGGCGTCTTCGCGTAGTCGACGCCGTGGCGCGCGAGCAGCTCCGCACGGTGGCGCTCCTGCCCCCATTTCAGGAGCGCGACGTCGGCGAGCACCGACACCGGCTCGAGGAAGCGCGGCGGCTTGTTCGGTGGCGTGAGCGCGTACCACGCGAGCGCGATCGAGTGACAGCCCATGTCGGAGAGCACGCCTCCGCCCGAAAGAAGCGGATCCCAGAACCAGGCGCCGTGCGGGCCGCCGTGCTCCTCGGCTGCGCGCGCGAGCAGGAGCGGCCCCTGCGCGCGCATCACCGGCCGCAGCTGCGCGAGCGCGGACTGCACGCTCTTCATGTGGATCTGGTTCTCGAAGTAGGCGGTCGGTACTCCGATCGCGCGCGCGATCTCGAGCACGCGGCGCGCCTCGCGCAGGTTGCGCGCGAGCGGCTTCTCGCAGATCAGGCCCTTGAGCACCGCGCCGGCGCGCACCGCATCCGCGACCTGCTCGAACGCCTCGACGCGCGTGAAGTTCGGACCGAAGAACGCCACCACGTCGACGTGCGGGACCATCTCTGCGATCGAGCCGAACACGCGCGCGGGACCGAGGCCGTGCTCGCGTGCGAAGCGCGCGAGTCCCTCGGGCGGACGGCGCGAGCACAGACCCGCGACCTCGACGCCGCGCACCTGCGTGAGCGCGCGCAGCATGAAGCCCGGCAGGAAGCCGCCGCCGATGATCCCGTAGCGAAGCGGCGGCGCGCTACTCGAAGACATCGTCGGGAAGTCCGGGCGCGAGCGGAGCCGGCCGCTCGCAGCGCATCGTCGTGTTCCGGTGTCGGCCGGTCTCGGACGCGACGATCGCGAGCTCCATCAGCTCGAGCACGTGGCAGGCGAGCTCGCCCGACGCGCGCTGCGGCCGGCCGGCGCGCAGTGCGCGCGCCATCTCGACCAGGCCTATGCCGCGACTTTGGGTGGCGTTCGCGTGCGTGAGCGGCACGTCGCGCCACTCCTTGTCGCCGCGCAAGCGGATCTGCACCGGCCCGCCGAAGGTGTTCGGGTCGGGTACGGAGAGCGTGCCCTCCGTTCCGAAGATCTCGATGTTGCGCGAGCGCGACGCCTGCACGTCGAAGCTCGTCACCAGCGTCGCCACCGGACCGGCGTGAAAGTCGATCACGCTCGCGACGTGCGTCGGCACTTCGACGTCCATCATCGTGCCAGCCTGCGGCTTGCTCGTGATCTCGCGCCGCGCGTGCGTGATGCGCGCGGAGCTCGTGATGCGGCGCGCGGGTCCGAGCAGCGCGACCAGCGCGGTCAGATAGTACGGCGCCATGTCGAAGACCGGTCCCGCGCCGCGCTGATAGAACACCTGCGGCCGCGGGTGCCAGCGCTCGGGGCCGGGCGACTGGAAGAACGCGTTCGCCGCGACCGGCGTGCCGATCGCGCCTTCGTCGACGAGCCTGCGGCAGGTCTGGATGCCGGCGCCGAGGAACGTGTCGGGCGCGCAGCCGATGCGCAGTCCCGCAGCGCGCGCCTGCTCGAGCAAGCGCACGCCGTCTTTCAGCTCGAGCGCGAGCGGCTTCTCGGCGTACACCGACTTGCCCGCTTCGAGCGCGTGGCTCGCGATCTCGGCGTGCACCGCGGGGATGGTCAGGTTCAGCACGATCTCGACGTCGGGATGGCGGAGCAGCTTCTCGGGCTCGAGCGAGAGCGCAATCCCGTGCTTGGCGGCGAGCTCGCGCGCGCGCTCCGGGACCAGATCCGCGCAGGCCACCACGCGCACGTCGGGAAGCGAGGAGAGCTTCGCCGCGTACACGTCGCTGATTACGCCGCAGCCGACGATGCCGACCCCGGTCCGGGTCAAACACGTCCCCGCGAGAGTCCGCTTCCGACCAGGTACCGGTAGCTCTTCTCGACCGCCTCGAACATGTCGGTGGCGCAGGCGTCGAGCTCGACGATGTGCCACCGCACGGTGTCGCTCGCGGCGACGATCGCGGGGAAGTCGAGCACGCCGTCGCCGACCGCCGTCATTGGCGACTTCGGTTTGTCGGCCGGGCCGTCCTTCAGGTGCAGCAGCCGCGCGCGCGCGCCGAGCTCCGCCACGACCTTGGCCGGGTCATGTCCGCCGACGCGCGTCCAGTAGGTGTCGAGCTCGACGAAGATCTCGGCGTCGAGCTGGCCCATCAGGATCTCGTGCGCGGACTTGCCGTCGTGCGCGGTCTCGAACTCCCACCAGTGGTTGTGGTAGCCGAGCGCCATGCCGCGCGCGCGCGCGTTCACGTGCGACTCGGCGATCTCGTCCGCCACGGCGCGGATCGCGTCCAGCGTCTTGAAGCGATCGGGCGGCACGAACGGAACGACGAGCGTCTTCGCGCCGAGCGCCTCTTGCTCGTCGAGCACGCGCTCGCGCGCATCGCCGATCGGCGCCGACACGTGCGCGCTCGCGATCTCGAGGCCCGCGTCCGCGAGCCGTCGCCGCAGCTCGACGGGCGCCATGCCGTGCAGGCCCGCGAGCTCGACGCCCGCGAAGCCCGCTCGCCCGACTCGCTCGATCACGGCGGGGAAATCCCGCGCCGCCTCCGCCCGCAGGCTGTAGAGCTGAACCGCGATCGGCGGCGTCATCGGCTCACGCCTTCGCGACGAGCAGTCTCTGTTCGAGCGCGTCGAGCTGCGCCGAGAGCTCGGCCGGCAGCTTGCTGCCGTACTGCGCGTAGTACTCGCGGATCAGGGGCACCTCCGCGAGCCAGTTCGGAATGTCCGCGCCGAGCAGCACCGCGAGATCCTCGGAATCGATGTCGAGTCCGTCGGTGTCGAGCTCGGCTTCGGTCGGCAGGATGCCGATCGGCGTCTCGATGCCCTTGGCCTCGCCTTCGAGCCGCTCGAAGATCCACTTCAGCACGCGGCTGTTCTCGCCGTAGCCCGGCCACAGGAACTCGCCGTTCGGGCCCTTCCGGAACCAGTTCACCCAGAAGATCCTGGGGAGGTTTGCGCCGCTGCGCTTGCCGATCGCGAGCCAGTGCGCCCAGTAGTCGGCCATGTTGTAACCGCAGAACGGAAGCATGGCCATCGGATCGCGGCGCAGCTCGCCGATCGTGCCGGCGGCGGCCGCCGTCTTCTCGCTGCCGATGATCGAGCCGAAGAACGTGCCCTGCTGCCAGTCGCGCGCCTCGTTCACCAGCGGCACCACCGTCGCGCGGCGGCCCCCGAACAGGATCGCGCTGATCGGCACGCCCGCCGGGTCCTGCCACTCGGGCGCGATCACCGGGCACTGCGTGGCCGGCACGGTGAAGCGCGCGTTCGGGTGCGCGGCGGGCGTCTTGCTCGCGGGCGTCCACGGCTGGCCGCGCCAGTCGGAGATGCCGGCCGGCGGCTCCTCGGTCATGTCCTCCCACCACACGTCGCCGTCGCCGGTCTTCGCGCAGTTGGTGAAGACACAGTTGTGCGTCAGGGTGAGCATGGCGTTCGGATTCGACTTCATGTTCGTGAACGGCGCCACGCCGAAGAAACCCGCCTCGGGGTTGATCGCGTACAGCCGACCGTCCGCGCCGAACTTCATCCAGGAGATGTCGTCGCCGATGCACTCGACCTTCCAGCCGGGCACGCTCGGGCGCAACATCGCGAGGTTGGTCTTGCCGCACGCGCTCGGGAACGCGGCGCACACGTAGCGCACACGGCCGTTGGGCGCGGTCAGCTTCAGGATCAGCATGTGCTCGGCGAGCCAGCCCTCGTCGCGCGCCATCACCGACGCGATGCGCAGCGCGAAGCACTTCTTGCCGAGCAGCGCGTTGCCGCCGTAGCCCGAGCCGAACGACCAGATCTCGCGCGACTCGGGGAAGTGCACGATGTACTTGTTGTCGGCGTTGCACGGCCACGGCACGTCGCGCTGGCCGGGCTCGAGCGGCGCGCCGACCGAGTGCATGCAGGGCACGAACGGACCGTCGCCGAGCACCTCGAGCGCAGCCTTGCCCATGCGCGTCATGGTGCGCATGGCCGCGACCACGTACGGCGAGTCGGTGATCTCGACGCCGATGTACGAAATGTGCGAGCCGAGCGGTCCCATCGAGAACGGCACGACGTATAGGGTGCGACCGCGCATGCAGCCCGAGAACAGCTCGAGCATCTTGGCGCGCATCTCGCCGGGCGCAGCCCAGTTGTTGTTCGGACCCGCGTCGTCGCGCTTCACGGAGCAGATGAAGGTGCGGTCCTCGACGCGCGCGACGTCCGCCGGATCGGAGCGGACGAGAAAGCTGTTGGGGCGCTTCTTGGGGTCGAGCCGCTCGGCGGTTCCGCTCGCGAGCATCAAGCGGAACATCTCGTCCATCTCTGCCTGGGATCCGTCGCACCAGTGGATGCGATCCGGCTTGCAGAGCGTGGCCATGTCTTCGACCCACGCCGAAAGCCGTTGGTTCTTCGCCACCGTGCAACTCCTCAAAGGGTCCCGCCCCGGACCCGGCCTGCTCGCAAACCCCGTACCGGCACGCGGACCCCGTTCCGTGCGCCGCATCACCGATCGGGGAAGTGAGAGTGTAATTCCCACCCCACCCCGAGGTGAAGTCCTCTTCCCGAGCTGCCGGTTCGCTGCCGGCGGCCTGTCTATAATGGCCTCGGGCGGGGGGGAGCATGCCAGATCGCGCGCG
>JANNLG010000149.1:0-11044 GCA_031396695.1 Deltaproteobacteria bacterium
GAGGCGCTGCTCGGCTTCGCCGGCTGCGTGGTCGTGATCTCGCACGACCGCTGGTTCCTCGACCGCATCGCCACGCACATGCTCGCCTTCGAGGGCGAGAGCCACGTCGAGTTCTTCGAGGGCAACTACCAGGAGTACGAAGCCGACCTGCACCGGCGGAAGGGCACCGACGCCGACCAGCCGCACCGCATGCGCTTCAAGCGCCTCACGCACTGAGCCTCAGACGAGGGCGCGCCAGAGCAGCGCCGCGACGCCGATGGGAACCGCGAGCACGAGTGCCGCGTGCACAGCCGCGACTGCACACCAGAGTGCGTAGGACAGGCGATCGCCGGCCGTCGGCGCGGGTGCGGGCCGATCGAGCTCGAGCCTCGAGCGCAGGCTGGCGACGGTCTCGCCGAGCAGCGCGTCGCTGTAGCCCTCGGCGTACAGGCTCCGGCTGTGCCGGCCGCGAACCCAGGCGCGGAAGGTGCGGCTCGGGCTCACGACCCAGCCCATCACCATGCCCTGCAGGTTGATGAACCACGCGAACGCGAAGCGGCCGCAGCCGGCCGACAGCTCCCAGGCGCTGATCTCGCCCTCGCCTGCCCAGTCCGTTTCGTAGCCGGTCGCGATGTGGTGCAGGTCGTGCATCGCGACCGCACGCCGACGCGAATCTGTGTTGGGGAAGCCGAGCGGGATCGGCCCCAGCTTGCCGAGCGACACGAACGACGCCGCGTAGCCGCCGTCGGGCGGAAAGCCCGCTCGCTCGAAGTAGCGCGTGCGCGCCTCGCCCACCGTCAACGCCAGATCCGCCGTCGCCATTCGCTCATCTCCTCGTGTCGTGATTCCGCGTCTCGTGCTGCGCGCCCAGCCCCTCGACCTGCAGCTCGAGCGCGCGGCGCAGGCCGGGCTCGACGCTCTCGCGCGCGAGCATCTCCGTGCCGAGCCAGCCGAGCATCCAGTACGCGTAGTGCGCGAACAGCGCCATGGCGGCGCGCGCGGGCGTGAGATCGGTGCGGATCTCACCGCGCGCTTGGGCCGCGGCGACCAGATCCGCGACGTGCTCCGCGAACTCGCGCGTCAGCCGGCCGAGCCCGCCCGGGTCGTGCGTGCGGAAGAAAAGCTCCTGCACGATCGCCTTCGAGAGCGCGCGGTCCTTTGCGTAGTAGGCGGTGAAGCGACCGAACAGGCACATGAGCTGCGCGACCAGGTCCCTGGTGCGCGCCGCTTCCGCCTTGCCCTCCGCGAACAGACGCCGCGCGTCGCTCTCGAAGGTGAGGAACAAGAGCTCGCGCTTGTCGCGCACGTACAGGAAGAGCGTCCCGGTGCCGACGCCCGCGCGCTCGCAGATCTCGCGCGCGGTGGTCTCCTCGAAGCCCTTGGTGCGGAACAGCTCGCGCGCCGCCGCGGTGATCCGCTCCAGCTTCTCGCGCTTGTTCCGTTCCCGCAGACCACCGACCGCCGCTTCGGGCATGGGCTCTCCTGAACCGGATCAATTATGATCGTGTTCAGTTATTCCCGCAAGCCCGCGCCGATCGGCAATCCTTAGGGCGTCTAAAGCCCCGACAAGTCTACGGGAATTCCGGTCATGAAGGCCTGGCTCGAGAGCGGCTCGAACGAATCGGGGCCGATCGGCAGCAGCGCATTCGCGTTCACGCCCGGGGTCTTGGCGGCGAACTTCATCCCGGAAGCTCCGCGGTTCCCCCAGCCGTGCGTGAGCGCGACCACGCCGCGCATCAGGGTCGGGTCGTGCTCGATCTCGAGCTCGAGCGCGCCGTTCTCGTTCCAGACCCGCGCCTTGGCGCCGGTCGCGAGCTCGCGCTCGGCGGCGTCCTCGGGGTGAACGTACAAGCGGTTCCGGTCCCGCTCGCCGCGCTTCATCACCGGCAGATTCGCGTACCAGCTGTTGTGCATGAACGGATCTCGGCGCGTGATCAGCTTGAGCCGCGTCAGGCCCTCCCCTTCGAGCTCGACGAAGATGCGCTCGGCGCGCTCGAGCGCTGCGCCGAAGGCGGGCGGGCAGCAATCGACCCGACCGTCCTTCGTCTGCACTTGCTTCTCGAAGAACAGACCCGGCGTGAGCGGCTCGAAGGTGATGCCGTGCGGGTTCGCGCGCAGCTCCGCGAGCGAGTGACCGCGCGATTTCAGCATGTGGTCGATGCGGCCCCACAGATCGGGCTCGGCGCCCTGGTCGAGCGGGCTCTTCAGGCCCAGCTCTTGGGCGAGCCGCGCGAAGATCCACCACTCCTCGCGTCGCTCGGCCTGCGCGGGCACGACCGCGTCGGTGAACTGGATCCACGGCTCGTGCTGCAAGCCCAGCCCCGTGATGTTCACGTCGGCGCGCTCGAACATGTCCGTCGATGGCAGCAGCCAGTCCGCGTACTCACCCGTCGCGTTCGGATACAGATCGATGCATACCAGCAGCTCGAGCGCGTCGAACGCCTCGCGCATGCGCGCCTCGCCGCCGATCGAGAGCAGCGGATTGCCCGCCACCACGATCAGCGCGCGCACAGGCTGCTCGGCGTCGAGAATCGCGTGCGAGATCAGATTGCCCGGCAGGGAGCCTTTGCGCAGCCGACCGAATTCGGTGTCGGTGAACGACTGCTCGAACTCGCGCCTGCCCGCCTTGGCCGCTTCGTAAAAGCCGACCGACAGGATGTTCCCTCCGCGCCGATCGAGGTTGCCGGTCGCGAACGAGAGCATGTGCAGGAGCCAGTACGCGAGCGTGCCCTGTCGTCCCATGTTCACGCCCGTCGAGAGGTGCACCGAGAAGCTCGCGCTGGCGGCGATCTCGCGCGCGAGTGCGCGCACGGTTTCGGCGGCAATGCCCGTCACCCGCGCGGCGCGATCGGCCGGGTAGCGCGCGACGAACGCGCGCAGCTCGTCCACGTGCGCGCCGTGCTCGCGCAGCGTCGCCTCGTCGAGCGCGCCGAGCCGGTCGAGCTCGGCAAGCAGCGCCGCCATCAGGTACACGTCCGTGTCGGGCCGGATCAGCAGCGTCTCGCCGGGCTCGGCCGACTCAGCATCGCGAGGGTTGACGAACACGAGCTTCGCGCCGCGCTTGCGCGCGTCCTTGAAGGCGCGCGCCGGGTCTGCAATCGAGATGAAGCTGCCGTGCGAGACGCGTGGGTTCGCGCCGAACACCAGCAAGAGCTCCGTGTGCGCCAGGTCCGGGATCGGGTGGATGGTGCTCGAGCCGAACACCGCCTCGCTGCCCGCGAATTTGTTGGCACAATCCTGTGTACCCGAGCTGAACGAGCGTCGGCTGCCGAGCTGCGCGAAGAACGCGCCGGCGGCCGGACCCGCGTGGGTGTTGAAGGCGGTGGGATTGCCGATGTACGAGGCCACCGCGCCCGGGCCGTGCGCCGCGATGATCTCGCGCAGCCGCGTGGCGATCTGCGCGGTCGCGTCGTGCCAGGACACGCGCTCGAGGCTGCCGTCCGCACGGCGCCGCTGCGGGAAGTTCAGGCGGTCCGGATCGTGGTGGATCTCGACGCCGGCCAGGCCCTTGTTGCAGGCGAAGCCGCGCGTCACCGGGTGCTCGCGGTCGGGACGCAGCGACTCGAGTCGGCCGTCCTTCACGGACGCCACCAGCCCGCAGGCCGGTTCGCAGACGCGACAGAAGGTGTGAATGCTGCGCTCGCTCACGTCGACTCCTCCCCTTCGCAGCCTATCAAATTCCCGCTCGCGCCGACGCGCGCCAGCTCGACACGCGTTCGATCGCGATTCGCAGCAGCCTCGGTTCGCCGCTCGAGAGCGGCACGCGCGCGTACTGCGGGTACTTCGCGCGCAGAGCCGCGAGCGCGAGCGGGTGTTCAGCCGCCGGAACGGTCGACGCGCGCCCGTCGATGCGCAGCCACCACAGCCGCTGCCAGTCGTCCTCGTAGTGATCGAGCAGGAGCGCGACGCGCGGATCCGCGCGCAGGTTGCGCTCGCGCGCGAGCTCGACCGAGCGCTTGGGCTTGCCGTCGATCGGCGAGAACAGCTCCGCCCCCACGCGCGCGAACACGATCGGCACCGGCGCGGGGCGGCCGTCGCCGGCGAGCGTCACCAGCCGCGCGACCGGCCAGCGCGCGAGCAGCGCATCGATCGCCTCGCGCTCGAGCTCCATGCCGGCGAGTATGACGCAGGCAGCAGGACGGGCGCCGTCCGCGGACGCCCCAGACATCGGACCGCGGGCCGATGTCCCGCGGTGGGGCGCCCCGCAAGCGCGCCAAGCGCGCGCGCAGCGAGGCGAAGCCGAGCGAAGTCGATCAGTTGATGGCGTACGGCTCGGCGAGCTGGAAGGCCGCGATCTGCGCGTCGAAGCGCTCGCCCTTGTCCGTCACCATCTGGTAGGTGCCGGCCATCGAGCCGAACGGCGTGCCGAGGGGACACGCGGAAGTGTACTCGAAGGCGTCGCCCGGGCCGAGCACCGGCTGCTCGCCCACCACGCCGGGCCCGCGCACTTCCTCGACGTGGCCTTCGGCGTCGGTGATCAGCCACTCGCGCGAGACGAGCTGCACGGTCTCGCGGCCCTCGTTCGAGATCTGGATCGAGTACGCGAAGAAGTACTCGTTCATGAGCGGGCGCGAGCGCTCCGCCACGTAGCGCGACGACACCTTCACGCGAATTCCGCGCGTCAGCGCTTCCGAGCTGCCCACGTTCCCCTCCACGCCGTCTGTCGCAACGGCTGCGCATGGTACGATGCCGCCGGGTCCGCGCACCAGAGGAGACGCCATGAGCGAGCTCGCGTTCCGAACCGCCAGCGAACTTTGCGAGCTGCTGCGCCGCGGCGAGCTCAAGAGCCGCGAGCTGCTGGAGCTGCAGCTCGAACGCGTCGCGAAGCACGATCCGCGCGTCAACGCGGTGGTCACGCTCGCGGCTGCGCGGGCCCGCGCGCAGGCCGACGCCGCCGACCGGACGTTCGCGCAAGGGCGCGTGCTCGGCCCGCTGCACGGCCTGCCGATCACGATCAAGGACAGCTTCGAGACGGAGGGCATCCGCACGACCTGCGGTGCTCCGGAGCTCGAGCGACACGTGCCCACGCGCGACGCGGTCGCGGTCGCGCGGCTGCGCGCGGCCGGCGCGATCGTGTTCGGCAAGACCAACACGCCGTACATGACGAGCGACTGGCAGAGCTACAACGCGGTGTTCGGCACCACCCGCAATCCATGGAACCCGGGGCGCACGCCGGGCGGCTCGTCCGGCGGCGCGGCCGCGTCGGTCGCCGCCGGCTTCAGCGCGCTCGAGCTCGGCTCCGACATCGGCGGCTCGATCCGCGTGCCCTCGCACTGGAGCGGCGTGTTCGGGCACAAGCCGAGCTACGGGATCATCCCCCAGCGCGGACACATCCCCTTCCCCGTCGGCTCGCTGGCCGAACCCGACCTGAACGTGCACGGCCCGATCGGGCGGTCGGTCGAGGATCTCGAGCTCGGTCTCGACGTGCTCGCGAGCGCGAACGATCTCGACTCCGTCGGTTGGCGGCTCGAGCTGCCCAAACCGCGTCGCGCGAAGCTCGCCGACTATCGGATCGCCGCCTGGCTCGACGACGCGGACTTCCCCGTCGACGGGGAGGCGAAGCGCGTGCACGCCGCTGCGATCGAGAAGCTGCGCAGCGCCGGCGCGCGGGTCGACGAGCAGGCGCGGCCGAAGCTCGGACTGCTCGAGGCCTCGCGCATCTACCGCTGGCTGCTGATGCCGGTGATGAGCGCGAGTCTGCCGCCGACCGCGCGCGACAGCCTGCGCCAGCTCGTGGCGAGCGCCGGAGCGGGCGACGAATCCGAGATGCTCTTCACCGCGCGCACCACCACCGCGAGCCACCACGAATGGATGGCCGCGCACGAGCAGCGCGAGCGGCTGCGCGCCGAGTTCGCGGCCTTTTTCTCGGTCTACGACGCGCTGCTCCTGCCCGTGAACTCCGTCGCCGCGATCCCGCACGATCAGGAGACACCGTTCCCGATGCGCACGATCACCGTCAACGGCGCCAAGCGCCCCTACACCGATCTGTTTGGTTGGATCGCGCCCGCCACGATGTGCAAGCTGCCCGCGACCGTCGTACCCGCCGGCCGCACGCGCGAGAACCTGCCGATCGGCCTGCAGATCGTGGGTCCCTACCTCGAGGACCGTACGGCGCTCGATCTGGCCAAGCGCGTGTCTGCGGTGCTCGGCGGCTTCACGCCGCCGCCGGGCTTCTGAAGCGCGCGAGCGCGACCACCAGCGCGACCACGCACAAGCCCGCAGCCACCGCGTACGTCCCCGGGCCGCCGTAGCGTGGCCAGAGCCCGGTCGTGAACAGGAGCGGCGCGAGCACGCGCGAGAGCGCGGTCGCGCTGCCCGCGAGCCCCTGCGCCTCGCCCTGTGCATTCTCGGCCGCGCGCGAGAGCAGCGCCGCGAGCGTGGGCGAGAGCAGCGCGAAGCCGATCGCGACCGGAATTCCCGACGCGAACACGCCCGTCCAGCCGTGCGCGAAGCCGAAGCCCGCCAGCCCCGCGCTCATCAGCGCGCAGCCCGCGATGAACAGCGCGAAGTCCGACACGCGACCCGCGAAGGCGCGCAGCAGTCCCCCCTGCACGAGCGCGGAGGTGATGCCCATGACGAACAGGACGCCCGCGACACCGCGCGGCGTCGCTCCGAGCGCCGTCTGCGCGAAGAAGCCGAGGGTCGTGTCGACGGCCATGCGCGCGGTCGAGGTCAGGAAGCTGCAGACCAGGAACGGCGCGAGTGGCAGCGCGATGCGCAACAGCGGAACGCGCGGCGCGGCCTCGAGATCGCGCGCCGCGCGGGCCTGCGCGGTCAGGCTCTCGGGCAACGCGAACCAGACCAAGACCGCGTTCAGAAGCCCGATCGCGCCCGACACGAAGTACGGTGCGCGCAGCCCGAACGCCTCGAACGTCAGCCAGCCGATCAGCGGGCCGAACGTCACGCCGAGCCCGATGCCCGCGCCCAGCGCCCCCATGCCCGAGCTGCGCTTCTCGGGCGTGGTCACGTCTGCGACGTAGGCGAACAGCGCGGGCAGCGCGGCGGCGGACACGAGCCCGCCGAGCACGCGCGCCGCCAGCAGCTGCGCGAACGTCTGGCCGAACCCGAACAGGATGAAGCCGACCGCGTAGCCGACCAGCCCGAGCACGAGCGCCGGCTTGCGCCCGCGCGCGCTCGAGAAGCGCCCCCACAGCGGGCTCGCGATGAACGACGCGAGTGGATACGACGCCAGCAGCCAACCCGCGTTCGCGTCCGAGATGCCGAGCTCGCGGGTCAGGAACGGCAGAACCGGAAACAGCACGCCCAGCCCGAGCATGAGCACGAACGCGGTGAGCGCAGCGAAGGCGACGGAGCGCGGCATGGGCGCGGGAGGGTGACACACGGACAGGACCGCAGAAAGCGCGAGACGCGTAGAATCGCACGCGTGAGCACCCCTCCCCGTCCGATCTTGCAGGGCTACGGCGGCGCTGTCGCAGCCGGCCACCACCTGGCGACGCAAGCCGGCGCCGCCACGCTCGCCGCGGGCGGCAACGCAGCGGACGCCGCCTGCGCGATGGGCTTCGCGCTGCAGGTGCTCGAGCCGCACATGAACGGCCCGGCGGGCGAAGTCCCCATTCTGGTGTACAGCGCGCGCGACGACCGCACGTTCGCGATCTCCGGTCAGGGCACTGCGCCGGCCGCCGCGACCTGCGATCGCTTCGCGTCGCTCGGCATCGACCGCATTCCCGGCGACGGGCTGCTGGCCGCCACGGTGCCCGCCGCGCTCGACGCCTGGTGCCTGCTGCTCGCGGAGTTCGGCACGCTCTCGCTCGAACAGGCGCTCGCGCCCGCGCGCACGCTCGCCGAGCGCGGCTTCCCGATGTACCCGTTCCTGCGCTCGGTGCTGTCGTTCTGCGAGCGGCGCTTCCGCGCGGAGTGGCCGAGCAGCGCCGCGCTGTACCTGCCGCTGCGCGCCGTCGGCGAGCGGCAGACGAACCCCGCGCTGGCCGGGTTTCTCGCGACGCTGGTTGCAGCGGAGCGCGCTTCGAGCGGCGGCCGCGAGACGCGCATCCGCGCGGCGCGCGACTCGTTCTACAAAGGCCGGGCCGCGCAGGAGATCGAGAAGTTCCTGGCGACACCGGTCGGTGACGCGAGCGGGTCGGCGCACGCGGGGCTGCTCACGGCCGACGATCTGTCGCGCTACGAGGGCGCGATCGAGGAGCCGACCAGCGCGAGCTATCGCGGCGCGCGGGTCTGGAAGTGCCCGCCGTGGAGCCAGGGACCCGTGTTCCTGCAGCAGCTCCGGCTGCTCGAGCGCTTCGACTTGGCGGCGATGGGCCAGAACTCGGCCGATGCCCTGCACACCTACCTCGAGTGCGCGAAGCTCGCCTTCGCCGATCGCGAGGCGTGCTACGCCGATCCGCGCTTCGCGGACGTGCCGCTCGCCGAGCTGCTCTCCGACAGCTACACCGAAAAGCGGCGCGCGTTGGTCGACCCGGAACGCGCCTCGCTCGAGCTGCGGCCCGGCCTCGGGCGGCTGCCGCGCGGCTGGCCGTTCGTGGCCGGCGAGCCCGCGCCGTCGCAGGAGCCGCAAGCGCTCGCGGCCTCGCGCGGGCGCGGCGACACCACGCACCTCGACGCGGTCGACCGCGACGGGAACTTCGTTTCGGCCACGCCGTCGGGCGCGTGGATCCCGTCGTCGCCGGTGATTCCCACGCTCGGCTTCCCGATCGGCACGCGCGCGCAGATGTTCGTGCTCGATCCCGAACACCCCAATGCGCTCGCGCCGGGAAAGCGTCCGCGCACGACGCTGACGCCCTCGCTCGCGCAGCTCGCCGACGGGCGGCGACTCGCGTTCGGCACGCCGGGCGGCGATCAGCAGGATCAGTGGACCGTGCAGATGTTCCTGAACGTGGTCGAGTTCGGCGCGCGCGATCTGCAGACCGCGATCGACGCGCCGACGGTCCACTCGCTGCACATGCCGGACTCGTTCTACCCGCGGAGCTCGCAGCCCGGCGCGGTCGCGGCGGAGTCGCGCATCGACGCGCGCGTGCTCGACGAGCTGGAGCGGCGCGGACACCGCGTTCGCCGCGGCGGCGCGTGGGAGCACGGGCGCGTGCTGGCGGTCTCGCGCGATCCCGAGAGTGGCCGCTGCGAAGCCGCCGCCTCGCCGCGCTTCGCGATCGCCGCGGCGGCGGCGCTCGGCTGATCGATCCGATGGACGAGGAGCGAACGCGAACGCTGCTCGAAGCCGTGCTCGAGCTCTCCGCGAGCTTGTGCGCGGCGGACGTGTGCGCGCGGCTGGTGAGCGCGGTCCTGCGCATCGCCGGAGTCACGGGTACGGAGCTCGCGCTCGACGCGCGCGAGGGCCTGGCGAGCGCGCGACACGCCGAGGGCTACACGCAGCTCGAACCCGCGCTCGAGCTCGAGCTGCGCGCGCACGGTCAGCGGCTCGGGCGGCTGCGCGTATTCGCGAGCGGCGAGCCCGATGCCGTGACGGTCGAGACCCTGCAGGCGCTCGCCGCGCACGGAAGCGTGGCGCTGGCGAACGCGCGCGCGCACGAGGCCGCTCTGCTCCGCGCCGAGCGCGACGCGCTCACCGGCCTCGCGAATCACGGACACGTCTGGGAAGTGCTCGAGCGCGAGACCAGTCGCGCGCAGCGCTACGGGCGCGCGCTGGCGTTCGTGATGTTCGACGTCGATCGCTTCAAGGCGTTCAACGACCGGCACGGGCACCTGGCCGGCGACGCCGCGCTCGCGCAGATCGCGCTGCTCGTGCGCGAGCGCTCGCGCGCGAGTGACACCGCCGGGCGTTACGGCGGCGACGAGCTCGCGCTCGTGCTGCCGGAGACGAGCGCCGACGGCGCGATCGCGGTGGCGGAGAAGATCCGCGCCGCCGCCGATTCCCTGTCGCTCGGCGCCGGACTGGGAACGCTCACGGTCTCCGCCGGGATCGCGTGCACGCCGGCCGACGGCGTGATCGCCGCGGATCTGGTGCGCGAGGCGGATGCGCGGCTGTACCGCGCGAAGGCGGCCGGCGGGAACCGCGTCATCGCGTAGAATCGCGCCGAGAACCGAGGAGGACCCGATGACGAGCTCGATGCAATTCGGCGCCACGCTGCCGCAGATCAAACGAAGCTGGCAGGAGGCGCGTGCGGTGGCGGAGGAGCTCGATCGGCTCGGCTTCCACTCCGCCTGGGTGTGCGATCACGTGTACGGCGTACCCGCGCCGAACCTGCCCATCTTCGAGGCCTGGACGGAGCTGGCCGCGGTGGCGGCGATCACGCAGCGCATCGAGCTCGGCACGCTGGTCACGCCTCCGTTCTTCCGCAACCCCGCGATTCTCGCCAAGCAGGTCGCGACGCTCGATCACATCTCGGGCGGGCGCGCGATCGTCGGGCTCGGCGCCGGCTGGTTCGAGGCCGAGTTCACCGGCACCGGCAGCGCGTTCCCCGCGCTCGGCGAGCGCATGAAGGCGCTCGAAGAGACGGCGGTGCTGTTGCGGCGCCTTTGGAGCGAAGAGCGCGTCACGTTCGCGGGTCGACACTTCCAGGTGTCGGAAGCCTGGAGCGAGCCGAAGCCGCTGCGGCGCACGCCGATCCTGATCGGAGGCGCCGGGGAGAAGGTGCTGCTGCGCATCGCCGCGCAGCACGCGGACATCTGGAACAACCTGGCGGTCTTCCAGTCGCAGCTCGGCGCGAAGATCGACGCGCTTCGCCGCCGCTGCCCGCCACGATGCCGCGTTTCGCCGCCATCGTCCCGAACGTCGCATGAGGAACGGCGATGCGCAGGTCGCAGCCGAGCGCGAGCGCCAGCCCGGCTGCCAGGCAGTGCCCGTTGACCGCGGCGATCACCGGTTTCCAGATACCTTCGGGCGTGAGCATGCCCGCGGGCTGGTCATCGCCGCGCCGCTGGCTCCAGTCGTTCGCCGCGTCGCGATTGCTCTTCACGAGGTCCCGGCCGGCGCAGAAGGCGCGCTCACCCGCGCCCGTAACGATCGCCACGTGGAGCGAATCGTCTTCGTTGAATTGCTGCCAGGCGGCGCCGAGCTGTTCGTACATCTCCGGGTCGATGCTGTTCATCGCCTCCGGCCGATTGAGGGTGATGACGAAGGTCTTGTCGTGTC
>JANNLG010000167.1:0-3228 GCA_031396695.1 Deltaproteobacteria bacterium
GCGAGCCGATTGGCGAGAGATAGGTGAGCGTGCTCTCCACGGGCTCCGAGCCGTCGCCTGCATCGATTCGAACCGGCTGGCCATTGCGGAGGCGACCGAAGTCGCGGCGGTACACGTCGAGATCGACCCAGACCGTGCTCAGGTCGGCGATCTCGAACAGCGCGCGGTCGGTGGAGACGAACTCGCCCGGCGAGACGTTCTTCGCGATCACGGTGCCGGCGAGCGGCGCGCGCAGCTCGAAGGGATGAAGGCTCTCGTTGCTCTCGATCACCGCGAGCGGATCGCCTCGAGCAACCGTGTCACCGAGCCGCTTGTGAACGCTGCGCACGACACCCGGGAAGCGCGGCATCACGTGTGCCAGTGCATCTTCGTTCGGCGCGACGCGGCCGTTCAGGACGACGCGCTCGCGGATCGTGGCTGGCCCCGCCGCAACGACCGAGATCCCCGCCGGCTCGAGCTGCTCGGGTGCGAGCGTCACGCGGTTCTCGTAGGACGAGTACTGGAAGCGGTGCTCGCGCCCGCCCTCGCGCGCCACGACCTCGGCGTCGAAGGAGTGCGGCTCGTTTACCGTCTGGTCTCCCAACAAGTAGTCGCCGCGCGGCGCGAAGCCGATGCGGTCGACGCGATCTCCGAGCCGGCGAAGCGTCACCTCGACCTGGACGCCCGACGGATCGATCGGCTTGTCGTTCTGGTAGACGAAGGCGCGGAACTCGGGCGGCACGCCCTGCTCGAAGATCGTGAGCTCGAGCGCGAATCCACCTTCCTCGAGCCAGCGGCCGCGATGCGGGCCGCGCTCGTAGGACGTCGCCTCGGCGTGCGCTTCGCCCTCGTGCGCATCCTCGGTCCTCGAGCATGCAGTCGGACCGACCAGCGACAGCACCATCGCGAAGGAGACGATCGAGCGAGTCATGGTCGAACCTCCAACGGCACGCCGGTCAGGCGTTCGATTTGCTGGGCGCTGTGGTGCGCCTCGACCAACGCGCGCAGGTACTGCTCGCGAGCCGCGAGCCGTGCTCGCTCCGCGTCGAGAACTTCGATCTGGGCGAAGCGGCCGCTCTCGTAGCCACGTCGCAGCGCCTCGACGGCGCGCTCGGTGCCCGGTAGCACGCGGGTACGCAGCAGCTCCGCTTCCTCGGACGAGGCCTGCAAGCCGACGCGCGCGGTGGCGAGATCGGTGACCGACCGGACGCGCGC
The DNA here is from genome assembly GCA_031396695.1 of Deltaproteobacteria bacterium. Classification (GTDB taxonomy): domain Bacteria; phylum Myxococcota_A; class UBA9160; order SZUA-336; family SZUA-336; genus VGRW01. The sequence goes on from JANNLG010000167.1 coordinate 1,195, forward strand.
CGCGCGCGCCTCGGCCGCGAGCTTCGCGACGCGATGCTCGGCCTCGGTGATCGCTCCGCGACTTCGATCCCAGAGCGGCAGCGGAACCGAGACGCCGACGACGAGCGCGGTGTCCTCAGGTCCGGACAAACGTCGCGGACCCGCGTGCAGCGTGACGTCAGGAACTCGCCCGCTCGTGGCCCGCGCGCGCAAGGCTTCGCGCCGCGCGAGCTCGGTCCGCCAGAGCGCCACGCTCGGACTCGCCTCGAGTCGATCGGAGAGAGTGTCGGCCGTCGGAACTGCGGGGAGTCGCTCGAGGTCTCCTTCGGCGCGCTCGAAGCCGGGTTGCTCCCCCGCCCACGCTGCTGCGAGAACTTGCCGCGTCGTCGCGAGCTCGTGCTCCGTGTGCTCTCGTTCGACCTCCGCGATGTCGACCCCGACGCCGGCGCGGATCTCCTCCGCCGGCGAGGCGATGCCGGAGCGCATGCGCAGCGACGCCACCTGCAGCATCGAACGCGCGAGCTCCAGAGCCTCGGCCGCGAGTCGGTGGCGTTCCTGCGCGGCGAGCACGTCGACGAAGGCGGCGGCCGTGCGGACGAGCACATCGATGCGCCGCACCTCGTAGTCCCAGGAAGCGAGATCGCGGTCGGCCGTGGCGAGGTCGATCCGCGCGGCCCGCTTGCCGCCGAGCTCGATCAGCTGGCCGAGCAGTAGGGTCGTCTGGGCGCTGTCGACACCGCGAAAGTCTCCGGACCCCGCGAAGTCCTCGAGCTCGAGGGAGGCCGTGGGATTCGGGTGCGCGTGCGCCTGCACGAGCGCCGCCTCGCGAGCGCGAACTTCGTACGCGTCGGCCGCCAGCTCGGGGTTGCGAAGCAGCGCCGCAGCGAGCGCGTCCTCGAGACTCAACACTCCGATCGGCTCAGGAGGCAGCTCGGGAGACCGCGCGGCCGCCGAAGCCGGCGCCTCGAAGGCGGGATGCTCGCGACCGACGGGATACGCGGTCGGCGCCTGCGCGCTCGCGAGGAGCGGGAAGGCGAGTACCACGGCGAGAATCCCGCCGAGCCGCACGAGTGCGGGTTGGCGCATGGAGCGTATGTCCTCTCTGAAGAGCTTCGGGTCCGGTATCGCCGCACGACGCGGCGCACCTCGAGCGTCGCGATCGACGCGCTCTCAGAGCTGGAGGACGACCGATCTCAGGTGGCTCGCTCCGTAGGACTGACTCGCATCCTCGATCGAGTGACTTCGCGAGCACGGCTCCGCGCACGGCTGCTCGAATGAGAGCGCGATGAGCGGCGCGGAATCTGGCGCGTCCGGCCGTGTCGTTCGACACGATGTCGCGCCTTCACCCAGGTGGAGGACGTGGTCGGGCTCGGAGCAAGAGCCGGAGTGCTCGGGCTCGTGGCCGACACCGTTGGGCGATGGGTCGCCGGCGTGGTCGTGCGAGAGCACGAGGTCGAAATGCCCTACATCGGACTCGACCGAGACCGTGTGCGTGTGGTCATCCCCGGCATGGCCGAAGGCAAGCGCGGCTGCGATCGGGGCATGGCCAACTGCCGGCTGGACGAGTGCGCAAGCGAGCGCCACGAGCGCGGCCAGAGGATGCCTTCGAGTCGACTTCATCCGCGTGAACGCTCCACGGCTCGAGTTCGTTGGCAAGCTTGCCAAACATCCTCGGCCGAGCAACCCCGTGATTGCTGTCACCGCGCCTGCATCGTTGCTGACCCGATCCTTGGCGAGCGCGCGAGTAAAAGGGATTCCTACCGATGCAATGGCGTGGCTCTGGACGAAGCTCTACCCCGGTTCGCCGGATGCGCTGCAGAAGATGGCTGGAGCGGTGCCGACGGATCGTGACGGGCGGGCTCGAGCCGATCTCGCGCACACTGCTCGCATTCGGCGCAGCCATTCTGCTCGTCACGCACGCGTCGCTCGCGTTCGCGGTCGAGCGTCACGTCGCGCGGACCGGCAACGACGCCGCCGCGGGCACGCTCGCCGCCCCGTTTCGGACGATTCGCCACGCGCTCGACCGCGCAGGACCGGGCGACACGGTCTACCTGC
>JANNLG010000189.1:0-6880 GCA_031396695.1 Deltaproteobacteria bacterium
CCTTGCGCGTGGATCACCTTGGCGCGCCGTTCGCGCTCCGCCTCGGCCTGCTTCGCCATCGCGCGCTGCATCTCTTGCGGCAGGTCGATGTGCTTGATCTCGACCGCGCGCACCTTCACCCCCCACGGATCGGTGCCGCGATCGAGCTCGCTCTGGAGCTGGTGGTTGATGCGCTCGCGGTCGGCCAGCAAGTGGTCTAGCTCGCACTGACCGCACACGCTGCGCAGGGTGGTCTGCGCGAGCTGCGAAGTCGCGTACAGGAAGTTCTCGACCTTGATGATCGCGTGCTCGGGGTGCACGACCCGGAAGTACAGCACCGCGTTCACCTTCACCGACACGTTGTCGCGCGTGATCACGTCCTGCGGCGGCACGTCCATGACCACCTCGCGCAAGCTGACTTTCACGAGCTGATCGATGCCCGGAATCACGATGCGCAGGCCGGCGCCCTTCACGACCTGGAAGCGTCCGAGCCGGAACAGCACCCCGCGCTCCCACTCGGCGAGCACGCGCACGGACGCGAACAAGAGCGCGAGCAGCACGAAGACCGCGATCGCGATCGGCATCAATTCCCTACCTCCCCGAAGACTCGCCCGCGGCGGCGCGTCGCACGCGCAGCACCAGGCCGTTGACGGACAAGATGCGCACTCTCTCGCCGCGGCGCACGGGGCCGTCCTCGGCGACGGCCTTCCAGAGCTCGCTCTGCACGAGCACGAGACCTTCGGGCGCGAGGTCGGTGTCGACGACACCGATCTCGGTCGCGAGCTGCTCGCTACCCGAGAACTGCGGCCGAGCCTGCGCGCGCGACACGCTCCAGGCCAGTACTCCGAACACCGCGGCGAGCGACGCCACGGCCGGGAAGATCGCGCGCCAGAACGGCAGCGCGAGATCCGTGAGTTCGGGCACGCGGAACACGAGCCACGCGCCCCAGGCGAGCGCCACGATCCCCGCCGCGAACAGGAGTCCGAAGCTCGCGATGTGCAGCTCCGCGATCAACAGCGCGATCCCGCCGATCACGAGCATCAGTCCCACCCAGTTGAACGGGATCACCTGCAGCGCGGTGGCCGCGAGCAACAGGCAGATCGCGCCGAGCACACCCGGCACGATCATGCCCGGATTCTGCAACTCGACGTAGAGTCCGAGCACCCCGAGCATGAACAGCAGCCCCACGATCTGGGGATCCGCGATCACCGCGAAGACGCGATTCAGGAAGTCCATCACCACGCGCTCGACGCGCGCGTCCTTGGTCGCGAGCGTCACGTCGCGGCCCGCGACCGAGACCACGCGCCCGTCGATCTTCTGCAACAGGTCTTCGAGATCGTTCGCGATCAGGTCGATCACGTTGCGCTCGAGCGCTTCCTTGGCGTTGATCGCGACCGAGCGGCGCACCGCGTCGGCCGCCCACTCGACGTTGCGCTTGCGCTCCTGCGCGATCGCTTCGATGAACGCGGTCGTCATGTTCTCGACCTTCTCGTCCATGAAGTCGTCCGGCCGCGCGGGCTCGGCCTGCTCGCCTTTCTCGGGCTCGGGCGGGCGCGGGTTCGAGCCGCCCATCGAGACCGGATGCGCGGCGCCAATCGTCGAGCCGGGCGCCATCGCCGCGACGTGCCCCGCGAGCGTGATGAAGGTGCCCGCCGACGCCGCCCAGGCGCCGCGCGGCGAAACGAACACCACCACCGGTATGGGAGCGTTGAGGATCGCGGTCACGATGTCCTTGGTGGTCGAGACCAGGCCGCCGGGCGTGTCGAGCTCGATCACGAGTGCGACGGAGCCATCGGCGCTGGCCTTCGCGAGCGCGCTCTCGACGTAGTCGCCGATCGCGGGGTTGATGCCGCCGTCGATCCGGATCACGGTCACGCTCTGCGCGCTCGCGAGCGCCGGTGCCGCGAACGAGAACAGCGCCGCGAGCGCGCACCCGAGGGCACGCCTCATCGTCTTCGCACCTCGAGCACGCGTTCGAGGATGCGCGCGGCCACGTCGGCTTTCTGCGCGATCGGAATTTCGCGCACGTCCTCGGGTGCGGGCCCGACGATCAGCACCTCGTTGCGATCCACGTCGAAGCCGATGTCGGCGCGCGAGACGTCGTTCGCCACGATCAGGTCGCAGCCTTTGCGCGCAAGCTTGGCGCGCGCGTTCGCGAGCAGGTCGCTGGTCTCGGCTGCGAAACCCACCACCGTGCGATTGCCGCGCAGCTTCACGACCTCGGCGAGGATGTCCGGGTTCTTCACCAGCGAGAGCGTCAGCGTGTCGCGCTTCTCGCGCTTGATCTTCGCGCCGAGCACCAGCGAAGGCGCGTAGTCGGCGACCGCCGCGGCCAGGATCGCGATGGTCGCGCGCGGCAGCGCCGCGAGCACTGCCTCGCGCATCTCGAGCGCGGTCTCGACGTCGATCCGTTCCACACCGTACGGTGTCGGAAGCGAGACCGGGCCGGCCACCAGCACCACCTCCGCGCCGCGGCGCGCGGCGGCCTCGGCGATCGCGAAGCCCATTCGACCCGACGAGCGATTGGTGATCACGCGCACCGGATCGATCGGCTCGGCCGTCGGTCCCGCGTTCACGAGCACCACCTCGCCGCGCAGCACGGGCTCGGTGGTGCATTGCTCGATCGCCGCGACGATCGCGTCGAGCTCGATCAGCCGGCCCTCGCCGACCCAGCCGCAGGCCAGCTCGCCCTCGCCCGGCCCGACGATGCGCGCGCCGCGCTTGGCGAGCGTGTCGAGGTTCGCCTGCGTCGCGGGGTGCCGGTACATGTTCACGTTCATCGCGGGCGCGACCACGAGCTTTGCCTTCGTAGCTAGCGCCACCGTGGTGAGCAGATCGTCGGCGATGCCGTGCGCGAGCTTCGCAAGCACGTTCGCGGTCGCGGGCACCACCGCGAACACCTCCGCCCAGTCGGCCAGCTCGATGTGCGAGATCTCGGACTCGGCCGACGCTTCGAGCAGCTGGTGGCGAACCGGCGAACCGGAAAGAGCCTGCAGCGTGAGCGGCGAAACGAACTCGAGCGCGTGCGCTGTCGCGACCACGCGCAGCTCGTGCCCGCGCTGGCGCAGCAGACGCACCAATTCACAAGCCTTGTAGGCCGCGATCCCGCCCGAGATCCCCAAACAGATTCGGCTGGCGGCGCTGCGGGTCATCGGTACCGGCTCACGTGGCGGCTCACGAGAGGTGACTCACGAAGAACCCCCGTCCGTTGGAAATTCCCTTGGAATTCCAGGGATTTCCGTGCAACGTAGCTCGGCCTTCCCGAGCCTGTCAAACCGCCCGTCAGTCCCGCGCCCGGGATCCCGAACGAATAGGGAGGGAGAGGTCCCTCTCGGAGCGGGTAGGCGATGGAGACGCAAAGCGCGTTGATGGGAGCGGTGGCCGCGCTGGTCCTGCTCGCCCTGTTCCTGTCGCTGCGGCGCGAGGCGGCGGCGCGCCGCTTCGCCGCGCTGACGTTCGCCTATCTCGTCTGGTGTGTGGGCAGCGCGGCGGCGGATCTCGGTGTGAGCTTCGCGCCGGCGCTGGCAGATCTGGGCCTGGTCGCGGCGGGTCCGCTCGCGGTTCTGGTCGCCGCCACGCTCGCGAGCCGCACCGTCTCGCTCGCGCGCTTCGTGCCGCTCCTGGTCGTGCTGCCGACGAGCTTCGCGGCGGCGATCATCCTTTCCGGAACGCCGCCGCCTCTGCTTCACTACGCGGTCAACGTGTTCGCGTTCGCGGGCGTCGCCGCCGGCGCGGTCACGCTCGCGCGCTTCGCACCGAGCCCCGACGATTCCGATTCCCCCGACGCGCGCCGGCTGCGCTACCTGGTGGTCGCGCACTCGATCGTGGTCGGCGGTGCGCTGCTCGACACCGCAATGTGGCAGCTCGGGCTGCCGCGTGTGGCCGCGCTGCTGACGCCGCTCCTGTACCTGTACGCGGGCTTCCTGCACCTGTCGCAGGTGCGCGTCGCGGATCTGCGCCAGCTGGTGGGCAACACACTGGCACTGGCCGTGATGGCCGTGGCGGTGGCCGGCTTCTTCGCGGCGATCCGGATCTGGGTCGGCGAGCGCGTCGACCTGTTCGTGTTCAACGCGTTCGTGGCGTCGTTCGCGCTGCTGCTCTTCTTCGCGCCCATGCGCGACCGCATCCAGAGCGCGATCGAGCGCCGCTTCGTCGCCAGCAAGCTCGCGCTCGAAAAGGGACTGCGGCCGCTGCGCGACCGACTGAAGCACATCCTCACGCTCGACGAGCTGCTCGAGGAGCTGTTGTCGGCGCTCGAGAAGGCGGATCTGTTCCGCGCGTCGTCGATCTTCCTGCGCGACGACGCCACGCTCGGCTACCAGCTCGCGGGCAGCATCGGCTTGCCGACACGCACGCGTGTCAGCCTGCTGTCCGAGCCGGTCTGGGTCGCGGCGCTCGAGGAGGTCGCGGTGCTGCAGCGCGACGAGCTCGAGCGCTGGCGCGACGACCCGAAGAACGAGGACGACCGGCTCCGGCTCGAGGCGCTGTGCGAGACGCTCGGCGACCTCGACGCCGATCTGGTGCTGCCGCTGCGCTCGAAGCAGCAAGTGGTCGGCTTCTGGACGCTCGCCGACGCGCGCCCGCAGGAGTCGTTCTCGACCGACGAGCTGCGGCTGCTGCGCGCGGTCGCCGATCAGATCGCTACCTCGATCGAGAACTCCAAGACCTTCGAGCGCCTGCGCGCGCGCGACCGATTCGTGTCGTTGGGCGAGATGGCGGCCGGGCTCGCGCACGAGATCCGCAATCCGCTGGCCGCGATTCGCGGCGCGGTGGCGGTTCTGCAGCAGCCGAGCGACGAGAAGGCCGCCGAGCTGTGGACCGTGATCATCGAAGAAATCGCGCGGCTCAATCGCGTCGTGGAGTCGTTTCTCGACTACGCGCGGCCCGCGACCCGGCGCGCGACGATCCGCGACGTCGGCGCGTTCGTGAAGAGCTGCGTCGAGGCGGTCTCGCGCTCGAAGGGCCGACCCGGCGTGGCGCTCACGCTCGAGATCGAGCCGGGCCTCCTGCCGCTGCACGCCGACGCCGATCAGCTCGAACGCGTGGTGGTGAACGTGGTCCAGAATGCCTACGAAGCGCTCGAAGCCGACGGCCGCGTGCGCGTGGCCGTGCGCCGCGCGCAGGGCACCGGTCCGTACGACACTTGGCTCGAGATCGCGGTCGACGACGACGGCCCCGGCATGAGCGACACGACGCTCGAGCGCGCGTTCATTCCTTTCTACACCACGAAGAAGGAAGGCACGGGACTCGGCCTCGCGCTATGCGAGCGTCTGACCCGCGCGCAAGGCGGCACGATCCAGCTCCGCTCGCGACCGGGCGAAGGCGCGAGCGTCCTGATCCGGCTGCCTTACCCGGTTCTTCCCGCGACGGACGCGGAGAGCGCTTGAAGCCGACGCGACGCGTGCTGATCGTCGAGGACGAGGCGAACATGCGCCGCGTGCTCTCCGCGCTGCTCGAGCGCGACGGCTTTCGCACCCTCGAAGCCACCGACGGCGGGGCCGCGCTCGAGATCCTCGCGCGCGAGCCGATCGACGCGATCCTGACCGACCTGCGCATGCCGCGCATGAACGGGCTCGAGCTGCTCGAGGCCGTGCGGCTCGCGCACCCGGAGATTCCCGTCGTCATGCTCACCGCGCACGGCACGGTCGGCAGCGCCGTCGAGGCCCTGAAGCAAGGCGCGTTCGACTACCTGACCAAGCCCTTCGATCCGGACGAGATCCGACAGGTGATGGAGAAGGCGGTCAGCACGCGCCGACTCGCGTCGCACGAGATCCGTTTGCCCGGCGACGAGGACCCCGAGCCGCTGCTGTCGGGCGACAGCCTGGCGCTCGCGGAGGTGAAGCACGTGATCGAGCGCGTCGCGCCGACGCCGGCGACGGTGCTGATCACCGGCGAGAGCGGCACCGGCAAGGAGATCGTCGCGCGCAGCCTGCACCGTGCGAGCGCGTGCAAGTCTGGGCCGTTCATCAAGATCAACTGCGCGGCGATTCCCGAGGGGCTGCTCGAGAGCGAGCTGTTCGGCTACGAGAAGGGCGCGTTCACGGGCGCGGTCGGGCGCAAGCCGGGCCGCTTCGAGCTCGCCGACGGCGGCACGCTGTTTCTCGACGAGATCGGCGAAATGCCGCTCGCCGCGCAGCCGAAACTGTTGCGCGCGATCCAGGAAGGGCGCTTCTATCGCGTCGGGGGCACAGACACGATCCACGTCGACGTGCGCCTGGTCGCTGCCACCAACCGCGATCTGCGCGAGGCGGTGCGCACCGGCCGCTTCCGCGAGGACCTCTTCTACCGCCTGCACGTCGTGCCGATCCACCTGCCGCCGCTGCGCGACCGGCCGGAGGACATACCGATGCTCGCGCGGCTTTTTCTCGAGCGCTTCGCCGCGAAGCTGCACCGGCCGGTGACGAGCATCGACCCGCTGGCCATGGACATGCTGCGCGCGCACCCCTGGCCGGGCAACATCCGCGAGCTCGAAAACGCGATCGAGCGGGCGACACTTCTGTGTGACGGCGCCGTGCTGCTCGCGCGCGATCTACCCCCCGAGGTTCAGCCGCCCACGCCGCGCCCCACTTCGACCACCGAGCCCACGCCGCTGCGCGAGCGCATCCGCGCCGCCACCCAGCGCATCGAGCGAGACGCAATCCTCGAAGCCCTGCGCATGACCGAAGGCAACGTCACCCGAGCCGCCCGCAAGCTCGGCCTCTCCCGCCGCGGCCTCCAGCTCAAGATGAAAGAACTCGACATCGAGCGCGGAGAAGCCTGACAGCGGGGCCCGGGGCGGGCAAGCCGCCCCCCCCCCCCACCCCCCCCGGGGGGGGCGCGCCGCGCCGCCGGGCGCCCGGGGGGCCGCCCCGGCGGAGCGTCTTGGCGACGGCCCGCCCCGCCGCCGCCCCCGCGCGCGGGG